>NZ_NOVQ01000001.1:0-82445 GCF_008042215.1 Corynebacterium sp. LK14
GGACCCGATCCCGGCTAACCGATCACCGACGATTCGAAAGAACTCATACACCACATCCGCGGACTTGACCACTGCTCCCCCTAGTTGTGCTGAAAACAGACACCCTCACAATGCAATACCGGAATCAGCTCCTTGAAATCCTAAACACCTAGGAACAGACCAGCAGCCCTACCCACCTGCAAATGGCGGCAACACGTCAACACGCGTCGCACCCACGAGGGAGGCGGCGCGCTCGGCGTTTTTGCCATCGACCAGGAAGGTACAGCGCTCGAGGACCTCGCCCAGGCCCATTCCAGCCTCGGTAGTCCCGGTGTGCGTGGTGGCCAGTTCGTTGAGGAGCTCGCCGAGGGTCGCGGGGGCGTCGACAAGCTCATGGCTCACGCCGGCCGTAGCGCGTGCGGCAGCGAAATAGTGAATTTCAACCATGTCTGCCACTATGCCAGTTTTTATCGTGGAAATACCGTTAAAATTAGGGTTCTATATTGCCCCAGTTGTCTTAGGCCTCGAGGAGAACCCGTCATGCGCACTTATGAAGAGCATCTTGCAGCCATCCGTGGAGCACTACCTGCGCCGACGGTGGTGACCCGCTCCCTGCTGGAAGTTGACGGTCTCATCCTCGCCCGCACCATCACCGCAGCTTATGACATGCCGCGCTTCGACAACTCGCAGATGGATGGCTACGCCATTACCTCCACCACCGGCGGCACCTTCACCGTAGGCGCCACCGTGGCAGCCGGTGCTGTGCCGGGTTCCGCCCGCGATGGCATCGCAACACCCATCATGACCGGCGCGAAGGTGCCCGAGGGAACCGTCACCATCGTGCCCGTCGAGCAATGCGAGCCGCCGCAGTTCCCGCGCGAGGGCGAAACCGTGACCATCCCCGCAGCCCCTGAGGGCCAGTTCATTCGCCTTGCAGGCTCCGACATCGCCGCGGGCAAGGTCCTAGTCGAGGAAGGCACCCGCCTGACCCCGGCCGCCATCGGCACGCTTGCCTCCCAGGGCATCACCGAGGTCGAGGTCTACGCGCCTGCCCGCATCGTCGTGTGCACCGGCGGTGCGGAGATCGGAGGCCAGGGTGCGGCCAGCATCCCGGACGCAAACGCCCCGATGATCACCGCATTGTGCCGCGAGTACGGCATTGAGGTCGTCGCCTTTGTCCGCACCAACGACGACCCAGGCATCCTTCGCTCCGATCTCGAGGGCGTGGTTCGCGTCTACCAGCCCGATGCCATCGTCACCTCTGGCGGTGTGTCCCACGGCAAGTTCGAGGTGGTACGCCAGGTCTTCGAGGAGGATGGCTGGTTCGGCCACGTGGCACAACAGCCCGGCGGCCCGCAGGGATTGGCCAAGCTTGGCGACGTCCCCGTCATTTGCCTGCCCGGCAACCCCGTATCCACGTTGGTCAGCTTCCGCGTCTACCTCGGCCCGGCGTTGGGCCGCTCCCGCGCGGCACACACCGCGCAGGTCACCGTTCCTGTCACCGGCCTGGAGGGCCGCGATCAGTTCCGCCGCGGCATCGTGGACTACGAGAATGGCATCGCCACCGCGGAGCTCTTCGGCGGCACCGGGTCGCACCTGTTGTCCCAGGCCATGGGCGCCAACGCCCTCATCCGCATCCCGGCCGGCGCACAGCTGCAGCCGGGCGATGTCGTTGAGGTGATCCCGTTCTAATGGCCCGCCGCGCAGTAGTAATTGTGGCCTCCACCCGCGCAGCCGCGGGCATCTACGAGGACCGTTCCGGCCCCATCGCGGTGGAATTCCTGCGCCGCATGGGTTTCGATACGCCCAACGCACTCATCGTCCCCGATGCGGAGATCGACGAAGCCTTGAACGCGGTCTTCGCGGAGGGCCCCTCGGTGATTCTTACTTCCGGCGGCACGGGCATTTCGCCTGACGACGCCACTGTCGAGGCCGTCTCCTCGCACCTAACCAAGGAGCTGCCAGGGATTGCGCACGCGTTTTACGCGGCGTCGGCAAGCGTGCCCACTGCTGCGCTCTCGCGTACAGTCGCTGGCGTCAACGCCCGTACCTTTGCCATGGCTTTGCCCGGCTCAACGGGCGGCGTGAAGGATGGCTGCAAGGTGTTGAAGCCCTTGTTGCCGCACATCATCGACCAGTTGGAAGGAAAGCATGAGCACTGATCCTTCGTATGTCAGCGCCGATACCGGAAAGGTTCTCGGGGCTTTCATGACCGCGGAACCGATCGAATACCCAGAGGTGGCCACCGCCGCGATGGGTGCGGTGGTTACTTTCGAGGGAATCGTGCGCAATCACGACGGCGGCCGCGGCGGCGTGGAGCTGCTTACGTATACGGCGCATCCTTCGGCCGATGCGGAGATCGCGCGCGTGGCAGATGAGGTCATCGCCGCGCACCCCAAGGCCCGTTTGTGGTGCGCGCATCGCACGGGTGACCTGCACGTTGGCGACGCCGCCTTCGTGGTCATCGCCGCCGCGGCACACCGCCACGACGCATTCGCCGCTGCTGCGGAATGCGCCGACCGCGTGAAAGCGGAGGTTCCCATCTGGAAGGAACAGCGCCACGCGGACGGTTTTAGCAATTGGGTGGGGCTGGAATGAGCATTCGTTACGCGCGCCAGGAAGCACTGTGGGGTGAAGAAGGCCAGGCCGAGCTGGCCCGTTCCACCGTTGCGGTGATTGGTGCCGGCGGGCTGGGCTCGCCTGCCCTGCTCTACCTCGCGGGTGCGGGCGTGGGACGCATCCTGCTTTTCGACGACGACGTGGTCTCCCTTTCCAACCTGCAGCGCCAAGTCATCCACGGTATGGACGACATTGGTGGCCCGAAGACCGTCTCCGCGGCAGAGACCCTCCACGCGCTTAACCCTGATGTGCGGGTCATTCAGCACCCGCGCCTGGAATCGGCGACGGCCCTGAAACAACTAGCTGAGGCCGACATCCTCCTTGACGGCACCGACAACTTTGAGGCCCGCTACCTGTGCTCGTGGGCCTGCCACGAGCTGGGCATCCCGCACGTCTGGGCCTCGATTTTGGGATTCGATGCACAGCTTTCCGTATTCTGGTCGGGCCGCGGCCCGGTCTACGAGGACGTCTTTCCCACGGCACCTGCCCCTGGCTCGGTGCCTTCGTGCTCCCAAGCCGGCGTGCTGGGCCCAGTCGTGGGCACGGTGGGTTCTGCCATGGCATTGGAGGCGCTCAAGCATCTCACGGGCACGGGTTCCCTGCTCATGGGCAAGATCGGCTACTACGATGCGCTTTCCGGCACGTGGGAGTACATCCCCGTCGTATCCGGCGGCGCGGTGCCTTCGCAGCCTGCCGACACCCCCGAGGTCCGGGAGATCCCTTCCGGTTACCGCATCATCGATGTGCGCACCGACGCCGAACGCGCTGAGCACTCCATTCCCGGCTCCGAGCATTTCCTTTTGGACCGCATCCTGGCGGGTGAGGACCCGCACTTGGGCCACGACGAGCCAGCCGTCATCCACTGCGCCGGCGGCATCCGTTCCGCCCAGGCAGTCGCGGCCCTGCGCGAGCGCGGCTTTAGAGAGGTCTACTCCCTGCGCGGCGGCATCAATGCCTGGCTCGAGCAGAATACCGCGTAGACAGCCCATATTAAGGAAACCGAAGACAGTCCACGGCGTATGTACCTCTGTGTGCATATAGCGTGCCTGAATCACCAGGTTTCTGGCCGCTATTTACATATATCGGTACATGAAACCACGCGTGGCGATGCGAAGCGCGAAAAAGTCTCGAGACACCATCCACAGGAACGATGTCTCGAGACTTCACACGGCGGAGACGGCGGGATTTGAACCCGCGGTGGTTTGACCCACGCTGGTTTTCAAGACCAGTGCATTCGGCCGCTCTGCCACGTCTCCTTGTCTTGCGACTCACTTAGCCTACTAAACCCACCAAGCGAGTTCACATTCCCCCACCCAGTTCTCCACCCAAGCACGGTCTACTTTTCGTTAAGCTGGGCGAGCATGAAAGCTATCGTGCAAACCAACCCTGAGGATCCGGGCGCGCTGGAGCTAGGCGTCGTCGAAAAGCCACTGCTCCATCCCGGGGAGGTGCTCGTCAAAGTCCACGCTGCCGGCGTTAACCGAGCAGACCTGCTGCAGGCCCGCGGCCACTACCCGCCGCCACCTGGCGCATCGGAGACGATCGGCCTTGAGGTCGCCGGTGAGATCGTCGATGCCAACGGCACCGAGTGGACCGAAGGCACCCAGATTGGAGCACTTCTCGCGGGCGGCGGTTACGCCGAGTACGTTGCGGTTCCCGTCGGCCAGCTCCTGCCGATTCCCAAAGGCTTCTCACTCACCGACACCGCATCCGTCATCGAGGTCGCGTGCACCGTGTGGTCCAACCTTGCCATGGAGGCAGGGCTGCGCGAAGGCCAGACCATCCTCATCCACGGCGGCGCGGGCGGCATCGGCCTGTTCGCAATCCAGGTGGCTAAGGCTCTGGGCGCCACGGTCGCCGTTACTGCGGGCTCACAGGAGAAGCTCGATACCTGCAAGAGCTATGGCGCGGACGTCCTCATTAATTACAAGGAGCAGGACTTCGCCGAGGAGCTCAAGAACCAGTGTGACGTTATTCTCGACATCATCGGCGCGAAGTACCTCAAGCAGAACCTCAAGGCACTAGCCACCGACGGTCACTTGGTCACCATCGGCCTCCAGGGTGGTACAAAAGAGGAGCTCAACATGGGTATCCTTCTGGCCAAGCGCCTCACCCTCCAAGGCACCACTCTGCGTTCGCGCTCACTTGAGGACAAGGCCGCCATCGTCGCGGACACCGTCAAGCACGTCTGGCCCTGGCTCGAGGACGGCACGGTCAAACATCATCTCCACGGCACTTTTGCGCTTGCCGACGCCGCCGCTGCCCACCGCGCGCTCAACTCCGGCGAGGTCACGGGCAAATTGGTCCTCGAGGTGTAGACCGACCCCGCATCCGCAAGACGGTGCCGCAGCACTAAGCCAGCGAAGCCACCACGCGGGTGAGCTGCTCGACGTCATGATGCGTGTTGAATGGGCCCAGTGCCACGGTAACGGCACCGCCAATTTCGTCGGCACCCATTTCAGTCAGCAGCGGAGTGCGGGAAGCCAGCGTGGTTACCAAGCCGTTGTCAATGAGGCGACGGTGCACAGTCTCCGCGGGAACGCCCTGCACGGCGAAGGTCAGGCGCGGCAGCCTATCATCTGAAGCCCCCGCTGCTGCCTCGCCCGTCACGCCCAGGATGTGCACGGCAGGCAAGGTGCCCAGGTACGTATATAGATCCGCGGTGAGCTCGCTTAAGTAATCACTCAACGCATCCATCGACTTATGCACGCGCACGCGGCGGGAGCCGGCTTCGCCACCCGCCAGCGCAGCAAGGTGATCCACCAAGGGCCCAACGCCGCCGGCCAGGCCAGTGGACACGGGAGTCTCAAGTTTTTCAGCAGTGTGTGAAGTCTTGACCGGACTATGCGATTCAACCCTGCGGAACATCGCTTCATCGCGGAATACCAAGGCCGCGATCTGCGGGCCGCCGAGCAGGCCTATATCGATACCAAGGATGTCTGCCCCAAGCTCGTCGAACTCGAGGGGTCGATAGGGGGCGAGCGCGGAGACGTCGACAAGCGTCCATGCACGCGAGCGCGAGCGGATCTCTTCGATGATCTCAGCAGTAGGTGTCACAGTGCCCAACAACTCATGGGCGGCGGAGAAGGAAACGAGGCGGGTGGAGCCGTCGACAAGCTCGGCGTACTGGAACGCCGGAAGCTCACCTGTGCCGAGGTCCGGCTGTGCCCAACGCACGTCCGCATCAACTTCCGCCAGCGCGGTGTAGAGCGCAGGCGGATCGAGCTTGGATAAAACGACAGAAGAATTGTGCCTCAGCATGGGGCGCAGGCTCCGCGCCAGCGTCTGGTACAGCGCCGACAGCGAAGGACCTAAGACAACGCGGCTAGCCTTCGAGCCCACGAGATCCGCGATCGCCATTCGGGCAGCGTCGTAATTACGCGCGCCCTCAAGCTGCCCCGGCGTGCGGTTCGCGGAGTGCGCACCAGTGGAATCTTCCTGTGGGGCCACCGCCGCCGACATGCGGAAGGAACGAGCAACACCTGCGGCCACTCGCTCAGAAATCTGGGGCGCAGCGTTTGCGTTGAGGTAGGTCCATCCGTCCGATAGGCCAGTGTAAAGACCTCGCACGCTGGCGACGTCATACCTCGATGGCAAGCCTAATGGCATGTATATAACCTTCCTCCGTGCCTTTCATTGGTTCCCAAACGCAACGATTTTCGGGGCCGCTGTGGGGCGATCGACACCCTACTCTATACGTGTTTCCCTCCGGATTCCTAAAACAGGATAACCGCTGGTCTCAAGCATTTTCCCAGCACAAGCGGCGTGTAGATACCCGTTTAGCCTGGATGCACGCTAGGGTGTTTTGACGTGCAAGACAACAATCAATTGCGCGCCGACATCGCCCGCATGACCTCCACCCCGGAGTCAAGCGAGGTGCCGGCGTCCCAGTCCATGACCCTGCGGACTGCTTTTGCCGACCTTATTCAAGGCGCCAAGCAGCGCGAACTGTGGTTCATGCTGGGTATTCAGGACATCAAGCAACGCTACCGCCGCTCCGTTCTCGGCCCCTTCTGGATCACCATCGCCACTGGTGTGATGGCTGCTGCTTTGGGCCTTTTGTACTCAATGCTGTTCCAGATCCCCGTCGCGGAGTTCCTCCCTCACGTCACCGTGGGACTTATTATGTGGAACTTCATCTCGGGTGCCATCAAGGAGGGCTCAACCGTCTTCATTGATAATGAGGGACTGATTAAACAGCTGCCGGCTCCGTTGTCAGTCCACGTCTATCGCCTGGTGTGGCGGCAGACGCTCTTCTTGGGCCACAACCTAATCATTTGGCTGCTGCTCATCATCATCTTCCCCCGCCACTTGGGTTGGGAGTTCTTCCTGTTCATCCCGGCGCTGGCACTGTTGCTGGTCAACGGCGTGTGGGTGGCCATGTTCTTCGGCATCGTGGCAACGCGCTTCCGCGACGTCGCACCGCTGCTTGAGGCACTGACGCAGCTGTTGTTCTACGTCACGCCGATTGTGTGGATGACCAACACCTTGAAGGATCAGGGCGGTGCTGTAGCCAGCCGTGCACGCATTGCGGAGATTAACCCGCTGTATCACTACATGGAGATCGTCCGTGCTCCTATGATCGGTGAACCTGTCGCCGGCTATCACTGGCTCATTGTCATTGCCTGCACGCTTGTGGGCATCTTCGTTGCCGGCTTAGCCATGCGCCAGTGGCGCTTCCGCGTGAGCTACTGGGTATAGCGCAAGCTGCACGAAAGGATCTTCAACAATGGTTTCTATCGATACTTATAACGCTTGCGTGGACTTTCCCATCTTTGATGCCAAGTCCCGCTCCTTAAAGAAGGCTGTACTTTCCTCAGCTGGCGGTGCGATTGGCAAGAACAGCGACAACACGGTGGTGGTTGAGGCCCTCAAAGAAATCAACCTGCACCTCCGCGAAGGTGACCGCGTTGGACTGGTGGGCCACAATGGCGCAGGCAAGTCCACGCTGCTGCGTCTGCTCTCGGGCATCTACGAGCCCACCCGCGGCTCCGCCGACGTCCGCGGACGCGTCGCCCCTGTCTTTGACTTAGGCGTAGGCATGGACCCGGAGGTCTCCGGCTACGACAACATCATCATCCGCGGCCTGTTCTTGGGCCAGACCATCAAGCAGATGAAAAACAAGATGGATGAGATCGCCGAGTTCTCTGAACTGGGTGACTACCTCGCCATGCCGCTGCGCACCTACTCCACCGGTATGCGCGTGCGCCTAGCCTTGGGCGTGGTGACTTCGATTGAGCCAGAGATCCTCCTGCTCGATGAGGGCATCGGCGCTGTCGACGCCGCCTTCATGGCCAAAGCTCGTGTGCGCCTCCAAGAGCTGGTCAAGCGCTCCGGCATCCTGGTCTTTGCTTCGCACTCCAACGACTTCCTGGCGCAGCTGTGCAACACGGCATTGTGGATTGACCACGGCACCATCCGCTCTGCCGGCGAGGTCTCTGAAGTAGTCGGCGAATACGAAGGCCCCGAGGTAGGCGAATACGTCAAGGAACTACGCCAACGCTTCGAAAAGGAAGAAGGCACGGGCAAGGCCTAAGCCGCGCTTGGCGACGCCCCGAGCTGCTTCCTCAATGCGCCGGTTATTCCGTCCACCGTGACGGTGTAGCCGGCATTATTGTACCTATCCCGAGCAAGGCGTGCGCGCCGGATGGGCAGCTCGTTCTTTTCTGGACCACAGGGCAAGGTGGCGGCTAGGCCGGCGTCGTAAAGCTCATAGCCCAGCTTCATCGACACCCTCTCAGAGGCATGATTGCCCTGCACCCACCCAGTACTCAGGGTCTGTGTGCCCAGTTCACCAAAGCAAAATCCCGCTACTGCATGACGCACCAGCGTGCCTAAGCCTTTGCCCTGGTGGCGATGATAAATCCAGGAACCCGTGGACACCTCCTTGTGAACTGCAAACTCACTACCGCGCATGTCAACCACGCCGATGATTTCCTGGTCCATGCACACTACAAAATCGAGAGACCATTCTGCGGGAGACATCCTTGCTCGGTGCTCCCACCGCATGCGCGCTGAGGCATAAGGATCGCCGTCGAAGAGCCAGCCGAACGCGTGCCGCGGGATTTCGGCCCCATAGATCTCCTCCGGAGTGACCCCATTAATTGCAGCAATGTCTGTATCGCGCATGACACGCATCGAAATGTTCTGCTTGCCATCGCTGGCGTGAATGCGCACCGCAAAAGGCGGCCACATCTTTTCTAACTCCATGTCCAAAGCCTATACGCCTCCGCAAGGGTGGCAGAATGGAACGCATGACTGCCACCTTGAGCACTGCCGGTTCCACGGCCGCCGTAATTGTCACCCACCAGCGCGTTGAACTGCTGCGCGCCTCGTTGGAGCAGGTAGCACGCCAAACCCACCCTGTGCAGTGGATCATCGTTGTGGATAACGGTGCCGAAGACGCCGTCAAGGACCTCGTTGAGTCCATCGCCGGGGAGCGCGCCGTATACATCCCCTCCCAGACCAACCTGGGCGGTGCAGGCGGCTTCGCCCTCGGCTTCCTCACCGCTCTGTCCCTCGGTGCCGACGCTGTATGGTGCGCCGACGATGACGGGTGCCCAGCAGACAACAACGTCCTCGCCGAGCTCTACCGCGTCGCTGAAACCAACTCCCTGCACGAGGTCTCCCCTGCCGTATGCAACATCAACGAGCCCGCACGCCTGGCATTCCCACTGCGCCAGGGACTCGTGTGGCGCCGCTACATGAGCGAGCTCGAGGGCGACTTCCTGCCCGGCATCGCCTCCCTCTTCAACGGCGCACTCATCTCCGCTGAGGCCATGCAAATCATCGGCGTCCCCGACTACCGCCTCTTCATCCGCGGCGACGAGGTGGAGTACCACCGCCGCCTCGTAAATTCCGGTCTCCAGTTCGGCACCGCGCTGACTACCAGCTACCTGCACCCAGATGGCTCCGACGAGTTCAAGCCGATCCTGGGCGGCAAGATGCATACCCAGTACCCCGCCGGTGAGTTCAAGCGCTACTTCACCTACCGCAACCGCGGCTACCTGCTGTGGCAGCGCGGCATGCGCAAACTTCTCCCCCAGGAGTTTGCACGTTTTGGCTGGTTCTTCCTCGTGCAAAGGCGCGATCCCAAGGGCTTCCTCGAGTGGCTCAACCTGCACAACAAGGGCCGCAAAGAAGACTTCCACCGCCCTTAAGCGCTCTGCTGGGCTTAATTGTCCACCACAAAGGACTTCCGCGTGCTGCGGAAGATGACCCAACGCTGCACAAAGAAATTAATCAGCGTGGCAGTACCCTGCGCGATCACAAAGGCCACGACCAAGGCCCAGGAGGAGGGCCACTCAAGGTCGTGGTCAAAGAAGGGGAACGCCCAGCGGTAGAGAATGATGTTGACCGCATAGGTCAGTGCATAAGTGCCCACCACTGCGGCCAAGCGCCGCTTCGAGGCCTTCGCATTAAAAGTCCAACGGCGATTTAACAAATACGCCGTCAAGGTGCCGAAGATGAAGCCGACGGTGCGGGCGGCGACGTCGCCAAGCAAGTCCAAGCCGATCTGGAAAATCCATGTCAGACCAGCATCAATCACCGCTGCAATCACGCCCGTGATTGCGAACTTGAAGCCTTGTGCTTGCAGGGAATTTGAGTGCGAGAGCCGCTGCGCCGCGTTACTCATCAATCACCTTTAAAAATGAAGATGCGCTGGATGGCAAAGTTGGTCACGGTGGCCACACCCTGCGCGATGACGAACGCAATGGTGTCCTTAACAGCGCCCTCAAATCCCATGGAGATAAGCGGTGCGTTGAGTGCCCAATAGAGGAAGTTCTGCACAGCGAAGGTGGAGGCGTACAGCGCCGCGACAGCGCCGGCGGTGCGGCCGGAGACCTGTGAGCCGAACGTCCAGCGGGCATTCGCGATGTAGGCCGCGATGGTACCAAAGACCCAACCTATGGCCTTAGCCGCGGACCTGTGCAGACCCAGTGAGGTCAGCAACAAAGTCAGGCCATAATCAATAGCCGCGGTGAACACGCCCACGGAGACAAAGCGAAAAAGCTGCGTCTGCAACGAGGAGCGTCGGACCTCAACATCGGCGACGTTAGTGTCAACGTCTCCCCCGACGTTTCCCTCAACGTTGCCGTCAATGTTGCCACGACTATGGGCATTAGGATTTTTATCAATCACGGCTAAATAGCCTACCTGCGCAGCAATGCACGGTAAATGTCGAGCCGATCCACAGGCGCCAAAGCATCGGCACCGTAAGCGCCCATGGCAGCCAGTTCCTCCAAAGAAGCAGCACATAATTCGCGGATTTCTTCACCGCTTAGGCTCGCCCCATCATCCGCTACCCATCCAAGAGCTTCCATGGTTGCCTCGGCCACAGAATTGGTGAGCTCGTGCCCGCCCATGCAGGAAAGACCAAGCGTCATCGACCAGAAAGCATCCTGTCCTTCTGAGGTGACCTCGCGGGGCAAGGAGTCCAAACCGGCGCGGGAAGTATCGGCATTGTCAGTACTTTCGGGGCGCTCTAGATCAAGGGCTTGGAGCAGGGGTACGAAGTCGAAGAGTTTAGTTCTCTCAATGATCGCGCGCACTGGCGGAACCACGATATTGAGGACCTCATCGATGGTTTCCTGCCCTGTTAGCTCAGCATTAATTGCGGTGAGATCAAAAGGCACCAGGAAGGAGCCAGAACCGCCCACGCATAGGGCCTCCGGGGTGCCAGTATCACGTGGGTAGATCTCCGCGACCACCAGGCTAAAGTCCCACAGGCCCCACACGTAGTCAACCTGGTCTCCCTCTTTCCAGAGGAATTCAGAGACCTGATGCTCAGGGTCAATGCGGCAGCCACGGGCGTCGCGATGCTCATAAAAATGCCACGGTGAATCCTCATCGGGAAGCCCGAAGCTGACTTCTAGGACACGGTGGAGCTCCGCGAAGGTAAAAGCGTCTGAGAAACCGATCTGTCGGTGTGCTTCTGCTTCTGCCCGTACGTTAGAGACTTGGCAGATGACGGTGAGAGGCTCACTCTTGAGGGTCACTAGCGAGTCTTCACGCTTGGCGCGTGCTTGACTCAAATCTGTGACCTTGAGGCTCATGAGCCCCACCATACGCAAAACTTGCGAGGCTACGCAGCGAGCTTTTCGATATCGCGAGCTTCGAGCTCACTCACGAGGAATACGAAAGCAGCAGTAATTGCGCCCCATGCAGTCCATGGTTTGGAAAGACCTCGCTTACGCAGGCGCTTGACCACTGCCTGGGAAACCTTGACGTTAATAAAACCGCCCAGCACAAAAAGAAGGATGACCGCTGCGGAGACAGCCCACTGCTTGAGGTCAGAATCGTTTTGCTCGGCTTGTGGATGCTCGACTGGTGGCTGCTCGGCTTGTGGTTCTTCATCCTCGCGCTGGGCATTCGTGATGGCGACGAGGGCTCCGAAGCCGATGAAGGAGAAGACGTAGGTGATGCTAAGGGCCGTTTTGTTCTTAATCCAATCCGGGAAAGAGAGCATCAGACCTGCTGCTGCGGACTGCGTGATGCGGCCGGCGAGGGTGTCATCAAGTGCGTAGTTGTCAACGCGGGTGTCAACTTGGACGTTAGATTCATGCTGCGAATGTGGCTGATTCATGGGCATAACTTTATGCGGAACTATGCTAAAACGCATGTACTCATCGAAGAAAGAGCATCTGACTCCCGCCCAGCGTGCGGCGCAGGATGAACGCCAAGAAGATGACAAGCGCAACGGACACTTCCTCGCCACGGAACACACGAATCTTCCGCTCGATGGATTCATGACTCGCCTGATGGCGGAAGAGCTCCCCATCCTGGACTCCACCTCACGCCGCCGGGTTTATGAAATTCTGCGCGGCTACGAGGGACCAGAAATCACCTCACAAGAGCAGTTACCTGATGAAATCCGCGACATCATGGATCTGTATTAACGAACGCTAGTGGCCAATGGCATTGGCAGCTGTGGGATTTTCATGACGCCGCGCCATTGCAGCCAACTCCACACTGAATAGCGACGTTAAACGGCCAAAACCCACATATTCGGAAATGTTTTGTGTCTGAGTATGTTCCAAATATCACTAACGCCACAAACGTCACGTGTCTGGATAGGTGGGTAGGCTGGGTACGACATATCACGTCGAGTAAAGAGTAAGAGATGGAACTACATACCACCGAAAAGTCCCTGCACGGCTGGGGCCGCACCGCACCGACGACTGCCCACGTACTGTCAACCGAGGACGTCGAGGTCATCAAGAAGGCCGTCGCGCAGGTTGCTGAAGACAACTCCGACAAGCCATCGCACCTCCGCCGTGGCGTCATCGCCCGCGGCATGGGCCGTTCCTACGGTGACCCCGCCCAAAACAGTGGCGGTCTGGTCATCGACATGCAGCCGCTCAACAAGATCCACTCCATCGACCCGGAGTCCGCAATCGTTGACGTCGACGGCGGCGTCACCCTTGACCAGTTGATGAAGGCGGCCCTGCCGTATGGCTTGTGGGTTCCGGTCCTGCCGGGCACCCGCCAGGTCACCATCGGCGGCGCAATCGGCCCTGACATCCACGGCAAGAACCACCACTCCGCTGGTTCCTTTGGCAACCACGTAGTTTCCATGGAGCTGCTCGTGGCTGACGGCCGCGTCCTCCACTTGGAACCTAGCGGTTCCAAGGATGATCCAGACGGAGACCTCTTCTGGGCCACCGTGGGCGGCATGGGCCTGACCGGCATCATCCTGCGTGCCAAGATCCGCATGACCAAGACGGAGACTGCCTACTTCATCGCGGACACTGACCGCACTGAGAACCTGGAGGAAACAGTTGCGTTCCACTCTGATGGATCGGAGCACAACTACACCTACTCCTCTGCTTGGTTCGACGTCATCTCCCCTGAGCCAAAGCTGGGCCGTTCCACCATCTCCCGTGGTTCCCTGGCTACCCTGGCACAGCTCGAGGAGCTAGCACCGAAGCTGGCCAAGGATCCGCTGAAGTTCAACGCGCCGCAGCTGATGACCGTTCCGGACATCTTCCCGAACTTCACCATGAACAAGCTCTCCCTGATGGCCATCGGCGAGGCTTACTACCTTATGGGCGCTCCGGCTCGTAACAAGATCAAGAACCTGACGCAGTTCTACCAGCCGCTGGATCTCATCGGCGAGTGGAACCGTGGCTACGGCTCCAACGGCTTCCTGCAGTACCAGTTCGTGGTTCCGACCGAGGCAGTTGAGCCTTTCAAGGAAATCATCCGCGACATGCAGCGCTCCGGCCACTACTCCGCGCTCAACGTGTTCAAGCTCTTCGGCCCGGGCAACAAGGCTCCGCTGTCCTACCCAATGCCGGGTTGGAACGTCTGCGTGGACTTCCCAATCAAGCCGGGGCTCGGTGCTTTCCTCGATGATCTGGACAAGCGCGTCATGGAATTCGGCGGCCGCCTCTACCTGGCCAAGGAGTCCCGCACCTCTGCGGAGAACTTCCACAAGATGTACCCAGGCATGGAGGGCTGGCTTGCCACCCGCAACGAGATTGACCCAACCGGCGTCTTTGCATCCGATATGTCCCGCCGTCTTGAGCTTCACTAAGAGTTTCGCAACCTTCGTTCAAGACCAGCAGAAAAATTAAGGAACAACCCACATGCTTAATGCAGTAGGCCAAGCACAACACATCCTTCTTCTTGGCGGCACTTCCGAGATCGGCCTCGGCATCGTCGAGGAATTCCTCGACCGTGGCCCAGCCAAGGTCACCCTCGCGGCACGCGCTGATTCCCCGCGCATCGACGACGCAAAGGCCACGTTGACCTCCCGCGGCGCTGACGTTGAGGTCATCAACTTTGACGCGACTGACTTCGATTCCCACCCGGACGTCGTCAAGCAGGCATGGGAGCGCGGCGACGTCGACGTCGCCATCATCGCCTTCGGTACCCTCGGTGACCAGGAAGAACTCTGGCAGAACCAGGCCAAGGCCGTGGCTTCCGCACAGACCAACTTCACCGCACCAGTGTCCTTGGGCGTCCTTCTGGGCCAGAAGTTCAAGGAGCAGGGCCACGGCACCATCGTGGCACTGTCCTCCGTGGCCGGTATGCGCGTACGCCGCTCCAACTTTGTCTACGGTGCCTCGAAGGCTGGCGTGGACGGCTTCTTCATCAACCTCGGTGAGGCCCTGCGCGGCTCCGGCGCCAAGGTGCTCGTGGTCCGTCCAGGCCAGGTGCGCACCAAGATGTCCGCTGCAGCCGGCGAGGCTCCGCTGACTGTCGACGTCCCGGATGTAGCTAAGGCCACCGTCAAGGCGATCCTCAACGGCACCCAGTCGATCTACGTCCACCCGCTGTTCGAGTACGTTTCTTTGGCGTTCAAGTTCATCCCGCAGGCCATCTTCCGAAAGCTGCCTTTCTAAATTCCTGCAATTCCCTCGAGTATGGGAAACTAGTGTGCATGACTAGCCCAGCAACAATGCAACCCGTGCGCACCGACATTGCCCGTACTACGGACTACAACGTCGACGAACTTTCTAGAAAGTCGACGCTGCTGGGCACAGCGGCGTCTGCCCTTGGAGGGGCAGTCGTCGCACTTATTGGTTTTTATGCTTTCAAGACCATCTCCTTGCCAGCATTCAGCACCTCCATGGTCACCCGCGCGCTCAGCACAGTGGGTACCGTGCTCACCCTCGGCGTCGTGGGCTTCCTCTGCGTGTGGTGGATTTATGACACCTACCAGGAAAAGGTCTCCCGCCCCACCTGGCGCGTATGGCTAACCCACGCGGCCTGCTATATCTCCCCTGCTCTGCTTGTTCTTTCTGCAATCGGCCTGCCGCTTTCCGCCTCCAAGCTGTGGCTCGACGGCGTCCAAGTAGACCAGGTCTTCCGTACCCAATTCCTCACGCGTTCTACGGACCAAATGGGCTACGCCGACATGAACTACGAGGGGCTTCCCACCTTTTACCCAATGGGCTGGTTCTGGCTGGGTGGCCGCCTGGCCAACCTGCTCAACATGCCTGGTTGGGAGGTCTTCCAACCGTGGGCGCTAGTCTCCCTCGCGGTATGCGGCTGCATCCTAGTTCCGATCTGGCAGCGTCTTGTTGGTTCCTTGCCAGTGGCAACCGCAATCGCTTTGGCCACCACAGCGATCACTCTCACGGTCAACGCTGAAGAGCCTTATTCCGCCGTCATCGCCATGGGCGTTCCAGCCGTCGCGGTTCTTTCTTCCCACGCGTTCAAGGGTTCTTGGTTCTCCACGGTGGGGATCATGCTTTACCTGGGCGTCTCCGCATGTTTCTACACGTTGTTCACTGGTGCGGTCGCACTGACCATTGTTTCCCTCATCGCCGTGGTCACCGCCATTTATGAACGCCAGCTGCGCCCTATCCTGCATCTGGTGGTCATCGGTGTGGGCTCTATGGCCATCGCAGCCATTGCATGGGGCCCATACCTCATGGCCGCGATGACCTCTAAGGCACCTCTGGAATCCACCGCCCAGCATTACCTGCCGGAAGAAGGCACCCAGATCCCGGTGCCATTCCTCTCCTTGAGCATCATTGGCCTGCTATGCCTGATTGGCTTGGTGTACATGACGATGCGTCTGGAAGACTCCGCCATTCGCGCGCTGGGCATCGCCACCATAGGCGCATACCTCTGGGTCGTCATGTCCATGGTCGTTACGCTTGTCGGTACTACCCTGCTGGGCTTCCGCCTAGAGAGCATCATCGTCATCCTCTTTGCCACCGCAGGTATTCTTGGCTTGGCCGAAATCCGCCGCATGGGAATCCCCACCATTTACCCGGCGCGCTTCAGCGATAGCACGAACAAGCGCATCACCGCAGCCTTCGCCATCATCGTTGCGCTAGGCGGCGTCTACTACGCCCAGCAGATCCCAGAGAAAAACGAGTCGGCGCTGGATCATGCCTACACCGACACCGACGGTAACGGCGAGCGCGCCGACCGCTTCGCAAGCGACTCTTCGATGAACTACATCAAGATCCGCGAATACATCGACTCTCATGGCTACGTACCGAACCAGACCGTGGTGATGACCGATGAGAAGCTCTTCATGGCCTACAATCCTTACCTCGGTTTTAATGCCTTCACCAGCAACTACGCCAACCCGCTTGGTGAATTCAGCTCGCGTAATGAGCAGATTGAAGCCTGGGGCCGCGACTCTTGGAACCAGACCCCGCAGCAATTCATCAAGTCCCTCGACTCCGCGCGCTGGCGTGGGCCAGATGTTGTCATCTTCCGCGGCAGCATCGAGGAACCAGGCGACGGCTACAAGATCCACCTGGCTGAAGACATCTATCCGAACCAGCCGAATGTGCGTTACCGCGCGGTCTTCTTTAACCCTGACGTATTCAAAAAGGGCTGGGACACCGAGCAGGTTGGCCCGTTTGTGGTGGCGGTGCGTTCTCATTAAATAGGGGGCGTGCCGTAAACTGATCGCCGTGTCAGTTAGCCTCACCAATATCGAAAAATCCCGCTTAGCCTTTGCGGACGCCCCGCGTTCGCTCCGGCTAACCGCTATCGTCGCCGGCCTGATTGGCTTTATCTGTTTCGTGGCTACTCCGCTGCTGCCGGTCAATCAGACCCAGTCTTCCTTCGACTGGCCGCAGAACAACTCGCTGCAGTCAATCAACGCGCCACTCATCTCCGTGGCTCCGGAGGATATTAAAGCGGACATCCCGCTCAGCGCCGTCGACAAGCTGCGCGAGGGCCAGGATCTGCTCTACGGAACCGTGCCGCCTGAGTCTACCAAGGCCTCGAACCGCGGCATGTTCGTGCGCGTGGGTGAGCAGGGCCTTTCCGTGGTTTCCCTCGACGAGGTCCTACTTGCCCTGAGCCCGAAGGAAGTTGCGGCGCTGCCTGACGACGCCGTCCTCAAGATCGACGCCTCTGGTGACGGCACCACCGTCTCCGTGGGTAAGCACAAAAAGACTACTGAGGACGATGTTCGCCCGCAGGTCACCGGCGTCTATACCGAGCTCGAAGAGAACGATGCTTCCGCGTTGGTGGCCGATGGCCTCAACATCCACGTGGACATCAACTCGCGCTTTACTTCCTCGCCTTCGCTAATCAAGCAGATCGCCATGTGGCTGGGCATCGCGATGACCATCGTGAGCCTGTTCTGTTTGTGGCGAATTGACCGCCTGGATGGCCGCAAGCTCTCCTTCATGCCGGAAACCTGGAAGCAGATCCGTCCGCTCGACGGCGTCGTCGCCGCTATCCTTGCCTTCTGGCACATCTTTGGCTCAAACACCTCTGACGACGGCTTCATCCTGACCATGGGTCGCGTCTCGGGCCACGCCTCTTACATGGCTAACTACTACCGCTGGTACGGCGTACCTGAGGCCCCTTTCGGCTCCCCTTATTACGACCTCGTGGCCTTCTTGTCGGAGATTTCCAGCACGTCAATGTTCGTGCGTCTGCCTGCGCTCATCTCCGCATTCATCGTCTGGTTCATTCTCTCGCGCGAGATTCTGCCGCGCTTCGGCGACCTAGTCAACGGCCGCCGCGTGGCGCACTGGACCGCGGCGTTTATGTTCCTGGCCTTCTGGCTGCCATACAACAACGGCACCCGCCCGGAGCCCATCGTGGCACTGGGCGTGATGGTGACCTGGGCTTCCTTCGAGCGCTCTATTGCCACCCGCCGCCTACTGCCAGCAGCCGTGGGCACCATCGCCGCGACCTTGACCCTGGGTGCGGGCCCCACGGGCCTGTTCGCCGTCGGTGTCTTCTTGATCTCCTTGCCGAAGCTCTTCGCCTTCATGGCCGAGCGCGCCCCGCACGTGGGCTGGCTCGCCATGATTGCGCCTTTCCTCGCTTCCGGCACGGCCATCATGGTCGCAGCCTTTGGTGATCAGACCTTGGCATCCGTCATGGAGTCCACGCGCGTGCGCTCTGAGGTGGGCCCATCGCTGCCGTGGTACTCGGAGTACGTCCGCTACACCACGCTCTTCCAGCAGTCAGTGGACGGCTCGATGACCCGCCGCTTCGCGATGTTCACCATGATCTTCTGCTTAGCGCTCATCATCTACGCCTTCATCAAGAACCGCCGCGTGGTCGGCGCCGAGGTAGGCCCTACCCAGCGCCTGCTGCTCATCGTGGCTTTGAGCACCTTCTTCCTGATGTTCACGCCGACCAAGTGGACGCACCACTTCGGCATCTACGCGGGCGTTGCAGGCGTCATCGCTGCGCTGGGCTCGGTGGTTCTCTCGCAGATCGCGATGCGCTCCCCGCGTGCGCGTACCTTTGCGCTGGCCTCCGTCATCTTCTTGCTCGCCATCTCCATGGCTGGCTGGAATGCATGGTGGTACGTCTCCTCCTTCGGCATCCCGTGGTGGGACCGTACTGTGCAGTACAAGGCCATTGAGGCCAACACTGTGCTGCTGTTTATTGGCTTGGTGGTCCTTGCCGTCGGCGTGGTCCAGGCCATGATCCACAGCTACCGCAAGAGCAAGGCCGAGGAAGAAGGCCGCGTCGAGGAGTTCACCGCCCAAGCCGCAGCGAAGGTATCGCGCTGGGCCGGCATCATGTCTGCACCGCTGGCGCTGGCCTGCGCGCTCATTGTGGCCTTTTCGTGCGCATCCTTCGCCAAGGCTTATGCCTCACAGGGAGATGCTTACTCAGTGGGCAAGGGCAACCTCGCGTCCTTGAAGGGCAACGTGTGCTCTCTTGCCGACGCCACCTTGGTCGAGACCAACACCAACGACGCCTTCCTCACCCCGGTCAAGGGCGAGTTCAAGGATTCGTTGGAGGACCCAGACGAGGATTCCATCGGCTTCGCCCCGAACAACATCCCTGAGTCCATCGAGCCGGAGAACCTGAACTCGGCGTCGGTTGGCGCAATTGCGAACACCGCCACGAACCAGGCGGAAAATGCTGACTCTGCCGACGCCGCGACGGAGGAGCAAAACAGCGAGAAGTCCGCGAACGAGCAGTCCGGCGGCGTCCGTGAGACCAAGGGCGTCAACGGCTCGACCCGCCACCTGCCGTTCAACCTGGACTACAACAAGGTACCGGTGCTGGGCTCGTATGCCGAGAGCCAGCGCTCCACGGCAACGGTAACCACCCAGTGGTACAACCTGCCGAAGGCCACGGAGAACACCCCGATCCTCGCGGTGTCCGCGGCGGGCAACATCTACCACCACGACGTCAACGGCATCGAGCAGGACGGCATGGAGCTCAAGCTCGAGTACGCCACTTACAAGGATGGCAAGGTCTCCAACAAGGGCGAGGCTGAGCTTTCCGACGTCGGTGCAACCCCGAAGTGGCGCAACTTGCGCATCCCGCTGGCTGACCTGCCGGAAGACGCTAACGTCGTTCGCTTGGTGGCTAAGGACGACTCCACTGATGAGGACGACTGGTTGGCATTCACGCCACCGCGTGTGCCGGAGCTGGCCACCATCAACTCGCAATTCTCTTCTGAGACGCCAGCGTTGCTGGACTGGTCTGTTGCCCTGCAGTTTCCGTGCCAGCGCACCTTCGACCACTATGCGGGCGTGACGGAGATTCCGGAATACCGCATCCTGCCGGATGCTGCGGCGCAGACGTCCTTGACTGACTTCCAGTCCTTCTCGGGCGGGGGCGCGATGGCCACGGCTGAGGCAGTCAACTACTCCTACGAGATTCCGAGCTACCTCAACAATGATTGGGCTCGAGACTGGGGCGCAATCGAAAAGTACGAGCTGCGCACCAACTCCAAGGGCGAAGCACCTGCCGAGGCGCAGATCGACCATGAGGTGATTTCTCGCTCCGGCCTGTGGAAGCAATCCGAGATGAAGATTCGCCCGGAGGTCTCTGAGAAGAAATAAGGCTGGGTGCAATAGCACCCAGCGCGTAATAGTACCCAGCGAGTACGAGAGAGGGAGGACCAGGTGGTCCTCCCTCTCCTTACTTTATGGCAATCGTTCTAGACAGGTTGCTTGATGCTTTCCCCTTCTTGGGTTTCGCGTGGCCCGGTCTGTTTCGCCTTCTTAGCGCGCTGCACTGCCCAATCCACGAGGAAGAACAGCACCAGGGATGCGCCGAAGAGCGGAGCAATGATGGAATACAGCACCGCGCCCACGACCAACGCTGGAGAGAGCTTCAGGTGCTGGAGCGCGCGCTTCGGGCGACTAAACCACATCCACAGGCCCATGACACTGACCGCCAAAAGGCCTAGCGCGAGAAGCGCGAGCGCAACCTGATTGTAGATTCCGAACAAGGTGCCCATGTGCAGCTGGATGAGCCATGGGACCACCTTGGCCATGAGCGGCCAGTCCTTAAAGTCCACGCGGTCCACCACTTCACCAGTGTGCGGGTCGACAGCGATGGCATCGTAGCTCAGCTTGTAATCTTGGCGTGCCTCAGTGACGGTCCACGCTGGCTTCTCTGCGGAAGGCGGCGTCATGTCGAGGATGCCGGTCAACCCTGCCGAACGCGCGGCCGCCAACGCATCTGCGGCGCCCATCACGTTCATGTCCCCCGTCATGTCCATATGGTGATGATGCTCGGCATGCGGGTCCGCGGCGGCGGTTGCTGCGGGCTTGGGCTGCATCCAGTCCATCTTCTCGCGCAGGGTAGAGATGTTTTCACCAGCAACCAAGGACCAGGTCAGGCCAGTGATGGTGAGGAACACGAAGCCGGGCAGCAGCCACGCGCCGATCTTGGAGTGCAGGGTGAGCATCTTGCCCGCTTTCCGACTCCGCTTGAACCACAGGTAGATGCCCATGATCGCCAGTGCGCCCAGCCATGAGGCGGCGAGCTCGGAGTAGATGCGGCCGACGTCGCCAAGCCAGAGGCGGCGGTGCCCCTCGGAGAGCCAGCTGCGCAACGGCAACGCGCGGGAGGAGCCATACTGCACGAGGTCCCCCTTGATTTCGAGCGTGGCGGGGTCCACGAACACTGCGTGGGCGTAGCTGGAGGATTTCAGTGCGTCATCCGCGAAGAGCACGCGGGTGGTTTTACCCTCTTCAAAAGCTTGGACCTTGCTGACTTGTAGGTCTGGATACACCTTCTGGGCTGCTGCGATCTGCTCGTCGAGGCTGTGTGCTTCACCGCTTCCTGACGCCACGATCTCCTTCTTGTACACCACCGACTCGATGCTGGGGGCCAAGGCGTAGAAGAACCCGCTCAGCGCCGCAACGATGAGGAACGGCGCTATGAGGACACCGGCTGTCTTGTGTAAGCGCGACATTGCACCATGATTGGAAATACTCATGGGTGAATAGTCGCGACGCTATTAGCAATAGTTCCCGATAAAGTTTTCTTGTGATCCTTTCGAATCGCGGGAACTTTTGCCGGCAGTGGTCAGGTTGACCTCAATTCAGTTTGGTTTCCCTGGTTGGGTCCCCCTCTAATGGTCCCTTTACGGGTAACGAAGCCATGCGGGATGCCCCATTGGGTAGCTTTACCCCCAAGGGGATCCAACCAATGGGACCAAACCGCTAAACGCTAAAACCAGGCAGCTTAGACGGAGCGCAGGAAGTCCGCGGTGTCCATGATTCGCTGGCGGGCCACTGCTGGGGTGGAGATGCGGTGGGTCGAGACGTAGTCGGCGGTCTCAGCGCCAGGGATGGTGACTCGCTCGGCGATTTCGTCTTGCACCGCAGTCTGGACGAGTGTGCGCGGATACTCGGTGGGCAGCTCGTAGCCGGCGCGGATCTCATCGGGGAGATTGGAAAGCGCAGCGAAGTCGGGGAACGTGAGCAGCAGTGCATCGGCGGGCGCGAGTGCAGCCAAGGCGCCGCCCGAGGAGTAGCCCCACACGGTCACGGAAGCCGCACCTTGTTCGCGGGCATAAGCGATGGCCTTGTTGACGGATTCCACCATGTCAGCCACGGTGTGTTCAGGCGCGAGCGGGTAGTCCACGTCGATGATGGTGGTGCCGGACAACTGCGCTGCGGCGGCGACTTCGGGGCGCCACTGCATCTCCAGCGCGTTGCCGTCACCGCGCCACCAGCCGCCGGAGTGGAGGGAGACTGTCCACTTGCCATTCGGCGCAGTGGGCTCGAATATGGCGCCGACTTCAGTGTCACGCTGAGTGATGCCGTCGGTGAACTTGGTGCCAGGCAGCGAGTGGTCCACTGCGGTGCCCAAGACCATCATGGAAGCCTGCGTGATGCGATCCGGCAGCAGTGCGCAGTAGCGATCCGCATCCGGCGAACCGCCACCAGCCCACGGCGGGCGGAAGTCCGGCAACGGGTAGTGGACCTGCATGTAGGAATAGAGCTGGTCGAGCTGCTCTTCCTCGCTCAGTTGACGGTCTTGGCCGCCAATCTCCCAAACTTGGTCCGATTGACCTGCTTGGTCGGCTTGGGTTTCCGGGTTCTCCTGCTTGTCAGTCATGAGACCGAGGTTACCGCTACCATGGCGGCCATGACGAAGGTAGTCATCCAAGAATGGGCACGCATCACCAGATTGTGACGCGGTCTTCCGGGGCCAGGTAAAACGGCGAATCCGTGTCTACGTCAAAAGCCTCGTAGAACTCCGCAATGTTCGCTGCAATGAGATTGCAGCGGAACTCTGCTGGGGAGTGTGGGTCGATGGCCAAATACTGCGTGGCCATCTCCGGGCGGATGGCCGTGCGCCACACGCGGGCCCAGGCCAGGAAGAGGCGCTGGAGCCCGGAGTACTCGGCGTCGTAAAGCGCAGGCTCCGCGTCCTCCACCTCGAAGGACGCAACCTGACCGTTGATGTCGAGGCCGTGGTCCGCGCAGTAATTCTTGTAAGCCACCACGGCGATGCCCAGTCCACCCAGGTCACCGATGTTCTCACCCAGGGTGAAGTTGCCGTTGACGCCTGCCACGCCCTCAACGCCTTCCAACACGGACGGGATACGGCCGTCGAACTGACCCACCAGCTTGGCGGTGAGCTGCTCAAATGCGGCGCGGTCCTCGTCGGTCCACCAGGAGTTGAGGTTGCCCTGGCCGTCGTACTGCGAGCCCTGGTCATCGAAGCCGTGGCCAATCTCGTGGCCGATGACTGCGCCGATTGCGCCGAAGTTCTCGGATACGTCGCCGCCCTCAGCGGAAGGGACAAAGAAAGGCGGGCGCAGGATGGCGGCCGGGAAGGTGATGTCGTTGACCACCGGGTTATAGAAAGCGTTGACCGTCTGCGGGGTGGAGAACCACTCGTCGCGGTCCGCTGGCTTGCCAATCTTGCGCAGCTCGAAGTCGTGCGCCCACGCGTTGCCCGCGCGGACGTTGGCCACGAGGTCCTTGCCCTCAGAGCTGAAGCTCAGATCGGAGTAGTCACGCCACTTGTCTGGGTAGCCAATCTTGGCCTTGAACTGGGAGAGCTTCTCCAAGGCACGCTCGCGGGTAGCGGGAGTCATCCACTCCAGCTGCGAGATGCGCTCGCGGTAAGCGGCCGTGAGGTAGTCCACCAAGGTGTCCATCTCCGCCTTGGAGGCTGGCGGGAAGTGCTGGTCCACAAAGACCTTGCCAATCTCCTGGCCCACCAGGGACTCCGCCAGGCCCACGGCGCGCTTCCAGCGGTCACGCTGAGTGGTAGCACCTGAAAGGCGAGTGCCGTAGAACTCGAAGTTCTTCTTGCCCACTTCTTCCGGCAGGTAAGGCGCGCGGGACAGCAGGATGTGCCAGGTGCCCCACAGCTGCCAGTCCGCCATGCGGTCTGCGGTGAAGAGCTCCTCGAAGTGCTCAAGGTAGGAAGGCATCATGTTGACCACGCGGCTCTCGGACAGGCCGCTGCCTGTGAGGATGGCGCGCACGAGCGCAGGCAGCTCGCTAAGTTCCATTGGGTTGTAGGTCTTCACCGCATCACGGGTGGACACGACGTCCCAGTGGCCCGCGGCCAGCTCGGTCTCTAGCGCCACGATGCGCTTTGCAGCTACCTCCGTGCCTAGACCAAAGAGGCGGGCCGGGTCGAGGAAACCCAACATCTGCGCCACGTGCTGCTCGTAGGCAGCCAGCGTCCCCGCGTGTGCCTCCTCGCGGTAATAAGCCTCGTCCGGCAGGCCCAGGCCAGACTGGATAATGTAGGCCACCGCTTCCTCGGAACCGGAGTCCTTTTCTACCCAGAAGGTCACGGGCGCACCGACACCTTCGCGCTCCAGCTCACCCAGGTGCTGTGCCAGCTCTTGCGGGTCGGCTGCGGTGAGGCGGTCGAGGTCGGCGTCGATAGGCGCCATGCCTGCACCATTTACGCCCTCGGTATCAAGATGCGATGCGTAGAGTGCGCCTGGGCGCCCCGTGTCATTTTTAACAATCTCGTGGACGAGTTCTTCCGCCTCGTCACGCAGGTTGTGGAAGGTGCCGTCAACGCCGCGGTCGTCGGGGATGACGTGGGAGTTCAGCCAAGGTCCATTGACAAATTGGTAGAGATCTTTCATGCCAGCCACTCTAGGCGAATCAATCCGGTTAAGGTGTGGACTATGCCAACTTATCGGTTCCCACCAGCACGACTCCGCGGATATTTTCTCGCGGTCGTTAGCTTCGTGCTGATAATGCTCGTCATCCCCACGCTTATCGCAGCAACGGTGACCCCGCCCGAGCCGAAGACCGAGGAGGTGGTGCTTGATTCTGCGGCAACAGGTTTCAGCGAGGATGAAAACTGGACCATTGAGGTCCCGGGTCTGCGTTGCACGCCTAATTCGGAGACCATGGCGAACCAGGCCTGGGACTGCGGTGCGACGCTCGTGCAGGTGGTCAGCACTGAGGGCCTCGACGGTGTCGACGAGGAGGTGGCGATGCGTCGCGCCGTCCGCGGCTATGCTTTCGGCGAAGTTTCCACGGCAAAGATCCACAGGGAGGGCGACGCACTCGCGCTTTACGACGCCCCCGCCGACGCAATCGTCCTCTCCCGCAACGGGGAGGGCGACTTTACTGACTTTGACTACATCGTGGTGCTCACCGGCGGCGATTTCACCCACGCCGCGGAACTCATCTGGCAGGCCTTTGGACACCGCGAGCTGCCGGTGAAAGCGGAGACGGGAGTAGTGGCATCATGAGCAAACTCTTCCGCAACTCGCTGTGGGTACTGCTGGCTCTGGGCATAGTGAGCATCATGGTTAATCTAATCAGCTACCTGCTGATTGCTCCTGCTTTGGTGGTACCCAGCGTGCTCATCGGCGGCGCCTACGTGGCCCTCGTCCTCTTTTTGCTTCGCCTAAGCCCCATGTTCCCGGCGCGCGGATGGGTCTGGGCGGCGCTCCTGTGGGGTGGCGGCACCGCGGTGGGCATGGTTTTGCTCTCCTCTACTCCGCTGATGACGCTGGCATCATCCTTTGGGTGGCAGGCCGCCACGATGTCGTGGGCGGGTGCCTACCCGGAGGAGATTTCCAAGGCCGCCGGAGTCTTCTTCATTCTTTTGTCATTCCGGCAGCTCAACCGGCCGTGGCACGGCTGGGTCGTGGGCGCCACCGTGGGCTTAGGCTTTGAGACCCTCGAGAACGTGTTGTACAGCGTCGTCGGCGGCACGATGCACCCGCTTTCTGACTGGACCGGAATGTTTCAGATGTGGGGCGTGCGCCTCATCGCGGGTCCGGCGCTACACATCTTGTTCACCGCGCTGGCGGGTTGGGGAATAGGCTGGGCGCTGTACAGCGCGAACAAGACAGTGTGGTGGCGCCTGGGCTCCATCTTTGGCTTCCTTTTGCTAGCCTTTGGCCTGCACTTTTGCTGGAACTACCTGCCGGAGAACACCACGCTGATACCGGTTCAATACGTGCTGGTGGGGCTGGTGCTCTACCCACTGAACATCTACCTAGTCTACCGCGGCAACAAGTTCGCGCGGGAGGACACCACATACAGCGTGATGCATGCTGGCACCGCAGCCAGCAAGAGGAAGAACCAAGCTCTCAACCGATCAACCCTTCCAAGTCGCGGGCATCTAAACCATGGCGGCACATGTTTACGCGGCCGTCTTTATGAATAATTCCTTCGGTTTCCCAGCGTGGGATTGAGAGCTCAGGCGCGTGCGAGGTACCGTCGGCGCGCACCACGCGCCACCACGGCACGGACTCGGCTTTCTTCATGACCCAGCCGACGTAGCGAGCACCCACGCCCACTACCTTGCCCACTTCTCCGTAGGTAGAGACGTTGCCCGCGGGGATGCGCCGAACGACCTCCGCTACTTCCTCTACCTTGTCCTTCATTTAAAAGTCGAGGTTGAGAACGTCGTCCGACTCGCGCGGCTCCTCCTCGGGAGCGTCCTCGACTTCGGCCAAGGTGACGGTGGCGCCGGTGGAATCGGCCAACAGGCACAGGCGGCCAAAGGGAGAATCCCACGGCTCGCGGATGACCTCGCCGCCTAGCTCCACGGCCTTGGCCGCAGCGGCCTCTAGGTCGCGCACGCCCAGGTAGGTCTGCCAGAAGCTCGGCACCTGCGGCGGGAACTGGCCTTCGGCGTTCCAGAAGCCGGCGAAAGGAGCGCCGTCTTCTTCCGCGGTGGCGTAGGAGTCGTTGCCGCGTACTTCCCAGTTGAACAGGTCACCGTAGAAGTCGCGGACCTCAGCGAAGCTCGTAGTGGCGGTCAGCTCGTGCCACACCGGGGTTCCGGGCTCGCCGCCCGCGATGAATTGGTCTGCGCCAGCCGGTTGGATGAGGCCAAACATGCCACCCGCGACGTCGACAAGCAACGCCATGTAGCCCAGCTGTACCTGCGTTGCCGGCACCAGCACGCGGCCGCCAAGCTGCTCGGCACGGGCGCAGTCGCCGTCGATGTCCTTGCTGAGGAAGTAGGTCACCCACGTATCCGGCATGGTGGCCTGCTCAGGCTGCGGAATGAAACCAGCAATCGGCAGGCCCTGGATACGGCCGATGCGGTATTCGGTCGCGGACTCGATCTCCCAGCCCAGCACCTGCTCGTAGAAGTTCACGGACTTGCGTGGCTCGGAGGTGGTCAGGTCGATCCAGTAGGGCATGCCTACTTCAGCTTCGAAAGCGGGCATTACATGTTCCTCCACTTCTCGGGATCGAAGTCGTCGTCTGCGGTGGCTTCGTCAAAGTAGTCATCATCATCGTCATCTGCGGCGGCCACGCGGGCAGAAGTGCCAGCGATGCTCACCTCGTCGCCGGGGTGCAGGGTGGCGCCGCGCTGGGTCACCACTTCCCCATTGACCTGGACCTCGCCTTGCGCGATGAGCTCTTTGGCTTCACCGCCGGTAGCCACGAGGGAGGCCAGCTTGATGAACTGGCCGAGCTTAATGGAATCGCCCTTGATTGAGACTTCTAGCATGCGGCATAGCTTACCGAGAAGGCACCTTGCCGGGATACTCGACCTTGAAAAAGTCCAGGATGGAGTTGGTTGCCCAGTCGTGCGGCACGAGTCCGCTGCGGTCGGTGACGCCGCCGTTCCAGGTGTGCGTGCCGCCCTTAATTTTGTAATTCACGGTGGGCATCGCGCAGGAACCCCACATAAAGCGGGTGACGTCGTCCTGCTTATCCTCCGCAGGGAAGGGATCGCAGTGGTTGTGTTCGGCTACCTTGGCGTTGGAATCCTCGGCGCCCTTGTAGTGGCCGCCGTGCGCCTCGCCGCCGCGGTAGTTGATCACCACGTCCGCGGTGCCGTGTACCGCCAGGTAGGCAGTGGGATCGCCCTGGCAATCCTCGTCCACGCCCTCGTAGTTCGCCGCGGAGACCGTGGCGGCGCCGTCGAGGGAGCGGTTGCAGGCCAAGGCGCGCACGAAACCGCCGCCGTTGGAAAAGCCCGCGGCAAAGACGCGGCCATCGGTGTTGTAGTTCTGGTTTGCCCAGGCGAGCGCGGCGTCGACAAACGCAAGGTCCTCGTCCAAGGACGTCTGCGCATAAGGAGCGGGCGCCCAAGCCTGTGCCTTGCCTGCCGGGAACAGCGTGATGGCGTTGGCTTCGTAGAGCTCAGTGTCCTGGAAGATGGTGGACGGATCGCTGTTGTAGCCGTGGAAGACCATCACCACCGGCGCAGGTTTGGTCGGGTCGTAGTTGTCCGGCACGTGCGCCATGAAGGAGCGCCCCGTAGGCAGCTCGATGGTGCGATAGTGGCCGGTTTCGGTGGATCCGCTGGCAGGCAGGGGCGCGCTTTCCGACGCCGTGACCATATGCGTCGGCACACTATGCGGGCCGCTGCCCGGCTCATCCGTGGTGGAGCACCCGGTGGCAAAACATGTAATGGCAGCCCCGGCAAGAATGCACAGGGCTGCCTTTAATGGGTGGCGCACTATGAGATCGGGCGAATCTTGACTGCGGTGCCGGTGGCGGTGACCATAAGCATGTCGTTGGCCTGGCCCATAGGCGAGTAGTCAAAGCTGATGCCCACGACGGCGTCGGCGCCCAGCTCCTGGCCGCGGTTCCACAGCTCGTTAAGCGCTGCCTCGCGGGCCTTGACTGCCTCTTCCTCATAGCCGGCGGAGCGGCCGCCAGTGAAGCTGCGGAAGGAGGCACCCAAGTCCTTGAGGAAGTTAATACCGGTCACCGTCTCACCCGCAATGACGCGAATGTACTCGGTGATTTCGTGACCATCGACGTTGTTGGTGGTGGTGAAAATCATGAGCCCTAGACTACCTGCGTTCTGGGGGAAGATCAGCGACGCTGAAGTGCAAGCCCGGTGTGCCGTCGGCGCGGGTGAACTCGACCTGCAAGTCGTCCTTCTTACCAAAGGCCACGAGGTGGCGGGCCACAACGTGTTCGACGGACTCGATGCTTTCTGGGTCTGCCTCGACGTTGAGGAGGAGGATGTTGGGCTCAACAGAAAGATCGAGGGTGCCGCGGGTGTTTTCGCGCTCGAAGACGCAGCGGCCGGTTTCGGTTTCTGGATCCCAGTGGGCGTCAATCTTGGCAGAGAAATGCGATGCCAGCTGCTTGCCGTAGCGTGCCGGGCGATCGGTTGAAACGCGTGCGGTGGAATTGCTCATGCCGGACACTGTACGCGTTTTAGGTTTACCTAACCAGTGCGAGTATTCCCTCATAAATCATCACGCAGCCCAAGGCGCCGAAGATGAGGCCCGAGCCAATATCGAGATGAGCCGAATACTTCGTGAGGAAACGCGCCGCCGCGCGGACGATGAGCGCGAAGGTAGAAAACCACGCCACGGAGACCACAGTCAGGAGGATGGCGATGAACACGGTCCATTCAAGCCCCATGTCAGGGCGAATGAACTGGGCAAAGACGGCACCGAAGAAGACGAGCGCCTTCGGGTTGGAAAGGTTGGTGAGCAGGCCCAGCTTGTAGGCGCGGCCAGCGGTGATGTCCTCGACGTCGCCAGTGCTCAGCGCCTGCTTGATGTGCTCCTCGTCGAAGCTTCCCGCGCTTTGTGTCACGGTTTCTGCGGCGTTTTCTGCCGAATCCTGTGAAGTACTGCGGGCAGAGTTAAGGGCAGAGCGCCGTTGCGTCAGGCCCAAGCGGATGGAGCCATAGGCCATCCAGAGAAGGAAGCCGCCGCCCACCAGCTGCAGCAAGCCGAGCAGACTAGGGCGAGCGGCGATAAGAGCAGATAGCCCTGCCAGGGAGGCGGTGAGCCAGACGACGATGCCGGTGCAGATGCCCAGCGCACACATGATTCCGGCACGCGTGGACCGCGGGGCAACGCGGCTAAAGTCATCCGGCCCTTCTCTTGGCTCTTCTAGTAGGCACCCTTAATGGCCTGCTTGTGATCGCGCACTGCCTCGCCCTCAGCGTACAGCGGCATATCCTCACCGGCCTTGTACCACGTTACGTCGTTCAGCGGTGCCAAAGGCTTCTTTCCAGCAATCAGATCGGCGGCCTTCTCGCCCACCATCATTGTCGGCGAGTAGATGTTGCCGTTGGTCACGGACGGGAAGACGCCGGCATCGGCGATGTAGAGGCCCTCAATGCCCCAGACCTGCATGGTTTCTGGGTCCACAACCGCCATTGGGTCATCCTTGGAGCCCATCTTGGTGGTGCACGACGGGTGCAATGCGGTCTCACCGTCGTTGCGTACCCATTCGAGGATCTCCTCGTCGGTCTGCACGTCAGGGCCCGGGCTGAACTCGCGGGCGCCCACCTCAGCCATGGCTTCGGTGTCCAGCAGAGAACGCGCAACGCGCACTGCCTCGACCCACTCGCGGCGATCCTGGTCGGTCTTCAGGTAGTTGAAGAGGATCTCCGGCTTTTCGTGGATGTCTGCGCTCTTGATGCGGACGTGGCCCTTGGTATCGGAAAACATCGGGCCAACGTGCCACTGGAAACCGTGCTTGACGTCGGCCTTCTGGCCGTCGTAGCGCACTGCCATCGGCAGGAAGTGGAACATCAGGTTCGGGTATTCCTCGTTCTCGTTGGAACGAACGAATCCGCCGCCCTCGAAGTGGGAGGTCGCAACCGGGCCCTTCTTGGTGAGAATCCACTGCAGGCCCATGAATGGCCAGCGCCACTTGTCCAGGTAAGGCTGGGAGGAATCGGTGGACTTGGTGGTCTCATACTGGATGTAGACCTCGAGGTGATCCTGCAGGTTCTCGCCGACGCCTGGCAGGTGCTTGACGACGTCGATTCCGTGCTTGCGCAGCAACTCCTCGTCACCGACACCAGAGACCTGCAGCAGCTGCGGGGTGTTGATGGCACCAGCGGAAAGAACGATCTTGTCAGCGAATACGCGGTGGACGCCGCCCTTCCACTCGTATTCCACGCCGATGGCCTTCTGGCCTTCGAAGAGGACCTTGGTGGTAAACGCGCGGGTACGCACCTCGAGGTTCTCGCGGTCCAGGTTCGGGTGCAGGTAAGCGCGCGCTGCAGACCAGCGCTTGCCGTGCTTGATGTTGCGGTCGAAAGGCGCGAAGCCTTCCTGGCGGTAACCGTTGACGTCGTTGGTCAGGTTGTAGCCGGCTTCCTGGACGGACTTAAACAAAGCCTGGAACAGCGGGCTGGTGGCGGGGCCGCGGGAGAGGTACAGCGGGCCGTCATGGCCGCGGCGCGGATCGTTGTCCTCGGCTGCGGCGGCGTTTTCCATGCGGTTGAAGTAAGGCAGGCAGTGGGCAAAGTCCCAGTTCTCCATGCCGGGGTTCTTGGCCCACTTCTCATAATCCATCGGGTTGCCGCGCTGGTAGATCATGCCGTTGACGGAAGAGGAACCGCCGAGCAGCTTGCCGCGCGCGTGGTAGATGCGGCGGTTATTCATCTCTGGCTCCGGCTCGGACTCGTACTGCCAGTCGTAGTTCTTTGCGCCAATGGGGAATGAGAATGCGGAAGGCATGTGGACGAATAGGTCCCACAACGAATCGTTTCGGCCTGCTTCGAGAACCAGCACACGGGTGCCGGGGTCCTCACTTAGGCGAGCGGCGATGACAGAGCCTGCGGAACCGCCGCCTACGACGACAACGTCCGAGACCTCATCGGTGACCTTCTTCGATACCTTCTTGAGATTCTTCTTTCCCATGCAACGCTCCTTTTCCGTGCTTTCTGGCTTTCTTGGTCTTTCAGCGATCTTGCTTGACACTTTGTGACCGAATTCATACGGTCACACTCTCCTACGGAGTAAAGCTTTTTGAATTTTATGCATACGAACGAAATGTTATGCGTCGGGCCAAAATGGCCACCCAAACCACTGTACACGTCTTTGTGAATGTTTGCGCAGTATGGGGTATATTTGGGTTGTTCCGCCCTCAAGTCACGGGCGAAACAATGCGATCAAATCCCGCATAGAAAACGAGGGAGTAATTCACATCACACACCCCTCTTCGCCCCAGTGAGACTGAATTTTATTCACGTCTTAATGTCGGAATTTTCATCCATAAACGACTGCAACGAGGAGTAGTAAATGGCAAACTTTGACCCCCACGACCCGGAGGCGTCCCCGACGCCCCGCCGGTCCCCCCAGACAGGTGGGTCGGAGGCCGCCGCGTCACCGTTAAAAACAACAGAAACCAAGAGACCTCGCCGCCCCCTGAAGAAGTCGAACTATCAGGTCCGCGCACTCGTCGGCAGCTTCAAGGCAGAAACCGGCCCGGAAGTCGGCTCTGGTGAAGTTCCGGTGCCAAAGACCAACTGGCCAGTGTTCATCATTTCCAGTGCGCTCATCATCGCCATGGCTCTCTACGCAGGGCTTGGCCGCGAATCCGCAGCAAACACCTTGGCCAACGTCACCGCATGGATCGGTACCAACTTGGGCTGGTTCTACGTCCTGACGGCCACCATCGCCGTGGTCTTTGTACTCTATATTGCGTTCTCCAACGTGGGCGATATCCGCTTGGGACCTGACCATTCGCGCCCGAAATTCAACACCTTCTCGTGGGCATCGATGCTCTTCGCCGCAGGTATCGGCGTGGACCTCATGTTCTTCGCCGTGGCTGAGCCGGTGACCATGTACGTGGCCCCACCCGTCGGCGAAGGCGAGACCATGGAGGCTGCCAAAGAGGCCGTGGTATGGGCGATGTTCCACTACGGCATTACCGGCTGGGCACTATATGCCCTGATGGGCATGGCCTTTGGCTACTTTGCCTATCGTCTCAACATGCCGCTGGCTATTCGCTCAGCGCTCTACCCGCTCATCGGCAAACGTGTGCACGGGCCGGTTGGTGACGCCGTCGATATCGCCGCGATGCTGGGCACCGTCTTTGGTGTCACGGCGTCGCTTGGCATCGGCGTCGTACAGCTGTCCTATGGTTTCCACCTCATCTTCGGATTCGAGCAAGGTCTGGGCCTGCAGTCAGCACTCATCATTATCGCCGTTGTCATCGCCACGCTGTCTGCTGTTTCCGGCGTGGACAAGGGCATTCGCTTCCTCTCGGAGCTCAACGTCTACCTGGCCATCGCGCTCATGATTTACATCGTGGTCTTCGGCAAGACCGCGTACCTCTTCGACGCGATTACCACCAACGTGGGCGACTACATCTCGAAGTTCCCTTCGTGGACCATGGAGACTTTCGCTTTTGCTGACGACCAAGCCTCCACCGGCGAATGGATGCAGGCATGGACCTTGTTCTTCTGGGCATGGTGGATTGCCTGGGCCACCTTCGTGGGCCTGTTCCTGGCCCGCATCTCCCGCGGCCGCACCCTGCGCCAGTTCATCTTCGGCGTGCTCACTTTCCCGTTCCTGTTCATCCTCATGTGGATGTCTTTCTTCGGCAACACCGCGCTCGACATGGTGCGTTCTGGCGAATACCCCGACTTTGCGGAAGCCGCCGTTAATACCCCTGAGCAGGGCTTCTACGACATGCTTGCGGAGTTCCCAGCATCCGGAGTCGTAATCTTCCTGACCACCTTCATCGGTCTTCTGCTCTACATCACCTCAGCTGACTCCGGTGCGCTGGTGATGTCGAACTTCACCTCGAAGATTACGGATAGCCGCCAGGACGGCCCGCGCTGGATGCGTATCTTCTGGTCCGTCACCGTGGGTGCCCTAACCCTGGCCCTGCTGCAGATTGACGGCATTGCCACCGTCCAATCCGCCACCGTGGTCATGGGCCTGCCCTTCGCAGTAGTCATCTACCTCGTGATGTTCTCCCTGTGGAAGTCCTTGCGCCTGGAAAGCGTCCAGCGTGAGGCTCGCCAGACCGCGCTGCATGGCGCAATCTCGGGCCGCACCGAACTGGCACCAGAAAACAGTGACCGCTGGAAGCGCCGCCTAGACCGCGTCAACTCCTACCCCACCAAGCAGGAAATGGATTCCTACCTGCGTGAGACCGCTACCTTCGCCCTCGAGAAGGTTGCCGTGCAGATGCGTGCACGCGGGTACGACGCAGTCCTCCTCACCAGTGAGCTTCCCGACGTCGAGCTGCCGCAGCTGGACTTGCAGGTCACCCTTGAGCACGAACGGAAATTCCGCTACCAGCTCTTCCCAATCACCGCTGAAAGCCCTGACTTCACCCCAGGCGATGACGACGAGTACTACCGCCTTGAGGTCTACGACCTCACCGGTTCCCTGGGCTACGACGTCTACGGCTACTCGGAGAACCAGCTCATCAACAACGTGCTGGATCTCTACGAACGCCACCTAGCGTTCCTGTACATGCAGCAGACCCAGCCGGGCGACTCTGACGTCTCCGATGGTGCTGAACCCGAGCCCACATGGCAGGAAGACAGCTAAGCTGGCGGACCCCGCTCATTTATAGAACTCAAATTCATTTTCAGAAAGGTTGCTTTTCTTGAGCACTCAGAACACTTTGTTCGACCCAACCACTACCGAGTACCTCAAGGGCGTCCATGCGAGCGATGGCCCAAAGTCTCTGTTTATCAATGGCCAGTGGGAAGCGGCCACCGACGCCGCCACACGCACCATCATCTGCCCAGCCGACGGCAGCACGGTCGGTGTGGTCTCCGAGGCTTCAGATGCAGACACCATCCGCGCCATCGAGGCCGCACGCGCTGCCTTTGAGTCGGGCGTGTGGAGCAATACCCCGGCTATTGAGCGCGGCAAGCTGCTGATGAGGGTCGCCGACTTCATCCGTGAGAACAAGGAGCTTTTTGCTTCCGCTGAGTCCGCCGATACAGGCAAGCGTTACGAGGAGTCCCTCGGCGACATGGACGATATTTCCAACGCCTTCGACTACTTCGGCACCCTGGCCTCGCACGAGGCCGGCCGCGTGGTGGATCCGGGCGACCAGAACCTGCGTTCCCGTATCGATGCGGAACCAGTCGGCGTTTGTGGCCTCATCACTCCGTGGAACTACCCGCTCCTACAGGTCTCTTGGAAGGTTGCCCCGGCTCTTGCGGCAGGCAACTCCTTCGTGCTCAAGCAAGCTGAGCTCACCCCGCACACCGCAATGCTGCTGATGGTTGGTCTGAAGCAGGCGGGGCTTCCCGACGGCGTGGGCAACCTGATCACCGGCGCTGGCGCTAACTGCGGAAACCCACTGTCCCAGCACCCTGAGGTAGACATGGTCTCCTTCACCGGCGGCCTGGCCACCGGCAAGATCATCGCCAAGAACGCTGCGGAGACCGTCAAGCGCACCGCACTGGAGCTCGGCGGCAAGAACCCGAACGTCATCTTCGCCGATGCCGACTTCGACGTCGCCGTGGACAACGCCCTCAACGGCGCATTCTTCCACTCGGGGCAGGTCTGCTCTGCGGGCTCGCGCATCATCGTGGAAGAGTCCCTGCACGACAAGTTCATCGAGGCCCTGGTCAAGCGCACCAACAACATCAAGATTGGTGGCCCCACCGACTCCAAGGCAGAGACCGGCCCGCTGATCTCTGAGCAGCACCGCGAGAAGGTCGCTGCTTACGTGGATAAAGCACGCGAGCAAGGTGCCAAGATTCTGACTGGCGGCCGCGCTGCTACCAGCGAGGACACCACTGGTCAGCACGGCACCGGTGAGACCGACCTGGGCAAGGGCGTCTACTACCTGCCCACGATCATCGATGGTGCCACCAAGGAGATGGACTGCGTCCACGACGAGGCCTTCGGCCCAGTGGTAACGGTGGAAACCTTCACCACTGAGGAAGAAGCCATCGCTACCGCGAACGACACCGAGTACGGCCTCGCCGGCGCAGTGTTCACCACCGACGCTGGCAAGGCTGAGCGCATGGCCCGCGCAATGCGCCACGGCACCATCTGGATCAACGACTTCCACCCCTACCTTCCGCAGGCAGAGTGGGGCGGATACAAGCAGTCCGGCAACGGCCGCGAGCTTGGCCCAACCGGCCTTGCCGAGTATCAGGAGCATAAGCACGTGTACCAGAACCTGGCACCGGCGGCGTGGGACCAGTTTGGTCTGCAGTAACTAACTCTGCGTGCGCGGCTTAATGGTCATCGTGTCAATGTTGACGTGCGCTGGCAGCGATGCCACCCAGCGCACGGCCTCCGCGATATCCTCGGCCACGAGGTTAAGCTCGCCGTCGTAGACCGCGGCGGCGCGCTCAGAGTCGCCGCCGAAACGATTGAGCGAGAACTCCTCGGTGGCCACGCGGCCAGGATCAAGCTCGGTGACGCGGACATTGTGGTTCTCAATGCGCAGCACGCGGGAGATAACGCGCACGCCATGCTTGGCGGAGTTATAGCCGGAGCCACCCTCGTATGGTGTCCAGCCAGCAATGGAGCCCATGTTGATGATGAGCCCGGAGTCGGAGGCCTCCAGCTTGGGCATCAACGCCTGAATCATGCGCACCGTGCCAAGCACGTTAACGTCATACATCCACTGCCAGTCTTCGATCTTTGTCTCTACCAGTGGCTCCAAGCCCTTGGCGCCGCCCGCGTTGTTGACCAACAGGTCCACGCGGTCCAAGTGGGAGACTAACTCCGTGACGGACTCATCATTGGTTACGTCCAGCGGATAAGCTTCGGCCCCGATTTCTGAAGCAAGCTCTTCGAGGCGTTCCACGCGGCGCGCGCCGATGACTACATGCCAGCCATCAGCAGCGAGCGCTCTTGCCGACGCCGCGCCAATTCCCGAAGAAGCACCAGTTACAACAGCAATCTTTTGTTCCGTCATATCCCCGATGCTAAACCACCCAATTGCGCACGCCCAGCAGGGCTAGCCACAAAAACAGTGGAGACCTCAAGGAAACTTAAGCCTTAACGGCATCCTCGATCTCGCCCAAGAGGTTGTCAACGAGGCCGTTCTTGAAGTCAGCCGGTGCGAATGCGCCGTCGTTCATGTCGGTGATGAGGGAGACCTCGATCTGGGTACGCAGCTGCTTCATGGAGAAGTTAGCCGCTGCCAGGCGCCATGCCTCAACAGCACGGACGCCGCCGGAGAAGCCGTAGCCCACGAACGCGATTGCCTTGCCAACCCACTCGGAGCCGAGGGAGTCGAAAGCGTTCTTAAACGGGCCCGGTACGGAGTGGTTGTACTCCGGGGTGACGAAGATGAAGCCGTCGCATGCGTCGATGGCGTCGGACCAAGCCTGGACGTTAGCGTCGTCGTAGTTCTTGTTCGCGGCCATCGGAACCACGGAAGTGGTCAGGATTGGAACGTTGAAAGCCTTGAGGTCAACTACCTCGTACTCAACGCCGGTATTGCGACCCTTTGCCAGGTCAGCAACCCAGTTAGCGATTGCTTCGCCTGCGCGGTCGTCGCGGGTGGAACCAAGAACGATGCCGATCTTTGCCATGTGGAGAATCCCCTTCTCAAAAGTTGTTGATTAGTCAACATTAGAGTGTGGCACGGGCGTCAACTTGGCGGATGGTGATGTTGATTCGCCCCTCCTTCAACCCGCATCCTTCCGGCAGCGTTGCGTCGTTGACCCGCACAATTCCGTGATAGGCAAGTCGCTTCGGGCCGCCGAATACAATTAAATCCCCGGAGCTGAGCGTCACGTCATCCCACGGCTTATTGCGATTTTCCGTATTGCCCATGCGAAACAGCGCCTCATCCCCGATGGATAAGGAGATGACCGGTGCAAGGGACTCCTCAAAGTCATCGACATGCATGCCCATCCCTGAGCCCGGCGGATAATAGTTCACCAAGGCCATCTCCGGATAGAAAGTCTCCACCCACGGTTCAAGCTCCGGGGAGACCTCGGCCGCCGCGCGCAGTGCTGGGCGCGCTATCTCCTGGAGGGAAACGAGCATCGGTGGCACCCGAGTCCCCTCAATGTTGTCCACGTAGCGGTAGGTTTCGTAATGCCAGAACCTGCCCAGATGCAGCTGGTGCACGCTCATCTTTCCGGATTTTAGTTGTGGCTGATACATCGCCATGGGAGTGCCGGCATAGCGCCGCGCCACCTCACGGGTTTCCTCGACGAGGGCACGTTGCTTAGCGACGTCCACCCATCCAGGCACGTGCGCTACCCCCGGGGCAATGCGGGTGGCGGGCCGGGAGACATCGAAAAGCATGGGCCCAAGGCTACATGTCGCATGCATTCTCGTGACTAGACTTGGGCCCCATGAACAGCCCCAAGAACTTAGAGCAATACGGCACCTGGGAGAAGATGTCAGGTGGGCAGTGGCACCTGCCAGGCCAGACGGAGCAAGTGCGCACTCAGCACGCGCGGACGTTCCGTTTGATCAAGCAGTTCAACGACTTGGGCAATACCGACCCAGACAAGGCGCAGGAGATCCTGCGCGAGCTGCTGCCCGATGAATCACACGTTCCCGGCTGGTTCGGTCCGGCGCACGTGGAATTCGGTTCTAACCTCATCGTGGGCGAACACGTTTTTATTAACTTCAATGCCACCATCTTGGCGCAGGCCAAGGTCACGCTCGCCGATCACGTGATGATTGGGCCAAACTGCTCCCTTATCACTGTGGGCCATCCGGTCAACGATCACGAGATGCGCGAGGGCGGCTGGGAGATCGCCAAGCCCATCACCGTGGGCCGTAACACCTGGTTCGGCGCCAACGTCACGGTCATGCCCGGCGTGACCATTGGCGAGGACTGCGTCATCGGCGCAAACACCTTGGTCACCCGTGACATTCCGGATAAGTCGCTCGTACTCGGCTCCCCGGGCCGCGTGGTGCGCAAGCTTGACGGCGAGAATCTGGAGCGCCAGGACCTGGAAGGCCCAGTAGAGGGCTTCGGGCTGCTCTAAATGTTTGATCTCGCACGCATCGGCGCTGGCCTGCCCGTCGCCGAGACCATCGGCACGCTGCCTTCTTCCGGCAACGTCATGGTCCAGGCGCCGCCGGGCACCGGTAAGACCACGCTCGTACCGCCGGCGCTCGCGAACCAAGCTGCGGAACAAGACACGAGCGGGAAGATCCTGGTCACCGCACCTCGCCGCGTGGCCGTGCGCGCTGCCGCGAACCGGCTGCAGCACCTGTCCGGCCAACAAATTGGTTACGCCGTGCGCGGCGATTCCCGCCATGGCCGCGACGTCGAGTTCGTCACCCCAGGCGTGCTGCTGCGCCGACTGCTGCGCGACCCCGAGCTCAGCGGTGTTTCCGCCGTAGCCATCGACGAGGTGCACGAACGTCAGTGCGACACCGACCTCGTCCTTGGCATGTGCCTGGAACTGGCGCAGCTACGCGACGACTTCCGCGTCATCGCGATGTCCGCCACCGTCGACACCCAGCGCTTCTCCGAACTCATGGACGCCCCGGTTCACGTCACTGAGGCAATGACGTACCCGCTCGACATCCGCTACTCCCCGGCCGCGGGCCGCGCTGCCGGCGAGCGGGATTTCTACGCCCACGTTGCCCGCCAAGCCACGGGCCATTCCGGTTCTGTGCTGGTCTTCGTGCCCGGTGTACGCGAGGTTAACCTCGTGTGCGAGCAACTGCCCGGCGCGTATCCGCTGCACGGACAGCAGACCACGGCTGAGCAGGACGCCGCCCTGTACACCGACGCCGACCGCATCGTGGTGGCCACCTCCATCGCGGAGTCCTCGCTGACGGTCCCGGGCGTGCGCACCGTGGTCGATGCCGGGCTCTCGCGTACCCCGCGCCGCGATGCCCAGCGCGGCATGTCTGGCTTGGTCACGGTTTCTACCTCGAAGTCGAGCGCCGATCAGCGCGCCGGTCGCGCCGGGCGTGAGGCCCCTGGCACCGTGATTCGCTGCTACTCACAGAACGATTACCAGCACTTCTCCCCGCACATCACTCCGGAGATCCTCAGCGCCGATCTCACTCAGGCGGCACTGTTCCTGGAGTGCTGGGGCGCGGGTGAGGACTTTCCGCTCCTTGATCAGCCACCCGCCCGCGCGCTTGCCGACGCCCACCGAACGCTGCGCTCGATCGGTGCCACCGGGGACGTCGCCAAGCAGCTCGCTCTTCTGCCCACCGACCCGCGCCTTGGCGCCGCCTTGCTCAAGTACGGCGCCGGCGCTGCGCATACCGTCGCCGCGCTCAGCGATTCCCCGCGTGGGGACATCACGCGCATCACTCCTCCCAAACGCGAGGTCGAGCGCCTAGCGCGCCTCGTACCCGACAAAGGTCCAGCCGATCCTGGCGCGGTCGTGGCCGCGGCCTTCCCGGAGCGCGTCGCGCGCCGCACCACCACCGCGAAGGAAGCAGAGTACCTCCTGGCCAGCGGTACTCGTGCGCGCAGGCTCGAAGACAACGGGGCTGCGTGGCTGGCCGTGGCGGACGTGTCCTTGTCCAATGCCGGCAACGCCATCATCCGCGCTGCCGCTCAAATCGATGAGCAAGCTGCGCTCTATGCCATCGGTACTACCGAGGAGATCACGGCGACGCTCGAAGGCGGCAAGGTGCGCGGGCGCAAGGTCCTGCGCGCCGGGGCAATCGAGCTCAGCTCCACCCCGGTCAAAGTCACGGGCGCTGCGGCCGAGGAAGCTCTTGCTGCCGGCATCCGCGAGCACGGTCTTGCCATGTTCTCCTTCAGCGAGAAAGCGCAGAACCTGCGCGAACGCTTGGCGCACCTGCACGCGCACTACGGCGCCCCTTGGCCGGACGTCGACAATGCAGAGCCCGCCGAGTGGCTGGGCCCCGAGCTACACGACGTCGCGGCGGGCAAACCTGCCACCAAGGTCGACATGTATCCAGCACTCCAGCGCCTTCTCCCCTGGCCGGAAGCCACGCGCCTGGATGAGCTGGCACCTGAACGCCTGCCCGTGCCCTCGGGGCGCGACGCGAAAATCGACTGGTCCGGGGATCGCCCCACGGTGAGCATCAAGTTGCAGGAATGCTTTGGGCTGGCGGAGTCCCCGGTCTATTGCGGGCAGCGTGTGCAGTTCCACCTGCTTTCCCCAGCGGGCCGCCCACTGGCCGTAACTGATGACTTGGCGAGCTTCTGGGCAGGGCCTTACCAGGGCGTTCGCGCCGACATGCGAGGGCGCTATCCCAAGCATCCCTGGCCTGAAGACCCGTGGACAGCACCAGCTACCGCACGGACGAAAAACCGCATGTGATTTAGCCCCACTGCTGCACGGAGAGGTAAATGCTCATCACCACGACGAGGGTGAGCAAGGCGTAGCGAATCAGCTTGGTGCCGCCGCCTAAGACAGTGCGCGCACCGAGCTGGGCGCCAAGTACGTTGGCTGCAGCTAGAACCAGGGCGAGACCCCACAGGATGTGCCCGCCCAGGATGAACACGATGAGTGCACCGACGTTAGTGCAGGTGTTCACCACCTTGGACATGGCGGCAGAGCGCAAGAAGTTCTGCGAAAAAATTGCGGTGAACGCCATGATGAGGAACATGCCGGTGCCGGGGCCAAAGATACCGTCGTAAAAGGCAATGCACGCCACCGCGCCCAGAGCCGCCCACGTGCGCCAGCCGCCGCGGATTCCTTCGCTCTCGTTCGTACCGAAGCTGGGGCGGAAAGCCACGAAGACACCAACGCAGACCATCAGCACGATGATGAGCGGACGCATCACGTCTTTGTCGATCATCGCTGCGGCGCCCGCGCCTAGGCCCGAACACACCATTGCCGCTAGACCCAGGCGAATGAGTTCGGCCGCCGAAGGGCGCACCTTGCGAACGAGAGTAAAGGCAGCCGACGCCGTTCCGGACACTGCGGCCACCTTGTTGGTAGCCAGTGCGGTGGCCGGTGCGAGCTGCGGCGCTACGGCCATAATGAGCGGAATCAGCACGAGACCGCCGCCGCCGATGACGGCGTCAATCCACCCCGCAACTGCTGCTCCTGACGTCAAAATTGCCCAGCCATTAATCCCCAAGTCTGCGAGCTCCATGCATTTATTAAACTCGATGCCATGTCTGTTCGTGCACGTTGGGCCATAGTCGTTCCGGGCTCCCTCGCAGTGGGAACCCTTTTCACCTATCTGCACGTCCCCGCCGCCTGGATCTTGGCAGCCCTTCTTGTCTCGGGTGCCATGGCGCTCAGCACGGGCGAAGAGCTCGTCGTGAGCAAGCACTTCTACGCCGTGGCCCGCGGGTTCATCGGCATAATGGCGGCGATGCCCCTCACCCTGGTGGCGGCCTCCACCATCATCGGTTTAGTCCCTGCCGCTATCACGATGTCTCTCATCACGGCCCTAGTCGGAATGGCAGGAGGCATGCTGCTGCACCGCTCGCAGCCCAAGGATATTTCCTGGGAGACCGGCATCTTGTCAATGCTCCCTGGTGGCGCGTCCCTCATGCCCGCGCTGGCCAGTGAGCTCGGTGCTGACTATCGCTACGTCGCACTGACGCAATACCTGCGCCTTCTGGCGGTATCCATCTCCCTGCCTTTCATAGTGTCGCTGCTGACCAGCCCGGCCGGGCAAGGCGTCGACATGAGCGTCCAAGGTGAAACCACCTGGTGGATCGTGCTGCTCACGGTGGCTATTGCCGTTCTGGGCGAGCGATTGGGCAAGCTCGCTCACCTGCCAGCTTCATCGGTGCTTGGCCCGCTCATCATCACCGTCATCGTGGCGCAGTTCCTGCCGGCGGGCCACACGCTGGAACCGCTGTACGCGTTCAAGATCATGGCATTCATGTCCATTGGCTGGGTCTGCGGCGGCGGTTTGTCCGTCCCCGCACTGAAGTCCTTTGCCAAGCAGCTTCCGGCCACGATCCTTTTCATCATTGTGGTCATGGGCGTATGCGCGCTGACCGCGTGGCCGCTGACGGCGTGGCTCGGAATTAGCTACTTCGAGGCCTACCTCGCCACCTCGCCAGGCGCACTCGAAACCGTTCTGGCGCTCTCCGCTGAAGGTGGCGCGGGCCCAGCCGTCGTGGCGGTGCAGATCATCCGCCTCATCATCGTCTTGGTCATCGCGGGCTATCTCCCACAGATCTTGCGCCTGCTCAAACGCCTGCGGTAGTAGGGTTTCGAAAGCTAGAGCAGGCACTGTACCGGCTCTGACGGCAGGGGAATCGGGGTCCTTTAATTAAGGACTGCGTGGCGCAGGATAGACATCGGAACCGAGCCCAGTGCGAGGGCCTCGGAGTGGAAGTCACGCACGGACATACCCTGCGCCACGGCTTCCTCGCGGGTCTGCTGCCACAGGCGCTCGCCCAGAGCATAGGAAGGCGCTTGGCCTGGCCAGCCCAGGTAACGGTTGACCTCGAAGTTCAGGTTCGCGTCATCCATCGCGGTGTTCTCACGCATAAACGTCTTCACATGCGCCTTGTCCCACTTGCCCGGATTCGTGCAATCCGGCAGCTTCTTGCCCAAGTGCAATCCGATGTCGACCACCACGCGGGCGGCGCGGAAGCGCTGGGCGTCGAGAAGCCCCATGCGAAAACCAGGATCATCCATGTAACCCAGCTCAGCCATGAGCGCCTCAGCATAGAGTGCCCAGCCCTCGCCGTGTCCGGAGTTCCAGGTCACCGCTCGCCGCCACAGGTTGAGATCCTCCTGCACCAGCGCAGAACCCAACTGCAGGTGGTGGCCCGGCGCGCCCTCATGGTGCACCGTGGTCAGCTCCTGCCAGGTGTGGAAGCGCTCCTGACCGGCCGGAACGGACCACCACATGCGGCCTGGGCGGGAGAAGTCATCCGACGGTGCGGTGTAGAAGATTCCACCAGTACCCGCAGGGTCGATGCGGCACTCGATGTTCTTGATCTGCTCCGGAATATCGAACTCAGTGCCGTCGAGTTCCTTGATCACCTTGTCCGCGGTGGCCTGCATCCACTCCACCAGCGCGTCGGTGCCCTCAAGAACGTAGCGCTCTTCCTGGTTAAGCTTGCGCATCGCGGTCTTCACGTTGCAGTCAGAACCGTACAGCTCGTGGGCGATCTTCTCTTGCTCAGCGCTGATTTCGGCAACGCGTTCAAGGCCCCATTCATAAGCCTCGTCAAGATCGACGGTGTCACCAACGAACAGCTTGGAGAAGCGCTCGTAGCGGTCACGCCCCACGGCATCCTCTGTAGGAGCCTGCGGCTGCAAGTCGTTGGATAGCCAGTCAGCGAACTGACCAAACGCATGCTTTGCTGCTTCCACCTCAGGGCCTTCAACTCCCAGGTGCTCCAGCATCGAATCGGAGTCGGCAAGGCGTTCACACTGCACAAAGACCTCGTTAATTTGGCGGTGCGGCGGAACCATGCCGTGCGAAGCAGCCTCCTTAAGGGAGTCTTTATATCCGGTCAATGCACCGCCCACCTTGGACAGGCGGGAGCGAATGGCGTCCAGCTGTTCCGGAGTGTCCTGCGGCATGAGCAGCAAGGTGTCACGGATAGTCTGCACTGGTGAAGCGATGTTGTTGAGGCTACGGATGTCCTCACCATGGTGATGCAGGTCAAGGTCCAGGCAGAGGCGGTCACGCAGGACCGCGGCGGTTACGTAGTCAACCTCGTCGAAGTCATCCTCGTCATCAGACTCGTCGGTGGTGTCATCCAACGCATCGACGTCAGCGACCATGTCTCGCGTGCGATCCGCGATGGCAGCGTAGTACTCAGGTGAGAAATCCTGCAGTTCACCCTCATAACCCGGGATTCCCCAGGCGGTTGCCTCGGTAGGGCTAAGCTGTGCGAGGTCATGAACAAAGTTATCGCAGGCGGCGTCCAACAGAGAGGGCTGACGCTTGTGGGTTGACTCTGAACTCATGAGGGTGAAGTCTATCCTCGATCTGCAAGTTAGGGCCAATTTAAAAGCCAAACGTTGCGGCCTTGTTAACTACTTGTTATTCCACTTAATCCCTGGATTTACCCAACCTTCGAATCCCTCCAGCACAGCCACGGGAGTGGGTGCTAGAACCAGGGCGTCGACAAAGCGGCGCTGCACGAAGCCTGCCTTAGACATTGCGGCAAACATATCGACGAACGGGCGCCAGAACCCCTCAGTATCCACCAGTCCCACAGGTCCCGTCACGTGGCCGAGCTGTTGCATGGTGAGAACCTCAGCGAGCTCCTCCAACGTTCCCACGCCGCCTGGCAGGCAGATGTAGGCATCCGCAAGGTTCTCCATTCGAGTCTTGCGCTCCGCCATGGTTTCCACCACTTCAAGGCTGGTCAGGCCCGGATGCGCGAGCTCCAGATCCACCAGCTGCTCCGGGATCACGCCGGTTACGCTTCCGCCGTGGGCGAGGCAGGCGTCTGCCACGATGCCCATCAGTCCCACGTTGCCGCCGCCATAAACCAGGTTCAGACCGCGGTCTGCCAGCTCCTCCCCCAGCTGCCGGGCTGCCTCACCATAAGCTTCAGAGTTACCTGTGGCCGATCCGCAATACACCGCAACTGACTTCATGGATTTCATCCTATAGCTATCGTGGCTTTCATGAATGACAGTGCCAGCACCCCGCTTCGCCATGCTCTGGATCGCGCGCGCGATTTAATAAGGAACGCCCACCGCATTGAGGTATTCACGGGTGCTGGCATGTCTGCCGATTCAGGTCTAGCCACGTACCGCGATCCCGATTCTGGAATCTGGGAGAACGTAGACCCACAGGACATGGCAACCATTGATGCATGGGCCAAGGACCCAATCCGTATGTGGCGCTGGTACGCCCACCGCCGCCATCAGGCGGAAAAGGCGCAGCCCAACGCGGGCCATATTGCGTTGGCGCAGTGGGATAAAGAGGTCACTGTCACCACCCAGAACATTGATAACCTGCATGAGAGAGCAGGCACTGACGACGTCGTGCATCTCCACGGTTCCCTCTTTGCCTTCAGATGCTGCATGTGTGGGCGCCCCTGGCGCGGCGGAGTCGATACGGATACTCCGCCAAAGTGCCCGCTCTGCGGGAACTTGGTGCGGCCGGGCGTCGTGTGGTTCGGCGAGGCCCTTCCCCAACGGGAATGGGAGGAAGCAGGCAAGAGGATGGCCGCTGCCGATCTGGTGATAATCGTGGGCACTTCGGGCGTGGTATACCCCGCCGCTGGACTGCCCCGGATAGCACACCAGTTAGGAACACCAATCATCGAAGTTTCTCCGCAAAGCACAGATTTAACCAGCTTATCTACGGTTTTTATTAATTCAACGGCCTCGGATGCACTTCCCAAGTTGATCAACCTTTAGACCATGTTGTCTAGCTGTCAAGTGCCCCATTAGACAAGGCGGTCTAGCCTATCTATACTTTACGCATGCTCAAACCTGGACCAGTGTTCACGCGCCCACGCACCCCGGCGGCGAAGTGCCTCCACCTCGTGCGTCTTAATCCGATCATCACGCGCAGTGAGCTCGTCGAAGCGACTGGTCTATCCCAACCCACGATCACCCGTGCCACCGCGGCTCTTCTCCAAAAGGGCCTCGTCCAGGAACGCAATGACCTGACTCGTTCACGCGGCCGCGGCCGCCCCACCGTTCCCCTTGAGGTCGCCGAGAATAACTGGATTCTCGCCGGCATTGCGGTGGGTACCTCCCAAACCCACATCGGCTTTTATGACACGATGGGCCGCACGATCCGCGAAGACGACGTCCCTACCCCAGTGGCGCAGTTGAGCGAAGAAGACTTCATTGAGCACATCATGGCGGGCGTCAACCGCCTGATGACCGGCCTCGATCGCAAGCTGGTTTCCGTCGGCGTCACCACCTCTGGCACCGTGGACAACGAGGACCGCATTACTGCGAGCAACTTGGGCTGGGAAAACGTCGACATCGCCGAGCGCCTGCGCTTTCAGTTTGGCGTTCCCGTGGTCGTCTCCTCCGCAATCCCCGCTATCTTGGGCTCCGAAACACAGGCGGCCGAGCTCGGTAACACCGATCCGGTTCTCGTTCTCTTCGCGGATGACTCTATCGGTGCGGCACTGTCTGCTAATGATGAAGTTTCCCAGATCATTCCCCTTCCGGCGACATCCCAGCTCGCCGACCCAGAGGAATCACTCACCACAGCGGCCGTCCTGCGCAAGCTCGGCCGCACCGGCACCTTGACGGAGGCTGTCGCAGCTGCCGCAAACAACCCGGCTGAACGCAAAATCCTGGATGACCGCGCCCGCCAACTGGGCGAAATCGCCGCATTGCTGGTAAACGAATATAAACCAGCCACTGTCGTTGTAGCGGGTAGCGCCTTCCTCGACGATCCTGCAGCCCCGAAGCTCTTTGCTGCCGCGGTGCGCGAAAAGGCCGGCCGCAGTACCCAGCTGCGCGTCATCCCCTCCCTCAAAGAGATCGTTCGCGCCATCACCCGTACAATTGCGCTGGACCCGCTTCTGCGCGTGCCGCTGGAACTGTTTTAAGACTCGTCCATTTAAGACTCGTCCACGATTGCGCGCACGTCGTCGGCGCTCGTGAACAAGTGCGCCTGCAATCCTGCAGCGGCCGCTCCATCGACAAAGTCTTGCCGATCATCAAAGAAGTGCACCTTCTCAGCTGTCGCGGCAAGAGCATCGACGGCAACTTTGTATGCCTCTGCATCCGGTTTGGCCACGCCAATATCGCAGCTAAATACCACTGCAGCGCAGTCTTCAATCCAATCGTGTTCACTGCGTACGGCATCCGCCAAGGTAGTGGGGATGTTAGAGAGCAAGCCCACCGTGTGCCCCTCGCCAATGAGCCGCTGCACTAAAGCAACCATCTCCGGTTCGGAGTCCATGTAATAGCGATTGTCGAGTTCCACAGCTTCCGCAATGTCAAACTCCCCGAGCTCCACGCTGGCAGAAATGCGGTTCCAATACATTGAATCGGACATGATTCCGGCGTCATATGCCGGGCGAAACTCCTGATAAGCTTCCCAGAACCTCGCGGGGTCCGCGGGATTTACCAGCCTCTCGAGCTCGGCTTGTTGCTCCGCGCTAGCAATGCGCATGAGCACGCCGTACATGTCGAAAAGAAGCTTAGCCATGCGCCCCAGTCTAGACGCGGCGCGCCTGAGTCAGCACAGCCAGGATTCCCACCGCGGCACCGGCAACGAACATCGGCAGCGGAACTTCAGCATGACTCCACGGCAGCATACCGATAGAGGCAACGGATCCGAGCAGTAAAAGCCCAGCCAAGCTATACAGCGAGCGAGTCACCGGACGGCACACGCCAAGCGCACCCGCTAGCATCCCGAACCCTGCTACTGGACCGAGCATCAGCGCAAAGGTGAAAAGAAATGTGCCAACGCAAGGTACGTCGAGTTCATAGCCATACCACCGACTAGAGCCACCGCCAGTAGTGCTAGTGCAAAACTGATGAGGATCTTGTTCTTGGTAGTCATAAATAAAGTCTCCCACCGAGCGTTTACTCGATGGGAGACTTTATTAAATCTTGACGGCTTCGTTATAGATATTACGAGTTGCGGGATGCCAGGCCAGCGTCGATGCGCAGCAGGCCAGAGCCATCGTTGCCAACCAGCTTGATCTGGTCAATAATCTCGCTAACAGTAGCCTCTTCCTCAATCTGTTCATCCAAGAACCAGTTAATGAGGGAGCGGGAATCCAAGTCACCAGCAGCGTCAGCGGCGCGAGCGATCTCACGGATCTGCTCGGATACCTTCTGCTCGTGAGCAAAGGCAGCCTCGAAAGCATCCAACGGAGTTGCTGCCTTGATGGAAGGAACTGGGATGTCAGAAAGCTCTACTCGGTAGCCGCGGTCCAGCAGGTGCTGAGCAATCTTCTGCGCATGCTCGCGCTCTTCTGCAGCCTGTGCGTAGAACCAGTCGCGCATACCCGGGAAGGAGAGGTTGTCCAACTCGTATGCCAGCTGGGTGTAAATCAGAGCAGCGCCGTGCTCGTTGTTAACCTGATTGTTCAGGAGGGTTTGCAGCTTCTCGTCCATGTCAGGAACCTTTCTCTAAGACCCCGGTAAGTGCAATTTCCTATCAAACCGGGGCGTTTCATTAAGTGCAACACCAACAATACAGATTTATTTCCGTCGCGCTAGGAAGGGTTGCTTTAGCAAACATGCCGGTCAAGGCTACTTTTTGGGTTGGATATCCTAACTTTACTCAGGATATCCACCACTACATTCCCACCTTAGGACAACCGCGACACAACCAAGCCACGCTTGACGACGCCGCCCTTGCCTAGAACAGCTTCGGCAGTTTCAGACCCGGAATCGCACCAGAGAAGGCAGCACCGACTGCAGCCAGAATCGCAATAATCGCGGCTATAATGCCGCCGATTGCACCCGCGGAAGAACCCGCTTCAGGCTTTGGATCTGGCTCAGTAGCCGCCTTGGCATAGGTGACAGTGAGGTCAGTGTTTCCGTCCTCTAGCGGTCCCGGCTTGTAGGTGCCCAGCATCACGTCGCTGCCAACCTGGGTGATGGACGTCTGTGCACCTTTGGTGGTGTAGGTCTTCTCTGCTGCCGGAACAATTGCCTCGCTCAACTTAAAAGTGGAGATTTTTGCGTCATCCAGGTTGGTCTCAAGTGCCTCCTTGCTGCTTGGCCCCTTGGTGCCGGTGGCCTTCACGTCCGCCGTGATGGTGGCATCAGTGCCGGAAACCACTACCTTGATGTCGCTGAACGTCATATCGAGACCAAAGCTGCCATTTGGGCCCAGGCCCGGGTGCGCTTGGAAGTGCAGCGAGCCATTAGTGTCGATGGTTCCGTTACCCTTTGCGTCAACCTTGGATGCGGAAGCATTCACTGGAAGCTTGAAAGTTTTGCCAGCGAGGACGGCACCATCAGTGGCCTCAATCTTACCTTTCGCAAAAGGCTTTTGTACGTAGGAAATGAAGGACTCCTTGATGGGCCAGTTGAGCTCACCGGAAGCGAGGGCAGGGATTTGGGCAGCGGTAGCAGTAGGTACCGCGAGAGCACCGGCCACGAGAGTGGTGGCGGTGAGCACAGAGATTGGCTTCATCTAGTTCTCCGAATCAGAAAGAGTGTAGATGAAAGTATGCAAGCTTAGCCTTGCCATACCAAAGATCGGTTAGGCAAGGCTAAATTTAAAGTCAAGACCTGTTTTAGTGGAGCCGATCTAACTCAGCAAAGATGCCCGAGTTAAACGCAAAAGCCGCCTGGGCCTCAGAAATAAGCGCCGCCCGCTCCGCTTCTACCAATCGCATCTCATCAATACGCTGCCGGTAACCATTACGGTAAGGCGGAATCTTCCCGATCGCGGTGAAGTCGTAGAAGTTAAGCGCATCCGGATCAATCCCATACAGTGCACCTAACCGCGCCGCAATAACCTGGCCGCCGGAAATGTCACCGAGGTAGCGCACGTAGTGATGCGCCACAACCTCAACCGCGTGCTCAGGTGCAGCCAACTGCTCAAGGCGGGCCACATAAGCCGCAGTAGCCGGCAAGATGCGAACCTTATCACGCCAATCCCCTCCCAGCTGCTGAGTCAGATCGACCTCGAGAGCATCACGGCGCTCCAAACGCGGATCGGCCACAGCACTCGCGGTTGCCGTTTCCGCCACAGCACGCACGGCTCGCTCCAACGCCTCATACACAAACCACAGCTGACCGGTCAGATCGGCGACAGCTTTGGCATCTAGCTCGCCCGCCATGAGCCGCTGCATAAAGCTCGATCCCTCCGCCCCCTCGTGGGCACGCGCAGTCGCCTCGCGCAAAGCCAGCGATAACGGTTGATCCAGTGCAGTGGTCATAAATTCTCCTTAGAAAAGTAACGCTTACCTAACTTACTGAAACCAATTTAAAGTTAGGGTCGCCTAAAAATCAATATTTGAGGAGAAAATCAACCAAAAGAACTACCAGTCTAATTTTCCGCTCAAACGCTCCAAGCGCTGCAAGCTCGCACCATCCAAGCCCCGGAATTCCACCTCGACCCCGCGGTCGGCATACTTTTCCTGCACCGAATCCAGCGTCGCCACCGTGGAGGCATCCCAAATTTCGGCGCCACTTAGGTCAATAACCACGCGCTCTTCCGGCAACGTGTAGTCGAAGGCATAAACCAGATCGTTCGAGGACGCGAAGAAAAGCTGCCCGCGCACGAAGTAGGTGTTTCCTTCCAAGTCCACCGACACGAAATGCGCCACGCGGCGAGCAAAAGCCACCGACGCCGTCAGCACGCCAGCGACCACGCCCACTGCCAGGTTGTGGGTGAGCAAGGTGCCCACCACGGTTACCAACATGACCACTGTTTCCGAAAGCGGCATAAGCCGCAGCGTGCGCGGGTTAATCGAGTGCCAATCCACGGTCGTACCAGCGACAATAATCATCACCGCTACCAACGCCGCCATAGGAATGCGGCCGACGGTCTCCCCCAAGACCACGACGAGGATGAGCAGGAAGACGCCGGCGAGGAACGTCGACAAGCGCGTGCGTGCCTGCGCGCCCTTCACATTGATCATGGTCTGGCCAATCATCGCGCACACACCCATTCCACCAATCAGAGCGGACAAGATGTTTCCCACGCCTTGGCCTAAGGACTCGCGCGTCTTATCGGAGTGCGTGTCCGTAATGTCGTCGACAAGCTTCGCCGTCAGCAGCGATTCCATCAGCCCCACCAGAGCCACGCCAATCGCGTAAGGAGCGATGAGCTCGAGCGTCTCCAGATTCAGCGGCACGTTCGGGATAAACAATCCCGGCAGGCTCGTAGGCAGCTCACCTTGGTCGGCCACGTCCGTGACCTCCCACCCGAATGCAATAGCCAACACCGTGACCACCAGGATGGTCACCAAAGGCGCAGGGATCACCGTGGTCAGACGTGGCAGCACCAGCATGATCACCAGACCCACGCCCACCAGCACGTATGCCATCCACGGGACGTCGCGCAGGTGCGGCAGCTGCGCGGTAAACATCATGATGCCCAAAGCGTTGACGAATCCGGTCATCACCGAGCGCGGGATGAAACGCATGAGCTTGGCGACGCCCAGCATCGCCAAGATGATCTGCAAGATGCCGGCCAACATGATGGTGGCCACCACATAGTCAAGGCCGTGACTGTACGACAACGGCGCAATAACCAAGGCCACCGCGCCCGCCGCCGCAGAAACCATCGCGGGGCGTCCGCCGGTAAACGCGATGGAGATTGCCATGATCACCGAGGCAAACAAACCCACGCGCGGATCGAGCCCTGCCAAGATGGAAAAGCTGAGAACCTCAGGAATCAGCGCCAGCGCTACCGCGAGGCCGCCGAAGACCTCCATACGAAAGCGCGCTGGCGAAGAAAATGCGTATTTAAAACTGCCGAGAACAGAAGTAGGTGCGGGTTGCGTAGATGCAGGTGCTGGTTGTTGAGACACCGCACATACTCTAGCGGCCCCTAGGCCCCTTCCCTAAAGGAACCGTCAGCAGTGATAACAGGCAGAACCGACCACGCAAAATTGATCCAGGCATCTGTCTCTTTCCACGAGAAATCCGGCTCAAAGATGGTCGTGGGCTTGGTGTAGATAACGGCTGACTTCACCTCGGCGGCCGTTTCCGCCAGCAGGTTGACCACGAGATCGAGAGTCTTTCCAGAATCAGCCACGTCATCGACCACCAGAACCTTCTTGCCCTGCAAGGAATCGGTATCCAGCTGCGGGTTAAGCAGAACTGGCTCGGGCAGGGTCTCCCCGATGTCGGTGTAGAACTCCACGTTGATTGCGCCCATTTCTTTGACGCCGATTGCATAGCCGATGGCGCCTGCTGGGATGAGGCCGCCGCGGGCGACACCCACGATGAGCTCAGGGAACCAGCCGGAATCCACAATCTCCTGAGACAGGTGCCGGGATGCTTCACCGAAGACCTCCCACGTCAGGTTTTCGCGATCAGGGTGGTACCACTCGGGCTGGGTCATGGAATCTATTCCTTGGGAGACGACGATTTTCGATCCAGCTTAGTCGCATGCCCCGCTCAACGAAATGGAATCTCCCCAATGGTGCGACGCAGCTTGCGAGTGCGGAGTCGCTCGGGATTCTCTGCGAGGGTCTCCATCGCGCGCACGGCACACATGACGTGCGCCTCCTTTGAGTTTGAATAGAAAGCTTGCGCGCCCGCTGGCAGCTTGGGCACCGCGTGCAACGGAAGATCCGACACGGACAGCAGCGTGCCGTAGGGGATGCGATATCTGTACCCATTCGCCGCGAGCATGCAGGACTCCATGTCGATGGCCACGGCGGTCGAGCCACGCAGCCACTCCCACAGCTCGCGCGGGGTGCGCCATTCCCAGTTGCGGTCCGCAGTAGACAGGACGGTGCCCGTGCGCATGAGTTCGTTGTCGGCGCCGTAGACCTCCTCGACGGCGGCCTCGAGCATGCGCTGGACCTCCGGGATGGCAGGAATGGGAACGTCGACGGGAATGGCGCGATCCAGAATGTGATCATCGCGCTGATAGGCGTTGCCGAGGATGAGGTCGCCGATGCGCATGCGGCCGTCGAGGCCCGCGCAGTGGCCAATCATGATCCACGCCTCCGGACGCAGCACCGCGAGGGAATCCGTGATGGTCTTCGCGTTGGAAGGACCCACGCCGATATTGATCATCGTGATGCCATCGCCGTCCGGCGTCGTGAGATCGTAGCGCGGCATCTGCACTCGGGTTTGGAGGTCTGCGACCTCGACACCCCCGGCGGCATCGGCAGGCACCGTGCGCCCATCCGGTAGAACGAGGGAGTCATAGCGGGAACCCAGCGCGCGCAGGCCAAAGCGCATGAACTCCGTCATGTGCATGCCGTAGTTCGTGAAGAGAATGTACTTCTGGAGCGAGTCGACCTCGATGCCGGTGTAGTGCTCAATGCGCGCACAGGCGATGTCGAAGCGCTGCGGACCGAAGTGGAACAGCGGCTTGTCGCCGCCGTGGAAGACATCCCAGTGGCCATCGATGATGGCGTCGTGGACCTCGTCGAGCGTGGGCCGCGGAACCTCCGCCGGGCGCTGCTGCGGGACCATCTCGACGCCCTTGATGTACTCGGGTGGGATGCGCACGTCCGAGGGGCCGACAAAGATCTCGCACGGGTAATTCTCGGTGAGCCGAGTGAGCTGTTCCTCCAGGTATCCGCGCAGGAGGTGCGGCTTAGACAGCACAGCGACGTACCGGCCGGACTCATCCACGTATCCGAAAGGCTCGGAGCGGTCGATGGGGCGCCATTCCTTGACGTCGACGACGATCTGCGGATAGACGACGTGCGCGTAGTCCGCGTACTCGCCCTTCTCGAGGCACACGCGCGCACGCTCACACGAGGATTCGTAGAGGTCGATGAGACGCTCGACTGCTGCGGCCGCGTCAGGAACAGGCAAAAGCTGGGTCATAGCCCCCAAGTGTATTAGCGATCCGCGTCCTCGGCATCCGCGGCAATTGCCCCCCCGACAAGCGGTCGAGGTCCGACTTCAGCATCTGGATATCGAGTCCAGAGACGGAGAAACGTTCCATCTGGCGCCGCGGAACGTCCTCGGCATGGTCACGCAGCGCCCGCCCCTGGTCTGTCAGCTTCACAACGCGACGGCGCTCGTCCTGCGGATCAATAGCGCGCGTGAGCAAACCTTGCTTCTCCATGCGGCGCAGCAGAGGGGTCAAGGTGCCCGAATCTAGCCCCAGCTCGGCCGAGAGCTCCTTCATCGTCACCGGATCCTCATGGCCCCAGAGCGCTAACATGGTGACGTACTGGGGATAAGTCAGCCTCATTGGCGCAAGTACGTCCTGGTAAGACCGCTGGACGGCATGGCTCGCTCGGTAGAGGGCGAAGCAGAGTTGGTTGTCCAGTTCCAAAGACGCGTGTGACATGTCTCTAGTACAACGCACTAGGGTTGCGCACAATTAAATTGCGTACAAGGAAATCAACGTAAGGACCCCATCATGGAACCACTCTACACCACCGAAGCACTCGCAACCGGTGCTGGCCGCAACGGCCGCTCCGTCGTTAAGGATTCTGATCTGGACTTCGATCTGGCCGCTCCGAAGGAAATGGGCGGCTCGGGCGACGGCGTTAACCCGGAGCAGCTTTTCGCCGCCGGCTACGCCGCTTGCTTCCACGGTGCCCTGCAGCTCGTAGCCAAGGGCGAAGGCGCCGACCTGGGCGAGTCCTCCGTGGGCGCTCGCGTTTCCATCGGAAAGGATGAGACCTCCTTCGGTCTTGCCGTTGAGATCGAGGTCACCATCCCCAACCTGCCGCACGACGAGGTACAGAAGCTGGCCGACAAGGCACACGAGGTCTGCCCGTACTCCAAGGCAACCCGCGGCAACATCGACGTCAAGGTTTCCGTCGTCGAGAATTAATTCCCACCCCTCGCGGTAGCTCGTCCCCCGACTACCGCTTCCAGAGATAAACGAAGGCCCGTCAGCTGCGCACTGACGGGCCCTCTCCCCATGACTAATCTTTCGGCACTCACCTGGAGAAGGAAGTGGAGCGCAACCTTCCTGGCAAGCAACCGCCCGTGATTAGGCAAGGCTTAGTTTATAAACCTTTAGTTGGATGGTCAAGGGGGAACGAGAACTTTCTCCCGCGATCCCGTGAAAAATCATCGCTACCACTAATGATTCCGAAAAATTAATGTATCGCGGCACGAAATAGGATGGGAGTTATGGCAACAGAATCGTTCAAAGAACCGCTCAAAGAACTCGAAGCCCTCATCTCCGAGGGACTCGGACGGTTTTGGCGTTCAGACCCGACTCCCCCTTCCATCAGCTACGACGCCACCGAAGGCCTGCCGGAGACACCGGCGGCGGAACAAGTTTCAGACTCTCCGCGCCATGGCATCACCACCCCTGCGCCCGCTAACGCCTTGCGCGAGGAAGTGGCCGACGAAATCGCCGAGCTATTGCGTGCCGAGCGCCGCAGCTTCTTCGACCTCGACTTTCGCCATCCACGCGGGTCCGCAGGCGACGACCACGAGGCAGAGACCGCAGCACGCCTGGCATCGCTACCGCTCGGCGCACGCCTGAAGCCACGCGGCGTTTTTGAGGACGACTGGGCAGCGCGCCCGGATGAAGACCACCCATGGCCCATCATTCTCATCCATGGGACGACGGATACGAAGGGCGTATGGCAGCTGCTCGGCTCCGAACTGCGCGAGGACGGCTGGGCCGTGTTCGCACCGGACTATGGTGCCCGCGCCACCGGCCCCATCGCCGCCTCCGCCGATCAAGTCGGCGCGTATATCGACGCGGTCCAAGCCGTCACCGGCGCGGAGCAGGTCGTGCTCATTGGACACTCCCAAGGCGGCATCGTCGCCCGCTACTGGATGCATAACCACGATGCGGTGGACCGCGTGCGCCACATCATCTGCCTGTCGGCGCCCAACCACGGCACCACCCAAGGCGGAATCGTCAGCTCGTTGATTTCCAACCGCCGCCAAGAACACGTCATGCGCTCCATCATCGACGCTTACTTCGGCCCAGCTGGCATGGAACAAATCGTGGGCAGCGCGACGCTGAACGAGCTCAACCACAACGGTGACCTGGCCCCCGGTGTGAGCTACACATGCGTGGCCACCAAGCAAGACTCCATCGTCGTGCCGCCGGAAACCTGTTTCTTGGATCCCGGCGACACTCCCGACGGAACGGTGCGCAATGTCTATGTGCAAGACGTCGACAAACGCGCCGTCGTCTTACACATGGATATGCCCATGGACAAGCGCGTGCGCGCCATCGTGCGCACGGTGCTCAAACAGCTCTCCCCCACCCAGGACAATCCTAACGACGCCCAAAGCCACGCTCTTGCCAACGCGGGTCACGCCGACTCGGATTAAACCCGTGCAGGTTCGCTAACGCAGGCGCGCCAGCAGGGAATCAAGGACGCCGGACTGCACGATGGCACCACCGATGACCGCAAACATGCCGCCCAGAGCGGTCAGCGCCAACACGATATTCCACACGTTGGAAAAAGAAGAGCCTTCTGCGTCCTTCCCAGGAATCTTTCCTGGGTCTCCTGTCCCCTTTTCCGGCTTCTTCTCTGCGTCCTTCCCAGGAGTCTTTCCTTGGTCTTCTGTCCCCTTTTCCGGCTTCTTCTCTGGGTCCTTCCCAGGAGTCTTTCCTTGGTCTCCTGTCTGGTCCTTGCCCTTCTCGTCGCGGCCCGGCTCGGTCTGCCCCCCCGGGGTGGTCTCGGTGCCCTCATCGGCAGGACCCTTACACTCGGACGCGGTCTTCAAGGTCACCTGCACATCATCAAGTTCCGGCTTGTAGTCCTTGTGGTACATGCCCATGAAGATCACGTCGACACCCTCGATGTGCTGGATCTTCTTCTCGCTATCGTAGTAGGTACCCGACTTCGGCTTGTACTTCACGTCGGTCGCTTTCAGCGTGAGCGTATCGCCTTCCTTCGACCATGCGGCACTACCCTCAGCGAAGGTATCCGTGCCGGACTTCTTGTTTTCTTCCGTGCGGTCCTGCGGGGTGTATTCCGTCATGCCCTTACCCGGCACGTAGTAGCCCTCGTAGGACGTGCCCGCCTTTGCCTGCGCTGCCTCCGTGAGGACATAAGGCGAGAGCATCTTGGTGTACAACGCGCCGTGGTGGCCCTCAAACTCCAGCGTCGAATCCTTGGTTCGAATATCGGCTTTCGTGACGGTGCCGTCTTCGCCCAGGCTCACCGAGGACGCAGAAGGATCCACCTCGAAGTGGAACTGGAAGTCTGCTCCGCCTTTGTTGCCCTCGTCCTGCGTCACCGCGCCAGACGTGGTCCACTCACCCCTCGCGATGGGGCCGGTGATGTAGCTGCGGAAAGATTGCTTGATGCCCCAATTCACAGTGCCGGAGACAACGCGGGTCTCCAGGGTCTGGCCAGCGGCACACGTGGGGGCATCAGCAGCAAACGCTGCCGGAACGGTCAGCGCCGAGGCAGTCAGCGCCAGCGCGAGAGAAGAAGAGACAATACGCATGAGTTAAGACTCCTTTAGTAGATAGACAAAAGACTGCTCGGGATCGGCGGCCTGACGCCGCGCCGGATGGACTGAAATGTGGCCGTCCGCCTCGCTCACCTGGATGGGCCAGCGATAGACCTGCGACAAAATCTCGTCGGTGTAGACCTCGCGCACCGGGCCGGCGGCGGCAACTGCCCCGTCTGCTAAGCACACGATGTGATCGCAATAGGCCGCAGCGGCACCCAAATCGTGGAGTACCACGAGCACCGCCACTCCAGCCTGCGCCGCAATCGAGCGCACCAATCCCAAAACTTGTTCTTGGTGGCGGATATCCAGCGCCGCAGTCGGCTCGTCGAGGAGAATCACCGGGGTCTGCTGCGCCAGTACACGGGCCAACGCCACACGCGCACGCTCCCCGCCAGAGAGCGTGGCAATATCGCGGCCGGCCAAGTGCGTCGCATCCACCGCCGCAAGCGCTGCGTCGATGATCGCGTCGTCCTCGGCCTGCCGGGCGGTGCCCTCCCAAGGACGCCGGCCCATGGCCACTACATCTCGCACGAGAAACTGGAAGGACACAGTAACGTCCTGCAGCATCACCGCACGTGCACGGGCCAACGCCCCTGGGGAGGACACCGCCGGATCCTGCCCCACGAGGGAAACGGAACCGGTGTAATCAATATCGCCGGCGATGGCCGCCAGCAGCGTGGACTTGCCCGCACCATTCGGGCCGATGAGGCCGGTGACCTCCCCTGGGCGGGCGACAAGGGAGACATCCGAAAGCAGGTTCCGCTCGCCGATCGAAACGGAAAGATTCGCAACGTTAATCATCAGTGCATTCCTTTCTTCATCATCCGGCGCAACAGCACGAAGAAGGTGGGGCCACCCACGAGCGCGGTAAAGATACCGATGGGAAGGTCGGCGAAAGGAATAAGCGTGCGCGCAGCGACGTCGGCAAAGCCAATGAGTACGGCGCCCGCCACCGCAGAGGCTGGCAGCAAGACCCTGTTTTCTGGGCCCATGATCGTGCGCAGCAGGTGCGGCACGATAAGGCCGACGAACCCAATGAGTCCAGCGAAGGCAACTGCGCCGGCGGTAAGAATAGCCGAGGCAGCGATGGCGATAATGCGCAGTCGCTTGACGTCGACGCCAGTGTGTTCCGCGGCGCGCTCGCCCAGCGCGAGCACATCGAGCTGGCGGCCAAGACACAGCGCGATGGCCATCCCGACGAGGGCGATGGGGAGGACCACCCACACGTGTTTCCACTGGGAGCCGTTGAGCGAACCCATTTGCCAAAAGATGATCTGCTCGCGGTTCGAAGTGGGCGCCAGGTACATCATGAAGGAGATGATGGCGTTGCACACCGCGTTGATGGCAATGCCGGTCAGGATCAGATTGACCACCGCCACACGCCCTCGTGAGCGCGCCAACTGATAGATCAGCGCGGTAACCAGCAGCGCCGTAGCAAACGCCGCGAGCGGGACCGTGAAGGTACCCAGGACGGAGATATTAAAGACGATTACCACGGCCGCGCCCACACCGGCACCGGAGGTCACGCCCACGATGGAGGGCTCAGCCAGCGGGTTGGCGAACACGGCCTGCATGAGCGTGCCCGCCACGCCCAGGCACGCGCCGACCAAGAAACCGAGCAGAATGCGCGGCAGGCGGATCTGCCACACGACATTGGCCGTCAAGCCACCATCAGGGCCCGCGACCATAATCTGCACCAGGTCACCCAGCGCGACGTAGTACTGCCCCAGCGCGAGCGACAGGACGAAGGCGACACCAAGCAGCGCCGCGAGCAATACGAATACACCACGCCGCAGGCGAGAGCGTCGCGCGAAGACCTCCGTGGGGGCCGCCGGTTTAAGCATTGTCTGGGTCATAGATTGCCTGCGCGAGTTTGAGAAGAGTCTGTCCGGTCAAGGGCCCGAAGGCGAGCGATTGCCCGTCTGGGATGGTCACGATCCGCTGCTTTTGGCCCGCGGTGGTTTGTGCAATGCCAGGGCGCTCGAGGAGGCCTTCGACGCCGCCAGTCGACTCCAGGCCGCCCGTCATCATGATGATGACCTCCGGGTTAATCTTTGCCAAAGATTCGGCGTTGGCAGGTTCGGCGTAAGAGAGGTGGTATTCGGTGCCGAGGTCTACGCCGCCCACACCCTCAATGAGGTCCTTGGCGCCCGTGCCTTCTCCCATGATGAAGAAGATGCCGCCGTTGCCGCGCGCGTAAAGGAACGCCATGCGCATGGGCTTCTCCGGCACGATGTCTGCGATGGCCGCCTTATCTTTTTCGATTTCTTCGACGGAGCGGTTGGCCAGCGTTTCGCCGTCGTCTGGCAGACCCACGACCGCGGCCAGGTTTTTGATGTCCTCGTCCACCGAGTCAATGGTGCGTTTCGGCTCCATGACCACGGTGGTCACTCCTGCGGCGCGAATCTGGTCGATGGCGTCGCGCGGGCCGATCGAATGATCGACGATGAACAGCGTGGGCCGGAGCTCGAGCACGGCCTCCACGTTGATGTTGTGTCCGCCCTGGGTCACGACGGGGCGATCGGCGATAGCGTTTTCCGTCGACGACACCGTGCGACCCACGATATTGTCCGTAAGCCCCAGGCCCTCGAGGGTTTTCGTATACGTACCGTAGAGATCCAATGCCACGATTCGGGACACATCCGTAACGGAGACGTCGTAGCCGTCAGCATCCGTGAGCTCCACCGGCAGAGCGGGAGTAGGCGACTCCGTCACCGCGACGACATCCTCGAAATCTGTCACATTCGACACGCCCGTAAACGAGCGCGGGTCTTTGGCCGACTGCGCGTCTGGGAGGGCTTCGCGCAGCTGCGCGTCTTGGGATTCATAGGCGCCTTGGACGCCGCACCCCGTGAGGGCGAGGACACACGCCAACGCCACCAAAAGTCGTTTCATGCGAAACGAATCCTTTCTCAAGTCTTGGGTAAAAAGGGGTGCGCTACGCCGGGTTGCGCAGGACGACGGAGCCCATGGAACCGCCGGCGATGGCGAGGCCTGCGATAAGCAGCAGGAGCCACGTGGTCGCCTCCGGCGAGGAGCCCGAGGCTGCGGCCTTCTTGATCTGGAAGTTGCCGCTGCCGTCTTCATAACCAGACGTGCTCGTGCCGTCCGCGGCCTGCAGGCCGTTTCCCGCAGAGCTTTCCGATGCCGCCCGCTTTGCCGCCGCAGCACTCTGACCGCCGGCAGTCGTCACCGCACCAGTGTTTGCCGTAGTTCCACTCACTCCGGCGCAGTCCCCGGATCCACCAAGTTGCGCGTGCAACGAGAGCGGATCAAGGGTCGTGCCCGGCTCATAGAAATTCGCGAACGCATCATTTCCCGCTGCAGTCAGCGTGACGGTGGCTTCGCCGTCGACGGCAGAGTCACTCACGTCGAGCTGGCTAAACGACATGTCTCCGAGCACCGTGCGTCCAAAGTCCTTGCGCTCGCCCTCCATGTTGGAGGAACGCACGTCAGCGATGAGTTGACCGCTCGTCCCGTTGAACCGGACTTCTAGATTCGCGATAGTGAGATCGAGGACCCCGTTGTGGCCGGTAAAATGCATGGAGCCGCCGTAGCGGATGGAACCTGACCGCGCCGCTGTATCCACATCTCCGCCGTTGCCCGTGAACTGGAAACGCGAGTTGTCGTACCCTACGCCGTCGAGCGTCCAGGCGCCCTTGGCGATGGAGCCGGTGATATACGACTGGAAGGACTTCTTGACGCCCCACTCGGCGGTCGCAGCCTGCACGCCCGTGGCTACGCAGGTTTCTGACTGCCCTCCACTAGCCGCGGACCCGGGGTCTTGCGACCGCGCGGTTCTTGTGGTTCCAGTAGTGCCGGAAGTCCCCGAAGTACTACCCGAAGCACCCGAAGGGTTCGAGGTGCCCGAAGTGCTCGCGGTGCCCGAAGTGCTGGCGCCCGACGTGCCTGAACCACTCGTGGTGCTAGTGGTCGTACCCGTGGCGGCATCCGTGCGAGAACGGAAGGATTCTAGCTGGTCTAGGAAGGACTCCGTGTTGCCCATGAAGGTGGTCAGGCCATTCATGGTGTCGTTCGTTTCCTTCAAAATCGCCATAGCTTCTGCATTGCGACCGGTAAACGTGCCCGAGATTGTCCCCAAGGACTTCGAACCGCTGCCTGAACCGCCAGAAGACCCGCCGCAGCTGCCGTCCGTGGCCACGGTCCCTGACGAGGGGTCCATCGACTGTCCCGCCTCATAGGCGATAAAGAGTTTGTGCCCTTCGTCGGTGAGCCTGACGTCGCCGGAAAGGTCGAGCGTGCGTGCGGACGCGTCGACGGGTTGTGCTAGATCAATCCCCGCGATGACCACGTTATCTCCGGTAATCTGCGGGCCGCGTGCGGACTTATTCACCATGTCAGATTCATAAGAGACGTAATCCACCACGATCGCCGCCCGGTTGCCGGAGGCCTGAATCTTCCAGTCCGTCAGCGTCATATCCAACAGATTGTCGCCGCCGTAGTTGTGGCCAGTGAAGTGGATGACGCCGCCAAAGGGGACGGTGACGGTATCGCCGTGTACGGAGGCCTTACCCGGAGTGAAGGTAAAAGCACCGTCTGCGCCGGTTTCGGAACCGGTAAAACCAATGCCGTCCGTTTGCCACTTGCCTTTGGCGACTTGGCCTTGGATATAGCTTCGGTAGGACTGCTTAATGCCCCAATTCCAGGAGCAGGTTCCGGCAGCCGAGGCGACAGGAGCGTTGAGCGCGACCGAAGGGAGTGCGATGAGAGCACTGGCAGCAAGTGTGCCCAATATTCGACGGAGAATCACGGATATAGTCCTCATGAAGTAATGATGAGACGAACAAAAAGAATCAGAAGTTAGGCTACACATACCTAAGCAGTTTTGCATAGGCTACACTAACCTAAGTTAGGTAAGCAACCCCCAACAAAGGACACTCTTATTCCGTCATGACATCGTCGACTACCAGCTCCTTCAAAAATCTGTATCCCGACGTAGACCCCACGCGTGGGTTACCTCTCAGCGTCTCCGAGCGCCTTGCGCTGTCTCTCGCGCTCGCGATTGCAGCCTATGGAGCCGTAACCGCAGACATGCTCATTGCAGGCGCCGGCATGGCCTTCACCTTCATAGCCTCGGTGCTGCAACAACACAAGACCGCGCGTCGGATTCGCTCCGAAGCGCGCACTCGCTTCCCCAGCGAAGACTGGGCCGAACACCGCGCCACGCGGCGGTTCAACCTCGGCGTCCTGGTCCCTTTGTGGGTCGGAATCATCATCGCCTTGTGCGCGGCCGGATACTGGTTCGTGCCGCCCGAATATGCAACTCCCGCCGCCATCGTCATCGCGGTTCTCGTTGCCCTGCTCGCCTGGTTCATGCCAGGCATCAGCCCCCTGTGGCGAGGCAAGCAGACCGATCCCCCGGCACCAGAGGAAGACACCGACACCGCAGTCATGTACTTCGAGAAGCTTTAGGCTTGCCGCACCCCAGCCTTACACATCAAGCAGATCCAGTAGCTCATCAAAAGCTGGCGCGACCTGCGTGCGCCACAGCGTCGTCGCCTTCGGGTCGCCGCGTCCGGGGCCGCCGTTAATCACAGAGACTTCCTTGCCCTGTTTGAGCGCGTCGAGCATGAAGCGGTATCCGCTCATCACCGCGAGCGACGACCCAACGACGATCAGCGAACTCGACCGCGCCAGCAAATCCCGCGCTGCGTCCCGCCGCTCCGCCGGAACCGGCTCGCCGAAGTAGACGACGTCCGGCTTGAGCAACTCCGATCCGCAGCGGATACATGGAGCCATCACGAACTCGTCCACCGCCTGCTGCGAGAGCGCGACGTCGCCGTCCGGGTTAACTTCATCCGCGCGCACGACCCAGCGCTCCAGATAGCCCGGATTCGCGGCAGCCAGCCGGGCATCAAAGGCCCCACGGTCTTCTGCATACCCGCAGTTCAGGCAGACAACATGCTCCATATCGCCGTGGAGCGGGATAAGCGTTTCAGTTCCGGCTTCTTTATGCAGGCCGTCCACGTTTTGCGTCACGATGCCGGAGAGCAGCCCGGCGCACTCCAGCTCCACGAGTGCGTAGTGGGTACGGTTCGGCCTCGCCGCATCCATGACTCGCCAGCCCACGAACGAGCGCGCCCAATAGCGGTGGCTCGCGGCGGAATCATAGCGAAATTCCTGATACGTCATCGGCGTATGCCTCGATAGCGACCCTTGAGGGCCGCGGTAGTCCGGGACGCCGGAATCCGTCGACACGCCCGCTCCCGTGAGGACCATGACCCCGCCGGCACGCAGTTGCTCAGCGACCCGCTCCGCCGCGTGCGGGGTCGGCTCAGTTGTCTCGCTCACCACCCGCTGGATAGACCGCAGCGCGGAGCGGTGGGCAAGTGCAATGCCCGGATCCTGAAAAGCCATGTCCGCCAGCTTACGCGGGCAGGTGCTCCTCGTAGAGCCAATCCGAGTCCAGCTCCCCGTGGCGCGAACACTTCGTACTCCAGCCGTCCGGGCGGACCTGCGCCACCATGCGGCGGCCACAGATCTGGCAGTAGCGCGGCACATCCAATCCCGCCGCTGCCGCCGGGTGCAGGTGCGCCTCATGGAAAGGCTCACCCGTGTTCGGGTGGAAAATAGGCTCCTCGCCAGCCAGAACGGCCGCCGCTAGCTCGTCCACTAGAGGGCCTTAATCGGCAGGTCGATGCGACCCAGCATGTCGACGTCCTTCTCGATCTGGCGGCCAAGCGTGGTCAGGTAGTTGCCGGCGATGATGGCGTTAATGCCGCCGAGCAGGCCCTTCTCCGTGCCGTCGTCGCCAAGCGAAAGCTCGCGGCCGCCTGCAAAGCGCAAGGTCACAGACGGCATCGCCAAGCGAAACGCCGCCACCGCGCGCAGCGCCTCACCCAGCGGGACCAGCGGATAATCCGCGAACGGGGTGCCAGGACGAGGATCGAGGAAGTTCATTGGGACCTCGCAAGGCTCGATCTGCGCGAGCTGGTACGCGAACTCCGCGCGATCCTCCAGAGACTCGCCCATACCGATGATGCCGCCGGAGCAGACCTCCATGCCCACGGCACGCACGTTGTCGAGGGTCTCCTTGCGCTCTTCCCAGGTATGCGTAGTCACCACGTTAGGGAAGAAGGAACGGGAGGTCTCCAAGTTGTGGTTATAGCGCTGGGCGCCCATGTCCTTGAGGCGCTGCGCCTGCTCGCGCGTGAGCGTGCCGAGCGAGCAAGAAATCTCGATGTCTACCTCATCCAGGATGGCTGGGATTGCCTCCGCGACCTGGGAAAGCAAGTTCTCATCCGGCGACTTTACGGCGGCAACGATGCAAAACTCCGTCGCACCAGTCTTGGCAGTCTTCTTGGCGGCCTCCACCAGCTCAGGGATGTTGAGGCGGGCAGCACGCACTGGGGACTCGAAGAGGCCTGACTGCGAACAGAAGTGGCAGTCCTCAGGGCAGCCGCCGGTCTTGATGGAGATGATGCCCTCAACCGAAACGTCTGGGCCGCACCACTTCAGACGAGTCTGGTGGGCGATGTCTGCGATTTCCTCCAGCTGCTCATCCGGAACCTGCAGCACTTCCAGCAATTCTTCTTGGCTGAGACCAATACCCTGGCCTAGGGCTTTATCACGGGCGATATCGATAATGCTCATGGAGAGCAGCGTACTTGAACAGCGTTCAAATTTTGCTAAAAGCACCCAATTTTATCGCACCGACTACCCTCAAACGCATGACGCTTTACGACGACACCCTCGCTCTCCTGCAAGAACTCATCCGCAATGCGTGCGTTAACGACCTCACGCCGGACTCCGGCAACGAGGTGCGCAACGCCGACACCTTGGAGAAGTTCTTCGAGGGAACTGACGTCGAGATCGCGCGCTACGAGTCCCACCCGGGCCGCGTTTCCATCGTGGTCACCGTACCCGGCGATCCAGAAAAGGAGCCGCTTACCCTCATGGGACACACGGATGTGGTTCCCGTTGACGAGCCGAAATGGACCAAGCCGCCTTTCGACGCCCTCATCGAAGACGGCAAGCTCTACGGCCGCGGTGCGGTGGACATGCTCTTTATTACTGCATCCATGGCGGCGGTCACCCGCAAGATTGCCCAGGAGGGCAACCCAGGCGGCACCCTGGCATTCGTGGGCATGGCCGACGAAGAAGCCCGCGGCGGGCTCGGCGTGAAGTTCATGTCAGAGCAGCACCCGGATGCGTTTTCGTGGAAGAACTGCCTGTCCGAGACCGGCGGCAGCCACCTACCCGGCGCGCTCGGCTTCAACGTTGGCGAGAAGGGCGCTGGCCAGCGCCGCCTGCACGTGCATGGCGACGCCGGCCACGGATCCACGCCCTATGGCAAGGACTTTGCAATTTTGAAGATCGGCGAGGTCGCACGCCGCATCGCCGCTGCTGAACCGCCGATTGCTTCGAATGAGATCTGGGAGGGATTCGTCAAGACCTTCAAGTTCGATCCAGAAACAGAAGCGGCACTAATTGCAGGTACCGGCGATTACTCGAAGTTCGGCGATCTTGCCGCGTACGCTCACGCGTTTAGCCACACCACTATCGCCGAGACCGTCCTACGTGCTGGCGGCGCAATCAACGTGCTGCCTTCCCACGCCTACCTGGAGATGGATATCCGCCCCTTCCCAGGCCAGACCCAGGATGAGCTCGATAACTTCCTGCGCGAGGCACTAGGAGATCTTGCCGATGAGGTAGAAATCGAGCACCTCATCACCGAGGACGCCACCCAGTCCTCCACCGATACGAAGCTCTGGCACGCGATTGAGGCAACCTCCAAAGAGTTCTTCCCCGATAAAGATGTGGTTCCAGTCCACGCCACGGGTGGCTCTGACCTGCGTTTCGCGCGCCGTATGGGCGGCAACGCCTATGGCTTTGCCATGCATGCCGAAACCCGCGACATGGCGAGCGCCAACTCCCAGCTACACAGCCACGACGAGCATCTTTATCTCGAGGATCTGGAGCTTACAGTGCGCGCTTATGACTCACTTGTAACGCGGTTCCTTTCTTCCGAAAAGTAGAGCACTACCTGGGAAAAGTCGGCGCCGAAAAGCCGTGTCCGGGGCATGTTTTAAAGTGTGATTCGTAAGTTAGTTCGAAACACTTTAACGGTGAGGAACCTCTTGCTATGAAAGTGCCCTACCACTCTCACACCAACCCCGAAGACGAAATAGCCCAAGCCGCCGCGCAAATCCGGCATGCAGAACTGCGCTTCTGGCGCGAACATCTGCCGGAGTTCGATAACGATATTGAGCTTGCGGTGCAGAGAATGTTTTCTGCCACCGGCGTTAGCCCGGCGCGCATATCCAAAATTTTCATGGCTTTAGATCGCCTCGAATCCATGCCAGAACTACATGCTCTCCAAGAGCGCTATCTCCACCTAGATTTAGATCGGCTTATCGCCATCAACGAGTCCTTAGACAAGCTTGGGGAACCGCTTCCCGGCGCCCTCGCCCGCATCGACGCTGGCATCACCAAGTACCTCACACCAAAGCGTGCAAACCAAGTCCCGCCCACGCAAGCAAATATCAAGCGCAAACTCAATGAGCTCATTAGCGCCGAAGATGACACGATTGCCCTGCAAGATACGCGCCGCCGTGGTCGATACAGCACCGACCCATTCTCCGTAACGCTGGAAGCAGATCCAGAAACCATCGCGAGCATCGACCAGGCGGTACGCGCCTTCGCCGAGGCCGAGCAGATTCCACTCGCTCAGGCCATGACGCGCCTCATCCTCGGCGAGGCCCAGCCAAAGGTTATCCTGCACACCTACCAAGCAACTGACATCCCCGGCGCGCCAACCTTCATCCAAGGCCACGGTTGGTCCCGTACTCCCGTGTCCCCTTCGGAGGTCCACGAGGTCGACCCATACGCCGAGAGCAAGAACTACATCACTCCGGCGAACATTCGAAAATACGTCGAAGGCCGCGATGGCACCTGCCGCTACCCGGGCTGCAACCATCCGGCCTATAAATGCCAGACGGACCATCGCATCAATTTCGCCGACGGTGGCCCCACAACCCCCGCAAACCTTGCTTGCTTGTGCCAACACCACCACAACATCAAGACGGATGGCACAGCCTTCTACATCATGGACCCATACACCGGGGATATCTTCTGGCTCTTCGAAGATGGGACGTGGAAAGCCACCGCGCCCACCGGGCCCATCGCGGAGAAGAACTGGGCGCAGACCTTCGCGCAGGCCATCGCAAGTAGGCGTCGCCGGGCCCACGAGCAGGCCACTGCTTTAAAGGAGGAGATAAAGAGCTAGTCACAACCATGCCTCGCACACTGCTCATTAATTCCGCCCTCGCCGCAATCATCGGAACCACCATCATGGTATTTGCGCACTGCAGCTACTTTATGTTGCTGTCAGTAACGTATCGCTGAGTATCGGCGAAAAGATCCTCATCGGCATTTCCGACCTTGGCGTGCTCACCTTCGCCCCGATGGGTTTCATCTTCCGCGGCAGGTGGAGCGCGGTTGAACAAGAACCGCTGCGAACAAACCTCGTTGGCGGAATCATCGTGCTTGTCGCCTTGATTACAGTGAATATTTGGATCTCTACTTAAAACAAAAATTCCATTTATAATTTTTGCATGAAAAAGATCTCTTTCATTCTTATCGCCGCACTTCTTTCTGGTTGCTCCCAGCAAGAACCCGCAGCACCAAAGCCGCCAGTTTCCGCCCACGATCACATTCTCGCGGCAGAAGATGCGCCAGAAGGATACGAATACTCAAACATCAACGAGCTAATGAGCACCGAAGACCAGGGCCTCACCGAGGACCTCGTCTCCAGCGACTCCGAAAAGACCACGACCCCCGAGCAATGCGCACCGCTTGCCACCTCAGCGATGGATTTCATCGCCAAGATTTACAAGAATCCGGATACATTCTCCGCTGCCGATTTCAGCGCTGGGGATATCAATGCCACGGTCTCTCTCAGCACGAACCCGGAGACGCTCCCCTTCCCCGCTGACCTCGCGGAATGTGCTTCCTTTTCCAATGACGTCAGCGGAATCGTCAGCGATTACTCCACCACGCCGCTCGACATGCAGATCGAAGGCGCCGAGAACCTGCAGGCCGCAAAGGTAACGATCGAGAACGCTGGGAACCCGCTAGTCGGTGAACCTGGCGAGAGCGAATTCGTGGCGCACGCGCTTGTCGACGACGCCGTCGTCAGCGTCAGCTCGCACGATGAGCAAGCACTCCGCCAGCTCATGAAAAAGCAGGTAAATAAGGTGGCTAACCGCTAAGAAAGCGGCGGGAATTCGTCCAAGGAAAATACGGATTCCACCGGCACCCCAAAGTATTGCGCGATGCGCAAGGCTAGGTGCAAAGATGGGGCCGACTCGCCACGTTCTAGGTAACCAATCGTCTGATAGTGAATGCCTAGGGCCTCGGCGAGTTCACGTCGGCTGATTCGCCGGTCAGTACGCATAACAGCGATGCGGTTGTGAACTATATCTTCAGTCATTTCTAAATTCCGATTTGGGCCCGAGTCTTGGATTGGATATTGGCGAGGGAGCCAAAAGTCTCCTTGCGGAAGCTATGGCGTAGCAAGGCAATAACAACTATAAATCCAACGACGATCCAAGTGAGAAGAACCCCCACAGCTAGCACAGGTGTGAATTCTCCGCCGTACTCCCACTGCGCAGGATTATCCGAGATCCACCGCGATAGGTGTCCGGACCAGTAGAAAGGCAGAAACAGCTGTGGTATCTGTATCCAGCGAGGAAAGTCAGCCAAGGAGATAAAGCTGCCGCTGGTACCAAACAGCGCTATGACAATGGCGTAGCCGACGAGCTGCGAGTATGCACCACGCATGAACGCACCAAGCACCAGCCCTAAAGGGGCTGCGGCTAGATTCGAGAGCAAAGCGATGCCCAGCATGGGAACAATACGACCCCATGAAATTTCAAGGTTTGGCAAGATAAAAAATGCGGCAAAAAGCAGTAATGCCTGCATGATGAATACCACGCTTACACAAGACACTGTCTTGCCGATTGCCCACACCCACGAGCCATTAGGCAGCATCCGCGCGCGCACTAAAGCGCCGCCCAATCTGTCGCTATAGAACTCGGCAGCAATCTGCATGATCACGAACGTCGAAAAGCTGCCGACCAAACCGGCCAGAATAACCGACGAGGTCGAAGTTTGCTCAATCATCTCCTGCGAGCTTTGGCGCAACATCACCACGATAAACAGAACAGGCGCGGACGCCATGAACGCTCCGACGCCTACAAGCTGCGGCCGAATGTCACTTGCCGCCTGGCGGAGTGCTGCTTTCAAGACTTTCATTACTGTTCCCCATTCTTTTTCACGATGGAAAGGTAGGCATCCTCTAGCGTCGGACGCGTCACGGTTAATTCGGAGATGGAATCGAGTGGCAGCCCCTGCAGAAACTTCTCTGGCGTTTCCGTGGAATGAACGTTGCGCACGCCATCTGCAACCCACGAAATCTCCGCAGTTCCCAAATACGCCGAGCGCAGCTGCAAAGGGCTGCCGTTTGCTAATACTTTTCCCTCACCCAAGATGACGATCCTGCTCGCCAGCTTTTCAGCTTCAGCGAGATCGTGGGTGGTCATAAGGACCGTGGTGGAACGATCCACGTGGTCCATAATCACGTCGTGCATTTGTGTCTTCGAGACCGGATCGAGCCCCGTCGTCGGCTCATCTAGGAGTAACAACTCAGGACCACCGATGAGCGCTGCCGCAAAATCTAGGCGACGCCGCTCGCCGCCGGAAAGGCTCGAAATCTTCTGGTTTTCCTTATCCCCTAAAGACACCAACTCAAGCGCATGCTCAACCCCCATTGCTGCCGGCGAGTGGGTTTCATGGATGCCGGCAACCCATGCCAATTGGTCCTTGACACGCCACTTGGGGTGGTCAGACCAATTCTGCTGAACCAAACCCACACGAGACCAGAACCCGGCCTTTGCACTGCAAGGGTCCTGCCCGAAAACACGAACCCTGCCAGCTGTTGGAGTCAACGTGCCCACAATGTTTTCCAGCAGCGTGGTCTTACCCACGCCATTTGGGCCGAGCAAGCACACCACCTCTCCGGGTTCAACAAGCAGGTCCACCCCGCCTAGCACTTTCTTTGCACCATAGGAGAAAGCCAGGCCGTCAATCTCAATCACTCGAGTCATAACACTTCCTTTAATTCGATCATCACTAAGTAATATAGCACATGTACTACACTTTGGAAGAGAATGACTTCACGGCTGATAAGCTCGTCCCCATGCCAACACCAGAAATTCACGTAAGCGCTGTCATTTTCCATAACTCAGAAGGCCATGTTCTCTGCGTAAGAAAGAAAAACACCACCGCGTTCCAGTTTCCGGGCGGCAAACCAGATCTCGGCGAAACACCCCTCCAAGCTGCGGTGCGCGAGGTAGAAGAAGAAATTGGCGTCACGCTTGACGACGCCCTCCTTAGCCCACGTGGCACCTTCCGCGCGGCCGCCGCTAACGAGGCAAATTATGAGGTCATTGCTGATATCTTCAGCTATCCATCCCCCATCATTCCGAACATTGCAGCGGAGATTGCTGAGTACGCATGGGTAGATTTGGCCCAACCTCACGTAGAACTCGCACCGCTCCTAAAAACCCCTGAACTACGCGAGAAGTAGTGTTAGATTGCGGTCATGAGCAGCACAGAACCATATGTTGGAATTGTCGTTTTTGAACTCAAATCCCCAGATCACAGCATTTTCCGCGAGGATTTCTACATCGTTCACGCAGATTCCCAGGAGGATGCTGAAACGCGCGTAAAGAAACTGGCCACGGAGCAGACCGGGGACGACGTGGAACTCCGCGCGATTATCGACGTCGCGCCAGCACTGTATTCACGCGTTGATACGGATATCGACGTTTACTCGCGGCACTTCAGCTCTTACGAGCACTACAAGGCCTTCGAACCGAAGCTTGAAGGCAAATTGTCATAGTAAATTTGCCGGTTTCGTGACAGAATGTCCGTCATGAGCTTTGTACGTAAGTCCGCACTGTTGACTGCAGCCACCGCAATCACCGTTTCCCTTGCCACCCCAGCCGCCTCCGCCGACATGGTGGATGACTACCTCGCGAAGGTTCCTGCGGGCCAGATCTCCTGCGATCAGGCAAGCCGCTATTACACCAACGCTTCCGACTACAACTCCAAGAAGTCCCAGGCACTTGCCGCTGCTAACTTCCACCCACGTGGCGGCGAAATCCGCGATGCCATCGCGCGCGCCGATGAGGCAATCGCGCGTTGTGGCCTGAATGGTGGTTCTCCAGCCCCGGCACCGAAACCAGCTCCTGCCCCAGCAAACGTGATTTCGGTTGGCGTGGTTCCTGGCCAGCCTACGGTTGATGTGCCGGTTGGCCCGCAGGTCTTCCGCATTCCGGACATCAACAAGATCATCCAGGATCTCTTCTCCCAGGCACAGTCTCAGGTTTCGCAGCTTTCTTCCTTCTAAGAGGGCAGAAAATACTCGTCCGCGTGCAGCGCACATCCAGTATTGAATGTGTGCCCACAGCGGACGCATTTGTATGCGGCGGTATACGTGGCATAGTCCATCTGCGTGCCACATGCGCCGCACATGACGGCCTGCTCATCGCGGGGCATAGGACCAAAGTCGTGGTCGGTTAACTCGGCATGGCACAGCGAGCAGGCGAACCACTCGCGGCAGGTGGCGCACTTGTTTGCCACGACGTCGACAAGCGAGTGCCAATGCTTACAGCGACCCGCATCATCGATTGCCCCATGAATCATTAGCGGGTAAGGCCCCACATGATCTGATCGAGCGGCATGCCGGTGGTATCCGCCGGGCTGTAGATCGAGGTGTACTTAACTCCCGGCGCGGTATCGGGTAGCTTGTTCAATGTTGGGCCAATACCGTTCAGCGTAGTGCCGTGAATGACAACCACCGGATCAACATCAGAAACTCGAGGCACCACCAGCTCCGGAGAAGCCCGAGCTAAAGTTGCTGCTCACATTGGGTGAAGAAGCTACGGAAGCGCTATTCCATGAGCTGATCGCCATAAAAGGTACGAATCCGTGATACCCCACTCCCGGATAGAAGGAAGGCTCGTCAATACGCGGGCGCGCCGCCAATTCATCCGCTTCGTTTTCCTTTTGTAACTGCGTTTGGATCTGCCCAAAGAGCGTGGCTGCGCGCTCCACTAGCTCGAGGTAACGATCCATAAATTCAGGCGCGGCCGCATCGATCTCCTCGGAAACGGCAATCAGCCGGGATGCTTCTTCCGCGACCCCGCCCGTGGATTCCGTGCGCGCCTCAATCAGGTCCTTGCGTAGCTCATAGAGTTCCTTGCGGCGTGCGTTAATGTCAGCATGCTCGACGGCATACAGACGGTCGATGTTGTGTTCTGCGGTATCTACTCGGTCACAGATGGATTTTGCTTCCTCGATTCCATTCGCCGCCTGTTCAAATTCCTCGTCGGAGGACTGCTCGTTCAGGCTGGCAAAAGAGCTAACTTTGCTGTCGAGGTTTAGAAACTCGTCGCGCAGTTGCTCCCATTCCTCGCGCATCCGGGCGTCGACAAGCGCTGATTGCAAAGAGTGCGCACGCACGTCGATGGCATTCAAGCGTTGTGCGGTATCCCCATAAGCCCGTGAAACGTATTTCCAATCCTCACGGGCGGTCGCAATACGCTGCGTTTTCCGACGCCGCGTAGCGCCCACCGCAGCCACGATCCCTCCGGCAGCCGCACCCGCGCCGAAACCACTAAAGCCAATACCGAGACCGCGGTTAGCCTTAGCATCGGAATAAAGCTCCTCGCTGACCTTGTCTGCATCGGCAGCATAGTCAGCGCCGGCGAAAAGACCTGCCGGGATATTTCCTGCCTTCACGCCCGGTTTGATCTCTTCGATTGCGTCTTCCAAATGTCCATCTTCTAGTTCCAGGGACAGGTCCTTCGCCACATCATTGCCCGCGAAGATGAAAGCTTGACGTGGATCGAGGCCCACTCCAACGAAGAGCTGGCCATCGGTGAACTGGTCATCGCCAATGAGGTCTGGATGATTATCGCGTAGATACTCTTCGACGGAATCTTCTACCTCGTCCTTGTTCTTTTTGAAGACAAGGTAGTTCAGCTGCTTGACCGGAGCCGCGAAGTGGATTCGCTCAACGTCGCGACGCATGCGTGCTTCGTCATCGGGGTTTAAGACATCTTCGGGATCCATGATCTCGACCTTGACGTCTGCGGATCGCTCGACGGAATAATCTGCTTGCTCCGGAGATGCCACAAACGTGGCAACACCGAAAGCAGTGCCGCCGCCGACCAAAAGCGCTGCTGCTGCAGTTGCCGCCAGAATCTTTTTCATTCCAATCTCCATTCCTGTTTGGTGCGCAGCCATGCCAGGACTGCCTTAACGCGGCGGTTTTCGTCCTCGGGGCTGAACCCGAGCTTCATGAAAACATTCGCCACGTGCTTGCTTACTGCACCGGCAGTGAGCACGAGCTTGCCTTCGATCTCGCGATTGCTGGCACCTTGTGCCATCAAGGCTAGTACCTCGCGTTCTCGGGGCGTGAGCTTATCGACGCCCATCTTCCGGGAGGAGAGCAAAGTGCTCACGACTTCCGGATCTACCACGGTGCCACCTGCAGAGACCGTATCCAGTGCATGGATGAACTCATCCACATCGGCGATTCTTTCCTTGAGAAGATAGCCGAATCCGCCGTGCTCGATGAGTCCGTCCAGGTAGCTGGCGGCGACGTATTGGCTCAACACCACGACGGGCTGCTCGGGCGTACGTTTGCGAATCTCATTGACTGCTCGCAGGCCGTCGTCCTGCAAAAGCGGCGGCATCCTGACGTCGGTGACAATGATGTCGAATCCTTCTGCCGCAGCACGCAATTGATCAGCATCTTCGACCGTGGTGACCTCATGGTCCAAGGAACGCAGGAGTTGTTCGATTGCCGCACGCAGCAGGGCGGAGTCTTCAGCAAGCAAGATTTTCATGGCAGTTTCATCCTTAACTGTGCGCCCTGATCAGTGTCTTCTAGTTTCACGCTTCCACCCAGGGCTATGGCGCGCTCCTCCAGGCCGGCGATGCCGGTTCCCTCGCCCGCGGTTAACCCGTGCCCGTTATCGGTGATGGAAATTTCTATCCCTTCTCGGCAATCCAGCTTCACAGTCGCTGCGGTGGCCTCACCGTGCTTTACGGCGTTGGTTAGTCCCTCTGCCACGCAGTGATAGGCCAACAAGGCACTGGTTTCATCAAGGGAGCGTTCTTCGCCTTTGCATTCGAGGGTGGTCTCCAGCCCGGAATGGACGAGGAGTTCTTCGAGAGCCGCAATCAGGCCATTATCGAAGAGGACCTGCGGTGCGATGCCACGGACCGTGTCGCGCAAGGCAGAAAGAGCAAGGCTGGCGTTGTGGTCGGCGGCGTCGAGAGCCGCGGTGTCTCCCCTTTTCGCCGCGGCTAGGTTGAGCTTGAGCGCGGTGAGGTACTGCTGCGGGCCGTCGTGTAGCTCCCGTTCGATGCGGCGACGCTCGCCGGAGAAGGCGTCGATAAGCGTGGCTCGCGCATCGCTCTCCAACGCCAGGCGGGTGGTGCTCACGGAAAGGAAAGTTAAAAACTTCGCGCCAAAGATAAGGACCAGGAAGCACAGGCAGCCGAGCGCCCAGCTCACCACGATGGCCAGGGCTCGATTTTCAATGACGAGGCTACCGATGTTGAGCCTATCCGTGAAGAAAGGAGCGATGAAGAATACCACCGTCATAATCCCCACGAACAGCCACAACGCCAAGCTCAAAACCGAGAGCAAAAGCTGAATCAGAAGGTGATAGAACTGTTGCCAATCAAACCAGCGATGCGGGGTGCGGTAGCGAATCTTCACGCCCAACCACCGCGCGCCGCCGCGGGTAATGACGGCCATGAGGGACGCAACAAGCGGAATCCAGGGCAGCATGACAACGGAAACCACAGCAGCGGGAATACACAGCAACGCAAGCACTAGATTCCACGCCACGGATTTGAAAGTTGCCATAGAGTACAACCCTAATCCGTACCTCGGACACACGCAGTGGAGCTAGCTCCCCTAAATTTCTGGGAGTCTCCCCCATCGAGACACTGCGCCTTTCAACGTGAAATCGAAAGCATGACACTCATCGCGAAAAATCTCACGAAGAAATACGGCAAGAATCTGGTGCTAGACCACCTCTCGCTGCGCATTGAATCGGGCGAGTTCGTGGCCATCATGGGCCCTTCCGGCAGTGGCAAGTCAACGCTCCTCAGCCTGCTTTCTGGCCTCGACAAACCTACAACCGGCAAGATAAATGCACCGGGGCGCAAGCACCGCGCTTTCGTGTTCCAAGACTATAACCTCCTGGAATCGCTTAACGCCCAGCAGAACGCGGAACTTACGGCGAAGTTCTCCGGCCGTAAATGCAGCCCGGCGAAGCTGCACCAGACCTTTGAGAGCTTGGGCATCGGCGGGCTGGAAAAGCGCTTACCGGCACAGCTTTCGGGCGGACAGCAGCAACGCGTCGCGGTGGCGCGAGCATTGCTTGCCGACGCCCCCTTCATCTTCGCCGACGAGCCCACCGGCGCGTTGGACGACGACACGGCGGACGTGGTCATGGATCATCTCGTCCGCGTACCCAGCACGGTGGTAATGGTCACCCACTCGCACGCGGCCGCCGCGAAGGCCGATCGCATCTACAAGCTGGAGGAACACCATGTCCGTATGGCTTAAGGATCTGCACAGCAATTGGCCTTCCTGGCTGGCGGTGGCGCTGACGTGTTTTATCTCCGGAATGGGATTCTCGCTCGCCGTAGCGCTCATTAACGCAACCGGTGATGACACAACTTCTCTGGGCGGAACCATCCTCGGGCTGGCTATCTGCTCCAATATTCTCGTCATTTTCTCGCAGATGAAGCTCATCATCGACGAGCACATCCACATCTACCGGAGCTGGCGCATGGTGGGCATGCCCAATTGGCTCATCTTTGTACTCGTGCTGGGTCAGATTGTGGCGGTCTCTGCGTGCGGTGCGATTCCTGGTGCCTTTTGCGCTACATTTCTCACGGACTTCGCCCTCGACGCTTTCCACCGCGACAACATTCGAGTGGACGGTATCTCCGTGACGATGGGCGGTGTTGTGCTAGCTAGTGCGGTCTGCGTACTTGCCGCAGTACTGGGTGGATTTTTGTCATTAAGGCGCATCTACCGTTCAGGTACACCACGGTGGGCGGCCGCTAAATGCGCACTCGCCTTCATCCTCGGCGCTGGGATCTTATTTGCCTGCACCTTGATCGACGATCCGACAGATGCAATGTCCGCGTGTTTGGGCCTTATCCCCTTGTTCGCATTCCTGATTCCATGGATGTTGCCACTGCTTATGCAGTGGACCCGACCTCTCGGCATCGCTGGCGCGAACGTGCGCGTACGCAGCAACTTCACCGCACCACATATCATGCCGTGGATCTTATTCGGCGGCCTCATCATCGCCGTGGGCTCAGGTCTCCGCGCCATGTTGAGCATGGAAGAGGAGTTTACGATGTCGCCGTGGCAGGTGTTCGTAGTGATACTCGGGCCGACGATCGCGCCGAGCGTGATGGCGGCGTTTACCACTTCGCTGTTAATGCGCAAGCGGATCGCTCACGACGCAGGGGCGCTAACTTTGGCGGGCGCTGCCAGGAACAGCATTTTCCAGGTACAAATCGGTGAAGCCTTCGCGCTGACAGCAACCACGACGGGATTACTGTCCGCGCTCACGCTCTTCATCGTCTTGCTCATGAACCACGAGATGACAGGAGAATACGCGCTCACCGGCTTCTGGTGGCAGGCGTTACTTGTGCAAGCCTGCGTGATGTTTATAGGCCTTTCCGGCTTCAAATGCGGGTTGGCCACAAACTTTAGGGATACAACTGCACATGTCCGTCCGTGAAGGACTTGTACTGCTCAATGTCTCCGCCAACTGGGACTAGTTGACCATCTTCAACCTCTAGGCGCACGCGTGCGGTTTCGGTAATTCCCTCTGCGGTAGTACGTCCGCGATTGCCCACGGTGAGCTCGATTTCATCGTCTCCCACCATGGAAGCTTCTTCCACGGAACTGGCGGTGATACCGTGGCCGCCGACCAATTCGCCCTCGGACCAAATGAGGATTCCGTCTGCGATTGATGCACCCGTTCCGGCAGGACCGTTTTCGTCACCTAAGGCGCCACTCAGTACAGCGTAGCTAATCTCCGCGCACGGATCATAGGCGCCGTCAATGACCGTGTAGTGGAACTTGAAATCATCTTCATTCGTATTGAGGACACCCTTTGCGCCGTTGGCGAATCGCTTCTGCAAATCAGAGCCGCCGTCCGCGCACTTTTCCTCTTCATCTTCTTTGTTTTCCGCAGTTACCGTTTCGGTTACTACCGGCTGCGGGTCTGCTTGCTGCTGGGTCTGTTCTGTGGACTCGGTTTGTTGTTCGGTGGTCGCACGGAAGACCGGCTTCGGAGAATCGCTTGCGGATTCCGGTGAACAACCGGCAACGCTCACCGCAACTACAGCTAGAGCACTCGAAACAGCAACGAATTTCCTCATGATTTCAAGATACTTCACTGCTTGCTTTTATAAATGGCGCCGCCAACAATCACCGGCACTAGTCCCACCACAATGAGGTAATAAAGCTCCGTTTCTGGGGAATAGAGGGTGGACAAACTGCCTGCTAGAGAAGTTCCGATAGCCAAGGAAAGAAAGAACAACGCGGAAAAGCGTGTGGCAAAGGCAGCCGGCGCGTGGATCGCAGTGGCAGCCATTCCGATGGGGCCAATGAAAAGCTCGCCCAAGCTCATAAACAGGATGCAGCCTGCAAGCGCTAGGAACGGAACCGAACTTGCCCCGGTAAAGGGAACCAACACCAGCATTCCCATGCCCGCCAACGCGAGTCCGCCGCCCATGAGGTGGTTACGGTTGCGGTGTTTGGTTAAAAGGCGGGCGATGGGAAAGGTAAATACCAAGATAAAAAGAGGGTTGAGGGACTGCGTCCAAGCAGCGGGCACTTCAAAGCCAGCGATGGTGCGATCTAGGCGCTGCTCTGAATAAACGGCAAAGACGCCATAGGCCTGGGACTGCAGCGTCCAATACGTAGTTGACGCAATAAATAGCGGAATGAAAGCTCGTACTTTTTGTCTTTCTGCAGCACTTACCCGTGGCGAGGTGAGCACGGTGACAAAGAGCCCAAGGGCGGTTGCGACCGTGGCTATGAGCAGCACATAAGCCAAACGATCGGGATTTCTCAAGCCCCACACCGCAGCGACGATAACCAGTACGGAGGCGATAAGTACCTTGAGCTGTGTCTGCGGCTCAGCAGGGTTTGCGGGCTGGGTAATAAACTCGCGGGATTTAGCGCTGAGACTACCGAGCATTCGCCCGCGTAACGCCAAATAGTTCACGCAGCCCACGACCATGAGCAACGCCGCGGCGCCGAAGCCCACGTGAAAGCCACGGGTCTCAGCCAGCCAGCCGGTCAGCATGGGCCCCAAGAAAGCGCCGATGTTGATGCCTAGGTAGAAGATTTGGAAAGGCGGTCCCGCGGACGTCGGAAATGCCGCGCCTAAAACGGTGATCGCTGCGGTCTTGAGCAACCCGGAGCCCAGCGCCAAGGGGAAAAGCCCGGCGAAGAGGCCCACGAACCCGGGAATTAGGGAAAGCGAGAGATGGCCGCCGATAAGCAGCGCGGCGCCGGCTAGCAAGGTGCGTTCAGCGCCCAGAACGCGATCAGAAACCCACCCGCCGGCGAAGGTGAATAAGTAGAGCATCGCGCCATAAGCACCTACCAATGCGGTGGCCTCACTTTGCTCCAGCCCCAGGCCAGCCGTGTGGTCATAGAGGTAATAGACCAGGATGGCTTGCATGCCGTAGAAGCTGAATCGCTCCCACATTTCCACGCCAGCGATGGCTGGCAGCGCGGGAGCTACACCCAGTCTTGAACGTTGTTCAATTATAGTCATGAAATGAGATTATAGCTGTGGTAGAGATAATTCCATGCCTTTATTGAACAATGTTCAAGTCGCTGCGATCGACTCCACCCACATCTGGCACCCCTATGCTGCGCCCGGCGCGCCAGCCTTGCAGGTACTGCGCACCGATGGTGCCTATTTAGAACTCGCAAATGGCCAACGCGTCATCGACGGCATGAGCTCCTGGTGGGCGGCATGCCACGGCCATTCGCACCCGCGGTTGGTGGCGGCGGCGAAGGATCAGATCGATAGGTTCAGCCACGTCATGTTCGGCGGACTTACTCACGAACCGGCAGCGCGGCTTACCGCAAACCTCCTGGAGTTGACCAACCACCAGTACGCGCAGGTCTTCTACTCCGATTCCGGATCCGTCGCGGTGGAAGTGGCGGTAAAGATGGCGCTGCAGTGCTCGCCGCCCGGCCGCACCAAGCTTTTGACCTGGCGCTCGGGCTATCACGGCGATACCTTCGCCGCGATGAGCGTGTGCGATCCGGAAGGCGGCATGCACTCTATGTGGAAGGGCATCCTTGCCGAGCAGATCTTTGCCCCAGCTCCGCCCACGGAAGGCGCCTCGGCTAAGCAGCGGACGGAATACTTGAATATGTTCGAGTCCTTTATCACCGAAGAAGTCGCCGCGGTCATCATCGAACCCGGCGTGCAGGGCGCGGGCGGAATGCGCTTCCACGACCTAGAGCTGGTCGCAGGCGTGCGGGAGCTATGCGATAAGCACGGAATCTTGCTCATCGCGGATGAAATCGCCACCGGGTTTGGTCGCGCAGGTGAGCTCTTCATGACGCAGGCGGCAGGAATCACGCCCGATATCATGTGCGTGGGCAAGGCACTAACAGGCGGGTTTGTCTCGTTGGCAGCAACCCTGGCCACGCAAAAGGTGGCGGAGACGATGCAGCCACGCGCATTGATGCATGGGCCGACGTTCATGGCCAATCCCCTGTCCTGCGCGGTGGCGGCCGAGTCCACCGCCATGATTGCAGAAGGCACCTGGCACGCGGACGTCGCACGCATTGAGCAAGGTTTACGCGCAGGGCTTAGCGACGCCCCCGGCATCACCCGCGTGCGCGGCGCCATCGGTGTACTGGAAATGGACCATGACGTGGACATGGAAGCGACCACCGCGGCGGCCCTTGAAGAAGGCGTCTGGCTACGCCCCTTCGGCAGGCTCATCTACACGATGCCGCCATATATCTGTACCGATGAGGAAGTAGCGCGCATTTGCCGCGCCGTCGTTGCCGCCGGGGAGATCGCATGATTTATTGCATCACCGGAACCAATACAGATGTGGGAAAGACCATCGCCACGGCGGCTCTAGCCGCGCAGTATCAGGCGGCGGGCAAGCATGTGGTGGTGGCGAAACCGCTACAAACCGGCAATACGAGCGATTGCGCCACGGTCACACGCCTTACCGGCGTGGAATCCCGGCAATTCAAGCACTATCCGGAGCCTCTAGCGCCGAACCTTTCTGCCCGGCGCGCGGGATTAGCGCAGGCCGAAAAAGAGGAGGTGCTGGCGTGGATTCGCAGCATCGATGCAGACGTCGTACTCGTGGAGGGCGCGGGCGGCCTGCTGGTTCGGCTCGCGGATGGCTTCACGCTTGCCGACGTCGCCCGTGACCTCGGCGCCGAGCTTTTCATAGTCACCAGCTTGATGTTGGGCAGCCTCAACGCCGCTGAGCTCACCGTGGAAGCTGCCCGCGCCCGTGGCATTCACATCAAAGGGCTGGTTGGCGGCATGCTGCCACAAGAGCCGGACCTCGCCACTCGCCTCAATATCGCGGAGCTTCCCAAGGTGACCGGCGTGCCACTGCTCGGCTGTATTCCTACCGGCGCAGGTTCGTTAAGCAAGGAGGAATTCTGCGCCCAAGCAGCGCAGTGGGATCTCTTGGGCGGCATTTAGATCGGCCCACGCAACCGGAAAGGGTCTTTTTCATCCAACTGCTCGGGGCCTAGAACGCTTGACCTATAGCCCCACAGCTGCGGATTCTTCACGTAGCGAATCCCGACGCCAATCTTTCTCTTCACCATCAACGACAAGGTAGGTCGTGGCAAAAGGCACAAAAACCACCGTTTATCCAGTGTTTTTGATGCGAGCCGGGACTTTCATGACTCGGTCTCCTCATCCCCTGGAACAGTCTTGCTGTCTATGACACTCAAGATACAGCCAGCCAAAATGTAACCACTCGCCTGCATATGGGTAGCCCAGTTGCCTCCGCCTCCGGCCACAACCAAAAAGATCATGGAGCCCACAGCAATGAGAGAATAAACAATGAATCGGCCATGCGCACCAAGCCGATATCTCCGCGCAGAAATGACGCTGATAACCCAGCTGAGCACTAGGAGAATTGCGTAAACTAGCCCTCCGGCCAAAGCACCCGGAACCATGTACAGCATTCGCTATCCCTTCCAGCAATTATCTGCGGGGCCTTAGAAGCACTTTCTAAAAGGTAAAGTCAGAGCATATCAAGTTGTTTGTGTGTGGGAGTGATTTCTTAGAGGTATTGGTCGAAGCGTTCGGGGTAGGCGACGGCCATTTGGTTGATGGCTTGTTTCCACCCTGAAAACCTTTCCGCCTTCAACGAGCCGGCTAGCTGAAGCGGTGGCCCGTTTACCTTGTTTTGCACGTTTAGCTGCGCGTTTGTCTTCAATATTGCAGATCATCAAGGTCAAGTCCGCGGATGTGGTGTATGAGTTCTTTCGAATCGTCGGTGATCGGTTAGCCGGGATCGGGTCT
>NZ_NOVQ01000003.1:0-78688 GCF_008042215.1 Corynebacterium sp. LK14
GCCGGACCAGCAGGGACAAATACCTGACCGTGAGTCTGCGCTGATTTGACCACCCCTTTGTCAAAATCCCACGCCTTACGGAAACTGATACCACAAGCTACAGCAGCATCACGAGTCGACAAGCTCGCTAGTCGCAGACGCAGGAAAATAACACGTTGCTCGGTGGCATTAATCCGCCGTTGCAGCTGACTGACCGGCACGCACAAACCTAGCTTGCACGCCTGGCGGCGCAAAACTGGATCAGAGACACCAACCTGACGCGCCGCGGTATGCACACGCACACCCTTTCTCACCAGTTCGATGCCCGCCGCAAGAGCCTGAGCATCATGACCACGCGGACTATATGGAATCAACTGCTCACAATGGGCAAAGAAATACGCATGCTGATAATTACACCCAACCTCTTGCACCGCTGCGCGCAGACTCAAGCCACCGGCAATTAACCGCCGCAACTGCTCCTTATCCGACTCCGATAACGACACAAAAGTGCCCTGCGGACGCTGTGCCATAACAACACCTCCGTACTAGAAGTGGTGCAACGACGGTCTGAACCCAAGCGAAGCGTTAAAAAGAAATACCTCCGCGTGCGCGGAGAAGAGGGAGGCGGTAGCACTGAGTTAGGTGAGGCTTAGGAAATACCTCCGCGTGCGCGGAGAAGAGAATGACGGCACCTACCGGGACCGAGTATTTCAGGAAATACCTCCGCGTGCGCGGAGAAGAGCAGGGTTTCTGCCAAATCGGCTAGTGGGTCCAGGAAATACCTCCGCGTGCGCGGAGAAGAGTTTGATACGAACGATGTCACTCGTGAGGCGGCGGAAATACCTCCGCGTGCGCGGAGAAGAGTCTGCTGGATATTCAAGCCACGATTGATGACTGGAAATACCTCCGCGTGCGCGGAGAAGAGGGGCCTTGGAAATCACCGGCGGCCTGAACCTTGGAAATACCTCCGCGTGCGCGGAGAAGAGCCGTCCACCTTGGATACGGCGGTGCGTACCGCGGAAATACCTCCGCGTGCGCGGAGAAGAGCTCGGCGGCGTCGCTTGCTGGGCAGTGTCGATGGAAATACCTCCGCGTGCGCGGAGAAGAGCGCCAATCATCCACCGGCCCTTGCATGTACACGGAAATACCTCCGCGTGCGCGGAGAAGAGCACTGTCGCACTCAATGAGCAGGTTAAACCCGTGAAATACCTCCGCGTGCGCGGAGAAGAGATGCGCCTCGCGGCTGCGGACTACAGTGACCTGGAAATACCTCCGCGTGCGCGGAGAAGAGACCTAATCAGCACATAAACCGCGGTGGCTTATGGAAATACCTCCGCGTGCGCGGAGAAGAGTCATCCATCTGGTCAAGGTAGGTGCGGGCGATGGAAATACCTCCGCGTGCGCGGAGAAGAGGAGTGGTCGCGATACAGCTTCACCCGGCCGATGGAAATACCTCCGCGTGCGCGGAGAAGAGCTACAAGGCGACAAAAACTACATCGGCGCCTGGGAAATACCTCCGCGTGCGCGGAGAAGAGTTGGGCGAAATCAATGAGAACCCGCAGTCGATGGAAATACCTCCGCGTGCGCGGAGAAGAGCTGGAACTGGGTCAAAATGGATGGTGAGATTCGGAAATACCTCCGCGTGCGCGGAGAAGAGAACACCGGGGAGCCGACGACGGTAAACTCGACGGAAATACCTCCGCGTGCGCGGAGAAGAGAAGTGACCAAGGGCCACCCATAGCGTCAATAAGGAAATACCTCCGCGTGCGCGGAGAAGAGGCATAGCCAATCTTCTTCCAGTACGAGTACTCGGAAATACCTCCGCGTGCGCGGAGAAGAGCGGGAACCCAGTTTCCTCTGGCGTCATACATCGGAAATACCTCCGCGTGCGCGGAGAAGAGCCTGGGCCGAACATTTCAGCATTATTTAGCCGGGAAATACCTCCGCGTGCGCGGAGAAGAGACCTACTGTTCTATGGGTGGTCGCTATGGGCCGGAAATACCTCCGCGTGCGCGGAGAAGAGTGGATGCGGAGACACTTTTGGTTGAGCTGGGTGGAAATACCTCCGCGTGCGCGGAGAAGAGCTCCCGATTGATGGGAAGGTGTACACCGTGAAGGAAATACCTCCGCGTGCGCGGAGAAGAGGCTTCCTCCTTCTCCGAGACCTTATCGGACTCGGAAATACCTCCGCGTGCGCGGAGAAGAGGCGCTTATCTTCTACCGAAACAAACTACCTAAAGAAATACCTCCGCGTGCGCGGAGAAGAGCGGCACAAATGATTTGGGATACGCAGGTACTCAGAAATACCTCCGCGTGCGCGGAGAAGAGTCGTTGCAGGTGACGTTTTGGGTTTGAAGATAGGAAATACCTCCGCGTGCGCGGAGAAGAGATCACCCTCGGGCATGTATGAACACAATGGCTGGAAATACCTCCGCGTGCGCGGAGAAGAGGGTTTGTGCTGAGGCGGGCGCATTCCATCATTGGAAATACCTCCGCGTGCGCGGAGAAGAGGGCGCCGATTTCCGGCGCAATCCACTCACCTTGGAAATACCTCCGCGTGCGCGGAGAAGAGACGGCTACGGCCATCGGCACGCCGTTAGCAATGGAAATACCTCCGCGTGCGCGGAGAAGAGTAGCTCACCACGGCGCGGCGCCCTGGCGCCCTGGAAATACCTCCGCGTGCGCGGAGAAGAGGCTTCAATCTCCTTCGAGACCGACAACAAAACGGAAATACCTCCGCGTGCGCGGAGAAGAGCTGTACGTCATCCCGGAGTGATACCCATGAGTGGAAATACCTCCGCGTGCGCGGAGAAGAGCCCATGCGTCGTGTAACTCTGCCCGCCAAGCTGGAAATACCTCCGCGTGCGCGGAGAAGAGCTAAGAAATACCAGCAGGAATGGAAAGCCATTGGAAATACCTCCGCGTGCGCGGAGAAGAGGTGGGGTGCTGTGTATCGCGCTGGTTCGCATGGAAATACCTCCGCGTGCGCGGAGAAGAGACTTCCTGAACAGCAACTTTAGTTTGTCTCGGTGCGGTTTTGCGTATGTTCTCGCGAAAACGTGCACGCAAGTAAAAGGCCGTCCATGTCAATGATTGTACGGCGTCGCGGTCCCATAGTGTTGACTGCAAAGCCCTGTTCGCGGGTCCGGTCCTCGTTGATCATGGTTAGGCTGCCGTCGGCGATGGCATTGGAAAGCCGTCGCCACAGGTTATCGCGGACGCGACGGGAAACGTTTCCTACATAAACACCGGTATCTACTTCCGAAAGGAAACGCGAAAGGTAGCCATGCATGTGGTCTGGGAGGCTGGTGGTTGTGATTACAAGAAACATTCAGCGCCGTCCATATTGTGTGTGTCCGGCGACTTCATCGCCGCGCCCAGAGACGAGTCGATCGTCATCACGTGAAGGTAAGTGGGGCGTGAGTACCTCTGTGAGAACTTCCAGCATGTCGACGAGTAAGTTCTTCCGATGGATCTCCCGGCGTAGTTGCTTCCTTAGCGCTGGTAATGGATCTTCCTCATTGGCACAGGCGAAAGCCAGTGGGATTGAGATTGTGGGCTTGTACAGATCAGCCAGATCAAAGAGCAATGAACGAGCATTGCCTCGATGAATGATGCCCAAGGCAGGATTGACACCTATTGCCGCGCACGCAAAAGCGGCGCATCCATAGAGCATGGAGTTCGCTAGGTTGAGTCCCTGATTAACTGGGTCATCGCCAGCAGTATTGCGCCGAAAATTCTTGATTCCGTGTTTCTTCGCCTGGGTTTGATAAGTCTGCTTCATCACGCGGCCTTCAAGCCCGCGCATGATGGAAATGCTCGGGGCATCAGCAATTTCTTCGATGCCTAGTTGCCGCTGGTAGAGCTTGATTGCAGCCTTTCGCTGGTGCGCTTCATTAGAGACGAGAGCTGCCTGAGCAATTGCCCAACGCGCCGAGGAAGTTAGTGGGGTTGCGTGAGTATAAGCCGGCACTCCACCACCACCAGTGAACATGATGGTCGTTCCTGAACGAGTACATGAGGTAGCAGCGGCCGCAGAAATGGAGGTTCCAGGTCCGAGCATAAGAACTGCCAGTCCGCCTACAGGGAGTTGGATGCGTTGCTCTAATTCTGAATTGTCAACAACCGAGTAGGCCACGACACCAGTACGGTCCTGGCGGATAGCTGCACGTTCCACATAAGCAAAGCTGACACGGTCTTCCAAGCGGACTTGGTGGTCTGCTGGAATGGTGGAAAACGTAATAGCGTCTTCGGAGTAAGCCATTAGGAGTTTGCCTTTCCGTAGATCAGTCCAAAGGCTGGATCGTAGTTGTCGGAGAGATCAACGATTCTGAAGTACTGCAGTAGGGAAGTCTCCCATGGGTTCGAGAGAAAACGCGGATCTTCGGGAGGAAAAGAGCCTTGACGTAGGTTGATACTTGAGCGGAGAATACGTTTCAGATCCTCCTGAGTGGGCTTCGTGAGTTCTAGATCGATACTGGTTATGGCACCCGGAATTGTGCCAGTGTCATCGAGAACGAGAGCACGTACAGTTTCGCTTTCTACGTAACGTGTACGAAGATCCTCGAGTGCGGTAGTTCCTTCTGTGAGCTTGGTTAGCTCGCTTAGGCGAACGTTTTCTTTTAGAACGGCTTCCAGGTTGCTTTGAGTATTCGACGCTGCCATGTGCTTCCTGGAATCCTGGGCAAAGGCCTCAATGTCTTGGTCATCGTTGATATTTGTGAGAGTAATTGACGTTGTGTTGACAAAGTCTTGACACTCGACCGGGAATTCAATTCTTCCGTTATGAGAATTCAGCCAGCGTTGCGTGCGGCTAAGTAGAGCCTCCATGTAGGGCAGATTCTCACGGTGCTCGTAATTCTGGTGGGCAACAATATGCAGATGCATGTGGTCACGCCCAGGAAGTCGGTGCTTGCGTTGTGGGTCTCTTCGGCGCCAGACACGACCGGCCCGTTGGATGAGGGAAGCTGACGGGCATAAGTCGGTGCTGAGTAGATCAAGGTCAATATCCAATGATGCTTCAATGGCTTGTGTACCTACAACACATATCCCTTCACCGTTTCCATGTGGACCAATCGTGTGAAGTAGCGTATCGGCAGCAGCTTGGCGATGTCCCGCAGTCATCGCAGCGTGTAGAAGCAGGACGTCTTCGCCTGCCTTATCAAGTCTGCGGGATATCTCTTGTGCCCAGTCAACTCGGTTGCATATGACCCCGATGCGAGCAGTCGGATACTCCGCACGCATGCGTCGAACCCAGTTGATATGTGCGTCTATCTGAGACGGGTTTGCGATGGTGATGTCGTAAGTGAGCGTATATGGCGTTGAATCCAACGGAGTGGCTGTATAGGAACTGGAGCTGTGGCTGAGGATTGAGGGAAAATCAATGTTTGTTTCCAGCGGGTCCCCGGTGTAGGCACATGCGAGTGAATTGCACTGTGCTTGCGACAACGTGGCGCTGAGAAGGGTAACGCGTGCTCGCACGGTACCTAGCCATTGCATCAATGGTTTGAGCAATTGTGCTTGATAAGGATCTAGCGTATGGACCTCATCAATAATTACATGCGCGTTTGCCAGCGCCAACAGAATGACATGGGTCCATTTCATCGGAAGTGCTGCTTTAAGTGCTTGGTCCACGGTGCCTACCGTGATAGAGGCCAGCATGCGTTCCATTCCTGAACGCACGAACTCAGCTGGTACGAGTCCGCCGACGTCTTCCAGTGGATTACTGTCGTGGAAGGTGGTGACGGGGCGGGAGTAGAAATCCTCAATGGTGGCCATTCCGTGTGCGAGCGCCGCAGTGTTTTGAGTCGAACTAAAGATTCTTTGTACACGCTTCATCAATGCATTCGAGGTCGCCATCGTGGGTAGTAGGAACAACATGCGTTCTTTACGTTGCGCATGGCGCAGGATAGCGGCTTCAGTCTTACCGGAACCTGTGGCTGACATGATCGTGAATAGACCATCAGGATCGGACATGGCTTCTCGCTGTGCAGGGCGTGGTTCGTAGCCTTGAAGAATTGCTTCTAGCGCGTCTTCAGCGCTGGGCCAATCGGAATAGATACCAAGTTGTTCTCGAATACGAGCTAGAGCAGGTTCAGCTTGTGCGAGTATCCACTCCTTCGGCTGTGTCAAGTTTAGTTCGGCTGTTTGGCACCGTGCTTGAGACTGTTTGACCCATTCGTGGGCTGATACCAGGCGGTCGGCAACAACAGTTAGTCCGCTGATCAGAATCATGGCCGACGTTGGAACTTCATCGGGGAACACTGTTACTCCGCAGGCTTCGCGAAGCGCGTGGTCTAAAACTTTTTGGGCAGTATTCCATCCATTGCTGGCTAGAGCCGTGTTCCACAGCGCCTCTTTTGTACCTGTGCGATCGCCGCCAAAGTTTGGAGTATCAAACCTTCCATGATGACCCATAGCTGGGATACAGCGCCAGGCTTGAGTTGCTGAAGCATCCACCGTGAGGTTGCCAAGGAGGTAGGAAGCTGAAGCCTGCTCATGGCGTCTAAATGCGGCGACATCGTGAAGTCCTCGCAAAGCACGTGGTGGGAGCTTAAAACCCAACTCTTCGTTTTCCACAATCCGGCTTCTTACAGAAGCCCAGATTTTGCGTTCTTCAGGACGCTGCCTCGCATGAGTAAGTAGTTGGCCTTGAAAGAAGGGGTTCGCTTTGCCGATGTCGTGCGTGCCAACCAGCCACATTACGATCTCACGTGCCTGTGTCCCCAGCTCTTCGCGAAGGTAGCCCTGCAAGCCTGGCCTCAACCAGTGATCGAAGAGCTGTCCTGCCATGGAAGCGGCATCACACATATGGGCGAGCAAAGGGTAGCTTTCTTCGAGGCTATGTTGTTTGGCCCACACGGAAGAAAACGTTGAATGGGTGGCAGGCATGGGGTTCCTAACTTAGAGCGCGGATAGAAAGTAGACCACAGCCGTAAGCCTTTTCTCGGCCGATTCCAGTAGTCAAAATGGATACGAGTGCTGTGGTGTCGTGTACTACGGCGATGCCATCCACAGCATCTATTTGTAGCGTCATACGCCCCTTTTCAGCCTTAGGATCTTTGAGTACAGCGCGCCGGTGGTTGGTAACCTCCACAGCATCTAAGGCGGGAGATAACTTCTGTGCCAGCCAGGGACCAAATGTGGTTCGCTCCGTATCCTCATGATCCAACGGGATGGGCTTAACTTTGTACGAACGCTTACCGGAAGCATTAGTGAATGTCTCACGACGAATAGCGTTGAGACTAATGCGAAAACTCACTGAAGTTCCAGTAGGCGGAGCCTGAAGCTCAACTTGCTTAGTCACAATGTCTGGATAGTTCGAGACAGTGGGCTCTGTAGCAGACTGGATAAGAAAATACGGAGCCTGTCCTGCTGGGGTCTCTAAACGGAAAAGAATTTCTGCAGCGGAACGTGGATTGGCGTCGTCGAATGCAGGAAAAAGACCCATGACCGCGCGATGACGAAATGTTGGGCTATTTAGACTTGCGGGACTCACACGGCGAGCACTTTCCGCAGCCACACTTAAGAGAGTGTGTGCAGGTGCTTTGGTTAGATACCGAGTGGTGATCATATTCTTCATCTTTCGTCGGGAATACGTTAGATTTGTTCAGAGTGGCTCTCCGCTGATGCGGAGGTAGTTCATATTTCATTGAATTGGAACCACCTTCTCCGCGATACGTGGAGGCAAGCGAAGCGGTAGGACAACAAGGCCTTCCGCTTTTGGCTACCGTTGAATGGTGGCGTGGCGGTGCAGGCTGAGTTCTTTGATACCTTTGAGCCAGTCCGTTCGGGTCGCAACAGCGGGAACACTCATGCCCTCTGGGGACACTCCGGAACCGAGCGATGGTTCAAAGATTCGCACAGTCGCTTTACTCGACGCGTTAGGAGCAAGGGCGGGGATAAGCGACAGCATCTCTGCTGGCCCAGTTCCCAGATAGAACGGGAACGTTGCTGGAAAAGCCTTTCGACCTAGATAAACAGAGAAGACAGGGCTGGCAAAAGCCTGATCTATCTCCTCCGTGTGGCCTTCCAGAGTGGCGCGTACAATGAATTCAGATTCGGCTAGGTACGTGCGCCGGCTGATAGAAGTCGCACCCACGGCAGGGGTGAACTTAAGCTGCTTCACAGAGGTAGCCTTCATTTGCTGCATGATCGCAAGGCGCCGTCGGAAAGTAAATTCATCTTCCCTGTCACCGATGGTTTGAAAATCATCAACATATTTTGGAGTCTTATCCTCCCTCAAGGTGAAATGCACGTCATCGATCCACGTTGGCCACTGCCCTCTTTTCGCACCTAGACCCGCAGCCAGTAGCCCACGTAGTGCGCTGAGCGTAGGGCGAGGCTCAGTACGGACAAAGTTCCCCGATACAGCCAGACCCGCCCACGACTGGAGGGGTCCCGCAAGACGGATATAGGTGGAACTAGGCATCGAGAATCCACTCCACAACCTGGGTAATGAAGTCATCGAGGGAGACAGGCGAGAGGTGTCCTAGTTTGCCGTCAAGATCCTTGTGCGTTCCTGACAGTACTTCAACAGGACCAAAGTTGGCAGGGTCAAAGAAACGAGCTTGTTGGTACTGTTCCGCCAAGGCTTCAATTGAAGGAACGAGAAAACCACCATCGCCCTGTGGAGTAACTGGCTGTTCAAAGTCATATGCGACGCGGGAACGCTGTTCTTCCGCGAAGACAACAGCTGGGAGCGTGTAAGGCGCGGTACTGTTCTCTTTACCTCGTGGCTGGCCGTAGACGATAGCACGAAGTAGTTCGCTGAGGTTTTGCGCAGCGTCTTCAGAGTCAAACCCGGTCCAGCTTTCTTTTAGCTGCACTTTGTCAATCGTTACGGTCCGATAGAAGATTCCGCTGGTGTATTGGCTAACGCCTAGGAACGTCGCTCCGGAGTCATTGTTACGCTCACGGATGTCATCGACCGTGGAGAAATAATCAGTGTCGATGGTAGCGGCGTGGGTAGTAATTGCCGGAGAAACACTGATTGCGGCTTCGGTGTTGCTGGTTGGGGCGTTGGCGAACATACGGCCAAATGCGGCGATTGCCAGGGACCCCGTCTTAGTGCCGTTAATGAAGCCTGAGTCCTCAGACTCTTGGTTACCAGCAATCTTTGTTGCTGCTGTGAGGAGTTCCTCACCAGATAACCATGTCGAACGGTCAGATTCGCCCTCAGAAGCCGTTGCTTTGGTCAACGTGCCAATAATTTTCTTGGCTTCCTTTAGCGCAGCTTTCTGATCCAGCTCTGGGTTTAGCTCTACAGCTTTTGTGACAATCTCATCTGCCAACTTGCCAGATCGGATGGAAATGTTGCCGGAAGCATCTTCGTAGCGCAGGCGGACGCCGCGCTTGATGGACTGAGAGGAGTGCAGGGCACGGAGGACTCCACCATGCATCGTGCGCTTTGGAACGCCGGTGTCATCGCGGTTGAGGTTGGAGAATGGAATGCTGGACAGGATATTGATAGTGAGGTGACGCGACATGAGAAAAATCCTTTCGAAGGTTGTGGTTTAGGAAGAAGCGGAGGTGGAAAAACCGGAGTAGTAGTTCTGGAGCACGCTGCGGCGAACGCGTTGTGAGCTTTCTGTGAAGCCATTGCCCCATCGGAAGAAAATCCGGAAGAGGTCATACACAGGTAGCGGAGGTGTGTCCTTCGTGTTCCCTGCTAGTGCGGCGATACGACGAATAGTGGTGATAGCTTCATCCACGTTTTGCGTATGTAATGAGACGAGCCTGCTGGCTACAGCATCCGGATGGCGAGGATCTAGCGTTTCTTGTCCTGGAGCCAATTTGCGAGAGATGAGGTTGCACCACTGTCCGAGTGATCGGAAACCCGTTTCTTGGGAATCAATGTGCGGTACCGCATCGAATTCCGCAACCAGAGCTGCCAGGCGAAGCGCTACTGTGCGGGTGGTGGGGCTGGCATCGGCAGGCAAAAGAGGAAGAATGAATGGATAGGCGTAGTGCTCCGTGGACTGCGAATTGCCGCGGCGAAGGAAAGCACGGGTGCGACGCCATTCACTGCCGGAATGGGAAGTGGGTTTGTCGTGGTAATTACGCACAGATTGAGTCAGCCAGGTTACAAGTGGCTGCCATTCTGGCGTAGATTGTGTGTGATTCATCCTTTTCCTTAGAAATTAGGTGGTGGGGCTGTCGGGGTCTTCGACAACAAAATCCTTGATGTGCCGTCTCACCCAGTACTCGACCCCGGCTCGAACGTGGGCAATCCGTGCGGGCTCTTGACCAAAATATGGTTGTGTGACTGAATCAAAAGCGGCCATGGAAGCGGTGTGTAGCCCGGTACGCAGCTCCGGGGAAGCGATGAACTCGCTCTTGGCTGAACGGCACTCTTTGAGCAACAAAGAGAAATTGTGGGACATATTGCGCCAAAAGGCTTCGCTCACATCTCCGCGGCTGGACTCCAAAAAATCCAAAACTAGCGGTACTTTGCCGCCTGCACGCTCGTTAGCGTTTTCTCGGCGGAATGGGCGGATTACGGTGCTATGAAGCTTGTCGATGCAGTTTGCACCAAGCCTGATATCAGCTTGCACACCAGGATTGGTGTCGTGGGCCCACTCCTCATCACGAGGGAAGAATACTTCGGAAGCTCGAATATTGGGGCTAGAAGCGGTGCCCTCCATGCGGTGCCGGATGAACACTAGGCGTGCTTCAGCTGTTGGAGGCAGTACGTGGGATGAGCTGGCCTTTTCAAACTCCGCGGTTTTATTTTGTGCAGCCCAGTTGATGGCCAAAGCAGTAGCATCTTTACCCAGATCTAGACGCTGAAGTTTTAGCTCTTTGCCATTATTGATGTACAGGTAGAACGGGTCTTTTTGATTGCGCAGCGTCCACCAATCTTTTTGCTGATCTTTGCTGCCCATCTCGGTAAGGAACCATTCAGGCGGTACACCGCCGGTGCGGACACCAACAAGCTCTGATGCTTCCCAGGCGGTAGCAGGGGAATTAGAAGTCCACGTGGCCGACCATAGCGGGTGAACTATCCCGTCGTGGCGCGAGTACGCGCAGGTGCGGTCAGCCCATGCGGGAAGGCCTGTGCCCTTGACCCATGATTGTGGAATTGCCATGAGCAAGGTTTCTAGTAATGATTGCCCATGCCACAGCACTTCTGTTGCCGAATTCTCAGTACCAACAAAACGCATCGCTGGCGAACCAGAAACGCATTTGTCACCGCAGTACGCATTGTTGCCTGCTACGGATAGGTGATGATAAGTCACGAGCCACATCACTGCATCTTCTAGCGATAACCGTTCCTGGCTAGCGGTGAGAAGGTTGGCAAAGTCTTCAGACTCATTGGGTGGCATAGCCGGTGACAGCTTCTTGACTGGATGAGTCCCGGGGCCAACATAAGTTGCTTTGTCCTTGGGGTTGGACGTGTTAACTGCCGGTCGTTGCATGAATGGGAATTGCGAGTCGTGCAAGTAAGCACCAGCGCTGAGCTCTTCGAGAGCCTTATCAACGGCCGCTTCAGATAGGCCGAGATTGAGTAATTCGGCAGGGGTTTTGACTTCATGCCGTAGTACTACTGCAGCAATGCCTGCCAAAAGTCGAACCTGAGAGCTGAAATGAAAACCGGGTTGCGAAGAAGTTATATCGAAGTCGTGTTTGTGGGCCCTAAGGAGTGCATCACGTACGTTTAGCCGGCCATGTGATGTCGGTAGAAATTCGACATCTGTCAGGCAATTGATGTTTGGACTCTCTGATGTCATCGAGACCTTCTTTCTTCAGTGCGAGCCTAAAATTCACTTTAGTGCGCAGATCATTTGGGTATAGGAAAATTTCACAAAATTTTTTCCAATTCAATTAAATAGTTAACGTTTCTATCGAATTGGTGGAAGCGTCTAGCGCGGTGCGCTAGGCGGAGTGCCTTTAGTGAATGTGCTGGAATAGGATCCATACTGGTGACGATAGTCTTTGGCCTGGACACGCCTAGTTGATATTCGGAAGATTGTTCAAACGTTGAGGTGAGTGCCGACACTAGAATTGGCTGTCCGTCCTGTCTTCTGACTGCGTCCTTTCAGCGGTGAAAACGGCGAAAGCCCTCGTCATCCCCTAGAAAGTGACGGTGTTTCCGTCTGTGGGGAGACGAGGGCTGGTGCTTGCCCGCGGCCGAGTGGCGGGGTGTCGGCTAGCACATTAGGCGAACTGTTTGATGAGGTCTTGCAGAGCCTTGAAGTCGAACTTGACCAGACCGAGGGCCTGAGCCGCAGCGGTGATGATGCCGAAGATGAGGGCCATCACGCCGGCGCCAGCCAGACCGGCGCCTGCAGAAGAGGAGCCGTTGGAGGAACCATCGTTAGATGGCTTGTTGTCGGTGTCGTCTTCAGCGGTGTTGAACCACCACTCGTCCAGGGCCAGCTTGGCCACGGTGGTGTTGTCGATGTACTCGCCGCGGACTGGGTCGGTGCCAGAAACCTTAGCCTGGATATCTTCGGAGCCAGCGCCCTTGAAGAAGAACGGTACTACCTGGTTGGTGTGGTTGGTGGAGTACCACTCGTGGGTCGGAGCGGTGCCCTTGGTGCCGGTCTGTGGCTTCCAAGCGTCAGTCTCATCCGCGCCGGAGAGGTAGCCGGTCTCGTGGTCAGCGGTCACGATGAGCAGGGTTTCCTCCCAGGAGGAGTTTTGGTCAACCCAGGCGATGGCGGCGTCGACAGCCGCGTTGAAGTCCTCGAATGCCTGGACAGACTCGCCCTCGAGCTCCTTGGCGGTGTCGGCACCGAACGCGCCTTCAACTAGGTACTTGGACTGGCCGGTCTCGTAGAGACTGTTGGAGGCGATGTGGCCGTAGCTCATGCCGTCACCGATCATGTAGATGATGTTCTTCGGGCCAGAAGTAGCAGCGTGTGTCGGGACGACAAGGTCGGTGGTCAGGGCGGTAGTGGCTACTGCGGCCACGCTAACGCGCAGAGCGCGAGCACAGATTAGAATCCCTCTCATGACTGAAAATGCAGCTGCCACGTTGCCGCCATGCCCTGAATGTTCCTCCGAATACACCTACGAGATGCCGCCGCTCATCGTCTGCCCGGAGTGCGCGCACGAGTTCGAAGCCACCGCCGCTGGTGCGGACACCGACTCCGCTGAGCCCCAGGTAATCGTTGATTCTGTGGGCAACACGCTTGCCGACGGCGACACAGTCACCGTCACCAAGACCCTCAAGGTCAAGAGCGCGCAGCAGCCGCTGAAGTCCGGCACTAAGGTCCGCGGCATCCGTCTGAACTTTGATGCTGGAACGGGTCAGGAAGACCACAACATCGACTGCAGGATTGATGGCTTCGGTGCCATGACGTTGAAGCCGGCGGTGGTCAAGAAGGTCTAGAGGGGTTTGCCCGAAAGTGATATCGTTACTGATATCAACGGGAAGGTGGGCAGTGCGATGGCCTCATTGGTAGTAAGAAACCTTGACGACGCGATAAAAGAAGCGCTCGTGGCTCGTGCGCAGGAGAATGGCCGCTCAATGGAAGCGGAGGTGCGCGCAATTCTTATTGACGTTGTGCAACCGAAGAACATTGGGATTGCTCTTTATGAAGCAAGCAGAGATGCCGCGGTTGAATTGGAAACTCCACCACGTGATGACGAAGCGCGGGCGGTGCTTTTTAAATGATCGTACTGGACACAAATGTCGTATCCGAGGTGCTTAAACCGCGTCCGGATGACAAAGTGTTGAGTTGGATGAAAAGCATCGAGGTCCGCACATCTGTCACTGCCATGACTGTTTCGGAGCTTTATGCTGGCGTGGCTATCTTGCCAGAGGGAAAGAAGAAGGCCACGTTGCGCAAGGTCTTAGATCGCGTCCTGAGTATGTACCCAATTCTTTCCTTTGATTTTCTGGCTGCGCAGGAATACGCCGAAGTCGTTTCTAGGCGGAGACAGTCCGGGCAGCCAATTTCTACTGTTGATGCGCAGATAGCAGCGGTATGCCGAGCCAATAATGCTGTATGCGCCACCCGTAATGTCAAGGATTTTGAGAATACTGGAGTTCGACTCATTAACCCATGGGATTAGTCAAGGTGGCGCAGGCGATGTCAAAGCCAGATGATGAGGAAGCCCGCACCGCTATGTATTTCGCCCGCACCGCGGAGCGGCCGAATAAATTGAAGTTTTATCCGCCCTGACGTGCTCCGGAGCTTGTTAGAGCGCTAGACTGTGGAGCCATGACTAACCCGAGCGATAACACCACCCACCGCTACACGCCGGAGCTCGCGGCCCAGATCGAGTCGACCTGGCAGCAGTACTGGAAAGACAATGGCACGTTTAACGCGCCGAACCCCGTCGGCGACCTAGCCACGGAGGGCGAGGGCGCCCTTCCGAAGGAAAAGCTCAACATCCAGGACATGTTCCCGTACCCATCTGGTGCGGGCCTGCACGTGGGCCACCCGCTGGGCTATATTGCTACCGATACCTATGCCCGCTACAACCGCATGCTGGGCAAGAACGTCCTGCACACCCTGGGTTATGACGCCTTTGGCTTGCCGGCCGAGCAGTACGCCATCCAGACCGGAACCCACCCGCGCACCACCACGATGGCCAACATCGAGAACATGCGCCGCCAGCTGGGCCTGCTGGGCTTGGGTCACGATCCGCGCCGCTCCGTGGCGTCGACGGACCCAGAGTTTTATAAGTGGACTCAGTGGATCTTCCTGCAGATTTACAACTCCTGGTTCGACGAGGAGCAGCAGAAGGCGCGCCCAATCGCTGAGCTGGTAAAGGAGCTCGAGGTAGGAAAGCGCAAGACCAAGGATGGCCGTTACTACTCCGATCTGACTGCAGCCGAACAGGCCGCAGCCCTGGACGAGTTCCGTTTGGTTTACCTGTCTAACTCCACCGTCAACTGGTGCCCTGGCCTGGGTACCGTGCTGGCAAACGAGGAGGTCACGGCAGAGGGTAAGTCCGAACGCGGCAACTTCCCGGTCTTCCGCAAGAACCTGTCCCAGTGGATGATGCGCATTACCGCTTACTCTGATCGCCTGCTGGACGATCTGGAGCTTCTGGATTGGCCGGAGAAGGTCAAGTCCATGCAGCGCAATTGGATTGGTCGCTCCCGCGGCGCCGAGGTGGACTTCACCGCTGAGGGCCACAAGATCACCGTCTTCACCACTCGCCCTGACACCCTGTTCGGCGCTGAGTACGTGGTGCTGGCTCCAGAGCACGAGCTTGTCGACGCTCTGCTCTCCCCCGTCCCGTATGACGACGACGTCGACAGCCGCTGGACCTTTGGTCACGATGATCCGAAGGAGGCCGTGGAGGCCTACCGTGAGTCCATCGCCGCAAAGTCTGACCTGGAGCGCCAGGAGAACAAGGAAAAGACCGGCGTCTTCTTGGGCACCTATGCGGTTAACCCGGTCAACGGCAAGCAGGTTCCGATCTTTATTGCTGACTATGTTCTGACCGGCTACGGCACCGGCGCCATCATGGCGGTTCCGGCGCACGATACGCGTGACTACGAGTTCGCCACCGAATTTGGCCTGCCAATTACGGAGGTTGTCTCTGGTGGTGACATCAGCAAGGAAGCGTTTACTGAGTCCGGCAAGGCCGTTAACTCCGCTAACGAATCCATTGACCTGAACGGCAAGTCCAAGGAAGACGCAATCGCGGCCATCATCCCGTGGCTGGAGGAGCAGGGCATCGGCCGCGAAAAGATCCAGTACAAGCTACGCGACTGGCTGTTTGCACGCCAGCGTTACTGGGGCGAGCCCTTCCCCATCGTCTATGACGCTGAAGGCCAGGCTCACCCGCTGCCAGAGTCCATGTTGCCGGTCGAGCTGCCGGAGGTAGAAGACTACAAGCCGGTCTCCTTCGACCCAGACGATTCCGATTCCTCCCCGCAGCCGCCGCTGGCCAAGGCCCGCGAATGGGTGGAGGTGGAACTCGACCTCGGCCAGGGCACCCAGACGTATTATCGTGACACCAACGTCATGCCGCAGTGGGCAGGTTCTTCCTGGTACCAGCTGCGCTACATCGATCCGCAGAATTCGGAAGAATTCTGCAGCTTGGAGAACGAGCGTTACTGGACCGGCCCTCGTCCTGAGGAGCACGGCGCTAACGATCCGGGCGGCGTGGACCTCTACGTCGGCGGCGTCGAGCACGCGGTGTTGCACCTGCTCTACGCCCGTTTCTGGCACAAGGTCCTCTTCGACCTCGGTCACGTTTCCTCCAAGGAGCCGTACCGCCGCCTGTTCAACCAGGGCTACATCCAGGCTTATGCCTACACCGATTCCCGTGGCGTTTACGTCCCGGCTGCCGAGGTGGAGGAAAAGGACGGCAAGTTCTACTACAACGGTGAAGAGGTTAACCAGGAGTACGGCAAGATGGGCAAGTCCCTGAAGAATGCCGTGGCTCCGGATGACATCTGCCGCGACTACGGTGCCGATACCCTGCGCGTTTATGAGATGTCCATGGGTCCGCTGGATACCTCCCGTCCGTGGGCAACCAAGGACGTCGTCGGTTCCCAGCGCTTCCTGCAGCGTCTGTGGCGCCTGGCCGTCGACGAGCAGACCGGCGAGCTTGCTACTAGCGATGCCGAGCTCACCGAGGATGATCTCAAGGCCCTGCACCGCGCCATCGCCGGTGTGCGTGATGATTACGAGAACCTGCGTCTGAACACCGTGGTGGCTAAGCTCATCGAGTACGTCAACTACCTGACGCGCACCTACGGCAACTCCGCCGAAGGCGCTCCGCGTGCTGCGGTCGAGCCGATTGCGCAGTTGGTCTCCCCGATTGCTCCGCACATCGCGGAGGAGCTGTGGAAGCGCTTCGGCCACACCGAGACCATCACCTACTCCTCCTTCCCCACCTTCGAGGAGAGGTACCTGGTAGATGACGAGATTGAGATTCCAGTCCAGGTCAATGGCAAGGTCAAGGCGCGCGTCAACGTGCCTGCCGACGCCGACGAAGAGGCCGTGGTTTCCGCCGCACTTGCCGACGCCCGCATCGTCGAGCTGACCGAGGGCAAGAACGTAGTCAAGAAGATCTACGTCCCTGGCCGCATGGTCAACCTGGTGGTTAAGTAAGCGCTAAATCATCACAAACCGAGGGCCTGCGCCACGTCTAGGAGCAGGCCCTCTCCCCTATCTGTGCTGCTTGCCGAGGCCACGAGCTGCACGCTCGCGCCATTGGCTGATGGTCCACTGCTGTGCAGCAAGCGCTGGTGGGTCCTGCGGAGTAGATGGTTTCGAAGCCATAACGAAATACTACGTGCGGTGGTGGACACGTGCGTTTCACGGTAAGCCTAATACATGAATGAAAATAGGGAGCTTTTCCTCGACGCAATGCGTCGGCTTGAGATTGCAGAGCGCGCGCTTGGCGATGCCCGCGCCCGCCTCCTCGAATATGGTCGGCAAATGGAAGGGGCTGCGCAGCCGAGCCAGCCTCCGGCCCCTGAGTTAGCGCCGCAGCACGAAGCGCCTGCACCGCAGGCTCAGCCTGGCGCTCCGGCTTATCCGCACCCAGCGCCGCAGGACCCAGCGTCGCAGTCCCCGGCGTCGCAGCACCCGGCTCAGCCGCAGCACCCAGCTCAGCCGCCGAAGCCGCGCGACCGCGAGAAGACGCTCATTGGTGCGGTGGCCGTGGGTGGCGCGCTTATCACGCTGGCGGGCGTGGCCTTCCTTGTGGGACTTGCCATTCAGGCGGGCCTCCTGGGGCCGGTGGGCCGCGTCGTTCTGGCTTACATCGTGGCGGGTGCGCTGCTCGGGGCCGGATGGTGGTTCCGTGACAAGGCGGCACCGGCCGGTGTGACCGCCTTGGTGGCCACTTCCCTATTTGCGGCGCTGGCCACGACGTTCCTGGTGGTCACGTGGCTGGGCTGGTGGCCGGCATGGCTGGGAGCGGTGCTCATGGCGCTCATCTATGGCGGATTCGTGGGTTACGCCCACCGTTTCCGTCAGGGCTCATTCACGCAAGAGTGGATGGCCACAGGCGCAGGCATCGCCGCACTCTCCTACCCCAGCGTAGTGGCACCCGCCCACGTCGGCGGTGCCATGCTCGTTGTCGTGCTCCCTTTGGTTACCGCCACCTACAGCGTCTTGTGCCGCAGTGAGCGCATGGCCGAGGTGCTGCGCGCTATCGCCGGCATCGGGCTTGCCGTGGTCATGGTGGAAGTCGCCGCCCGCAGCACCCCTTTCAGTCTGCCCTCGTTGTGGATTGCCATCGCGTGCAGCTTGCTCGCCATCGCGGCTGTAGCCATAGTGGTCTACTTCCCCACCGTCAAGGCGGAATTTGGCTTTGCGTTCTTGGGGCTGCTCGCCCCGGGCTTCCTGCTGGTCACTGCCCTCCTTCGCGCGGACACCATCCTCGCAGAGTGGATGGCCGTTGCTGCCTTGGCTGTCATCGTGGGGATTGCCTGGCTTGGCAACTCCGTCATTAGGGATTGCGCACTTGGTGCTACCCCCGTGGTCTTTGCCCTGGTCATGCTGGACACCATGGCGGGCTGGACCGGCACAGCCCCCACAGGGACCATGGCTGTAGTCCTGACGTTTGTCCTAAGCGGGCTCTTCTTCGCAGCATTCGTGTTGCTCTTCCAAGCGATGCGCAATGCTTTCGTCCTGGCCGCCTGGTTCCTGGGTTCGCTCATAGTGCTCTCCCCGCTTCTCGGCGGTGTGCTCTTTGATCCGCCTGCCCTCGCTGGCATGGAGCCACTTGCCGAGGGCATCGTCCTCACCGTGGCCCTCCTCGCGGGCTACCTGTTGCGCCAGCGTATCCCCCACTACGAGCGCCGCGGAGTCGCAGCCGCACTGCTGCTCTTTGTACTCCTGCTCAGTCTTCTTGCCACGGTAGGCACAATCGCCTCGGCAGCCGCCATCGTGGCGGGAGACGCGGGCCTCAAGACTGCCTACCTGGCTTCGCACGCCCTGGTTTCAGTGGCGTGGATGGTCCTTGCTGCCCGCCTGCTTCTTGCCGCGGAGCAGCGCTTTACCGCCGTCGGCGTGCTGCTTGCCATTGTGGCGGTGGCCAAGCTGACCTTCTTCGATCTCGCGGCCACAAGCGGAATCTTCCGCGCGCTCGCCTTCCTGCTCAGCGGCATTATCTTGCTGACCATCGCGGTGCGTCGCCGCGGCGTCGACAAGCCGCGCCGCGAACAGGTCTAGGCCTCGTCCCAGAAAGGAGTAGCGCAGACGGCCACGGCGTCGATTGCCGCGTGCGCGGGCGGATTCTCCTCGAAGACCACCGCAAACCCGGCCACGTGGCCCACCCAGAATTCATTTTCGGTGAGCTCATGCACGTGCTTCGCGACGTCCTTTACCTCACCCGTCACCCGCACCCGCGGCGTGAGCATGCTGGGCTTGTAATTGCTGTAGAAGCGTTCCGTGTCGGGGGCCTCGAAGTCCGCGGTAACGTGGTGACCTGCGGATTCAACGTGCGTGGCCAGGAGCGCGGGGTACAGCGTGCCCTGCAAAGCCTCGCCACCGGCAGGGTTGCCGGCAGGGAGGGAAAAGGGGGCGTCGACAAGCGCGGCGAAGCGCTTACCTGCAGTTTCTACCACCCCGATGAAAGGCGTGGCCCTGTAGATGGTGCCCTGCTGGGCCGAGCCGCGGAAGGTGACCACGTAGGTCTGCTCATCCTCGTAAGCCATGCCCGTGATGCAGATGCCTGAAGGATCGCGGTGATAGAGGACCTCGTCAAACGCGGGGTCCTCATGGGAGCGCGCGACCTCGTGGAGCTCGTCGACGGTTTCCAAAAAGATGTCCATGATGGGCCATCTTAGCTGCGCGCGAGAGCCTCGCCTACGCGCTTGCCAGAATGGATGCAGCCGCCCAGGAACGTGCCCTCGAGCGCGTTCTTGCCATGCATGCCACCGCCGCCGAAGCCGGACGCCTCGCCGCAGGCATACAGGCCGGTCAGGACGGATCCGTCGGGATTGAGGCAGGCGCCGTCGAGGTTGGTTTCGATGCCGCCCAGCGTCTTGCGGGTGAGCACCTTGAGGCGCACCGCGATGAGTGGGCCCTTGTCGAGCAAGCGATGCGGGGCCGCGCAGCGAATCAACTTGTCGCCCAAGAAACCGCGAGCGATGCGGATGTAGTTGACCTGAGCGTCCTTGGAGAACGGGTTGTCGAGCTGCGCGTCGCGATCCTCAATGATCTTGCGTAGTTGGTCCACATAAATCTTGGGTGAACCCTCTGGACTGATGGAATTCATGCCTTTGACCAGGTCTTCTAGGTTATCTTCAACAACCCAGTCGATGCCGTTGTCCATGAAAGCTTTGACGGCCACATGGGTGCCTGAGCCGAGCTTGCCGGCCAGCTTCTTGAACTCCTTGTCTGTGAGATCGGGGTTCTGCTCGGAGCCGGAGAAGATGAACTCTTTGTCCACGATTTCCTGGTTGAGCACGAACCAGGAGTAGCCATGCCCGGTGTTGGTGATGTGCGACAGTGCGGCGAGGTTATCCGAACCTGGGAAGAGGTTGGTGGGCAGGCGATTGCCTTCCGCGTCGAGCCACAGGCTGGATGGGCCTGGGATGATGCGGATGCCGTGCTCTGGCCAGATGGAATCCCAGTTGCTCATGCCCTCGGGGTAGGCCCACATGCGGTCCTGGTTGACGAGGTTGGCGCCGGCCTTGCTGGCGATGTCGATTCCGCGGCCGTCGACATGCGCGGGAACGCCCCTGACCAGCTCCTCTGGGCATTTACCCCAGCGCTCAGTGGGCCACATGGTGCGCACTTTCTCAAGGTTTCCGCCGATGCCGCCGGTGGCAATCACCACGGCCTGGCCACGGAGCTCAAATTGCTTGACGACTTCCCTTCCGCTCGCCTCACCACGCACCTGGTCGGTGGGCGCCAGGACCGAACCCTTCACGCCGACGACGCGCCGTGCGCTCCCGTGCCCCTCGGTGATGAGCTCGTCGACGCGGTGGCGGAAGTGGAATTCCACTTTGCCTTCCTTCTCGGCCTTCTCAAGAGGTTCGCGGAAGACACGGACTACCTCAGGGCCGGTGCCCCAGGTGAGATGGAAGCGGGGGACTGAATTGCCGTGCCCGGAGGCGTCGCCCGAACCGCGTTCTGCCCAGCCAATGGTGGGCAGCACGTTAAGTCCCAGTTTCTTGAGGTAAGAGCGCTTTTCATTTGCGGCGAAGCGAACGTACTCACGGCCCCACTTACGCGGCCAGTAGTCGTGTGAGTCTTCGGTGGTGACTTCGTCGTAGTCGGCGGAGTTGGCCCAGTCGCGCCAGGCCAGCTCCTCGGAGTCTTTCACGCGCATGAGCTTTTGCTCAGGGGAGCCGACGTAAAACAGGCCGCCAAGTGACCAAAAGGCTTGTCCGCCCAGGTTATTGCGGTTTTCCTGCTCGAGGAAGATGACGTGCTTGCCGCCTTTGAAGGCCTCGTAACCTGCGACCATTCCTGCCAGCCCAGTGCCGACGATAATGACTGAGTTCTCTTTCATGCACAAAAGCATACGGCAGAAATGTGACCTGTGACGCAGTTTCCTTAATCGCGGCGGCAATAACGCCTATTCGTATTACTGCTGCGCGTAGATGGTGTCGACCTTCTCCACCAGGGTCAGGACGTCGTAGGACGCAACCAGCTCGTCGTGCTGGTTGTAGAGGGCGGCATCCCAGCAGACCTCGCCATAATCGTCGGTCACGCGCGGGGTGATGCGCTTGGCGGTGAGCTCGATGCGGATGGAATCGTCGTAGGTAACCGGGGTGATAAAGCGCAGGTTCTCCAAGCCGTAGTTCGCCAGAACGGGACCTGGCGCCGGCTCTACGAAGAGGCCTGCGGCCCAGGAGACCAGGAGGTAACCGTGTGCGACGCGGCGTGGGAAGAAGGGGTTCGCGGTGGCGGCCTCTTCGTCGGTGTGGGCGTAGAAGGTATCACCGGTTGACTGTGCAAACGCGGTGATGTCCTCGAGGGAGACCTTGCGCAGGTCCGACGCGAATTGGTCGCCGATCTTGAGGGTGGCTAGGTCCTTGCGGAACGGGTGGACACCCGCGCTGGAGACGACGTCGGCGCGGGTCACGCGCTGCACGCGCGCACCGCGGTGCCACTGGCCGGTGATGGCGGTGAGGTGATCAGGCGTGCCCTGGATGGCGGTGCGCTGCATGTAGTGCAGGATGCCGCGCACACCACCCAGTTCTTCGCCGCCGCCGGCGCGGCCCGGGCCACCGTGGACGAGGTGCGGGAGGGGAGAGCCGTGGCCGGTAGACGTCTTCGCATCATCGCGGTCGAGGAAGTGCAGGCGGCCGTGGTGGGCAGCAATGCCGAGTGCGTACTCGCGTGCCAGCTGCGGGTCATGCGTAATAACGGAGGCAACCAGCGAACCAGAGCCCAGGGCGGCGAGCTCAACGGCCTCGGCGGGGGAGTCGTAGCCCAGGAAGGAGACGACGGGGCCGAAGGCTTCGGTGTCGTGGACCGCTGGGGTGCGGTTATTGGCAAAGCGCAGGATAGTGGGGTTGAAGAACGCGCCCTCGGCCTCCTCGCCGCCGTAGACTACCTCGCCGCCGCCGGCCTTGAGCTTCTCGACGGCCTTCGCGACGTCCTGCTTCTGATCTGCGGAGACCAGCGGGCCCATGGTGGCGGAGGCGTCGCGCGGATCGCCCACGACGACCTTGTCGCGCAGGCGTGCGCTGAGGGCTTCAATGGTGGCGTCGACAAGCGCATGCGGGACGATGGCGCGGCGGATGGCAGTACACTTCTGACCCGCCTTCGAGGTCATCTCGCCGAAGACTGCCTTGACGAAGGCCTCGAACTCCGGGGAGTCCGCGGTGACATCGGTACCCAGAATGGCAGCGTTGAGGGAGTCAGCCTCCGCGCTGAACTGGATACCGCCCTCGATGACGTTGCGGTGTGCGCGCAGAGTATTCGCAGTATCGGCAGAGCCAGTAAAGGCCACGTGGTCGCGGTAGTCCAGGTGATCCAACAGGTCACGGGCGGAGCCGGAGATGAGCTGCAGGCTGCCTTCCGGCAGGATCCCGGAATCAATCATGAGGCGCACGCAGGCTGCGGAGATGTAGCCGGTCGGCGTGGCGGGCTTAACAATCGAGGGCACGCCCGCGATGAAGGCTGGGGCGAACTTCTCCAGCATGCCCCAGACGGGGAAGTTGAAGGCGTTGATCTGCACCGCAACGCCAGGGATGGAGGTGTAGATGTGGCGGCCAATGAAGGAGCCGTCCTTGGAGAAGACCTCTGCCTCGCCGTCCGGCATGACGGTGGAGTTAGGCATCTCGCGGCGGCCCTTCGAGGAGAAGGTGAACATGGTGGAAATACCGCCGTCGATATCGACGAAATTATCGCGCTTGTTGGCGCCGGCCTGGTTGGCCAGTTCGTAGAGTTCCTCGCGGTGATCTTGGAGGTAGATCGCGAGTTCTTTGAGCTTGAGGGCGCGCTCGTGGAAGGTGAGCTTTTGTAGTCCCTCGCGCCCGATGCTACGGGCGTAGTCGATGGCGCCGGCGATGTCGAGGCCTTCGGCGCTTACTAGGGCGACAACGTCCCCAGTTGAGGCATCGTGCACGTCAGCAACGCGCGAGGGATTGTCCGGGGTGAGCCACTGGCCGGAGAGGTAGCTGGGGACGAGGGCTTCAGTCATAGCGAAAAGATTGGCCTTTCCATTAGTTTCCGAACGGTTGGTCAGTAAATACAGGCTAGTATAGTCTGCGTCACATTTCTAGGGTTAAGTAAGGAGTGCAGCATGGCCGCAGAGGTTTGGAAGATTCAGTTGGGTGAGCTGGACAAGAAGATGGGTGTCGAAATCCTGGAAGAGTCGGCTAAACGGGTGGTAGCAACCATGCCGGTGGAGGGCAATACCCAATCCTTCGGGCTGCTCCACGGCGGTGCCATGGCCTGCATCGCCGAGGCCGTCGGCAGCTGGGCGGCGGTGATTCATGCTTCGACGCTGGGCAAGGTCGCCGTGGGCGTGGACATCAATGCGACACACCACGCTTCCGGGCGCTCGGGTCTGGTTACGGCGACGGCCACCGCCATCAAACTGGGCAAGACGCTGTGCTCCCACGAGATCGTCATTACAGATGAGGAGGGGAGGAGGCTGTGCACGGCACGCATCACGAACGCGCTCGTTGACCCTAAGTAGGCGGGGGTAAAGGCGGGTGTAAATAAAGCGTAAAAATCGGGGTAGAGAGGCGTAAAGAAGCCGCAAATAACCGGTAGGTCCCAGGGGGAACGGGCCTAACGTCAGTGCTCGGCAGGTGCACTATGCACCGGCGCTTGGTGCTTTGGGGCACCGGGCACACCTAGTATCGCTTTCACCCAAGGGGGTCTCTCCCACATGTTGGACATTCTGGTCATTGTGATCGTGGTCCTTGCGTTCAGCGGTCCTTCCTCCATCAACGAGTTTATGGACGGAGACGCGTAGAACATGAACACCATCACAGCAGTCATCGGGCTCATCATTGTTGTCGCGCTCGTGGCTTATCTCATCATTTCCCTTATTGACCCGGAGCGTTTCGCATGATCGCTAGCATTGCGGCGGTGGCGCCGCAGTATCTTGCCCTCCTTGCACTTCTAGCGGCGGCCTACGTGCCGCTGGGCAATTGGATGGCCCGCACATATACCTCTGAAAAAGACTGGGCTGTCGAGCGCCTTGTGTACAGAATTTTGCGTATTGACCCTAACCGGGGCCATAACGCCAAGAACTACACTCGTGCGCTGCTGGGCTTCAGCTTGGCCTCCGTCCTCGTCCTTTACGCAGTGCAGCGGCTCCAAGCAGTGTTGCCAAGCTTTGGCAACGCCCGCGAAGACGCAGTGGAGCCGTGGATGGCCTTCAACACCGCGGCTTCTTTCACCTCCAACACCAACTGGCAGTCCTACTCGGGTGAAGATACCCTGACCAACGCCTCCCAGATGTTGGGCCTGACCGTGCAAAACTTCGCCTCAGCCGCAGTGGGCATGTGTGTTGCTGTTGCCTTGATCCGCGGCATCGGCCACTTGGGTTATGACCGCGATACGTTGGCAACCGAGAATGGTCAGCACCTCATCGGCAACTTCTGGGTGGACCTCACCCGCGGCCTCGTCCGCATCCTGCTTCCCCTGTCGCTATTCATCTCCACCGTGCTCGTCCTCGGCGGAACCATGCAAACCTTTGGCTCGAACCTGGTTACGGAGTCCGGTGTAGATATTTCCCGTGCTCCCGTGGCCAGCCAGGAAGCCATTAAGCTCCTGGGTACCAACGGCGGTGGCATCTTCGGTGCCAACTCTGCGCACCCGTTTGAGAACCCGACCGGCTTTACCAACCTGGTGGAGATCTTCTCTCTGCTTGTCATCTCTTTCTGTATGATTCGCACGTATGGTGTGATGCTCAAGTCGCAGAAGCACGCGTGGACGCTGCTCAGCGTGGCTGGTGGTTTGTGGACCGTCATGGTTGTTCTGGTGACTTGGGCACAGCACACCCTTGTCGGCGGTGCGTCTCAGTTGGCAGGCGCCAACATGGAAGGTATCGAACAGCGACTAGGCATTGATGCCTCAGCACTGTTCGCCGTGTCTACCACGGGTACCTCGACTGGTGCGGTGGATTCTATGCACGATAGCTATTCCCCACTGGGCGGTGGTCTGCTCATCCTCAACATGCTGCTGGGTGAAATCGCGCCGGGCGGCGTGGGTACTGGCCTCTATGGCTTGTTGGTTGTGGCTATCCTCGCTGTGTTCATCGGTGGCCTCCTAGTGGGCCGCACACCGGAGTTTATGGGCAACAAGATTGGCCGCAAGGAAATTTCAGCGGTCAGCCTGTACATCCTCACCATGCCGGTTCTGGTTCTTGTGGGTGTCGGCGCTTCCGTGGCGCAGCGCAAGCTCGTGGAAGCTTCAGCGACCAACTTCGGTGCGCCGGGAACGGCTGATAATGCCCACAGCCTGTCGGAAGTTCTTTACGCCTTTACCTCGGCGGCGAATAACAACGGTTCTGCCTTTGCTGGACTGACGGTGACTGAGCCCTGGTGGCAGATCACGTTGGGCTTGGCCATGCTGTTGGGTCGCTTCCTGCCGATCGTCTTCGCCCTATACCTGGCCGGAAGCCTGGCAGGGCAGAAGCGCCAGGCCACCACCGCAGGCAGCTTGCCCACGTCCGGCGTCACCTTCTCCCTGTTGACCATCGGCGTCATCCTGCTGGTCGCAGCACTCACCTTCTTCCCCGTCCTCACCCTGGGTCCCATTTCGGAGGCACTATCATGACAACCCACACCATCACCGCTGAGCCGGATAAGACTCCTCATAGCAACGCACCGGAGAAGAACAGCGGCCTCGCGGCTGCGGCGCTGAAAACGCTGCCGAGCAAAATGTCCCCGCTCGCCCAAGCACGCAACCCCGTGATGTTCGTCGTGTGGGTCGGCGCCGCACTGACCACTGTGTGGTCCATCCTCAACCCCAGCTTTTACGGATGGGTTGTGACGGTATGGCTGTGGTTCACCATTGCCTTTGCCGCCTTCGCCGAGGCTTATGCTGAAGGCCGTGGCAAGGCCCAGGCAGACAGTCTGCGCTCTGTGCGCGATGATGCCACCGCCAATCTCATTACTGACTCTGGCATTGAAGTGGTCCCCGCGTCCGGGCTGACCAAGGGTGCCATCGTGCGTGTGGAAGCAGGGGAGACCATCCCGGGTGACGGTGACGTCATCGAAGGTGCTGCCACCGTAGATGAATCGGCTATTACTGGTGAGTCGGCCCCTGTGGTCCGCGAGGCCGGCGGTGACCGCTGTGCCGTGACCGGCGGCACCGTGGTGCTCTCTGATTCCATCAAGGTCAAAATCACATCCGAACCGGGCTCCACCTTCGTTGACACCATGATCGCCTTGGTGGAGGGCGCGGAACGCCGCAAGACTCCGAACGAGATTGCGCTGAGCATCCTGCTCTCCACGCTGACCATCCTCTTCCTCGTCGCCGTCGCTGCGCTTGCCCCGATGGGTCTATTCACCGGCGCGGAGCTTTCGCCACTATCCCTTATCGCTCTGTTGGTCTGCCTAATCCCTACCACCATTGCCGCCCTACTTTCGGCAGTCGGTATCGCCGGAATGAACCGCCTCGTTCGCCACAACGTTCTGGCCACCTCCGGCCGTGCGGTGGAGGCAGCTGGTGACGTCGCCACGCTCCTCATGGACAAGACAGGCACCATCACTTACGGAAACCGCCAGGCCACCGGCCTGATTGTGGCTTCGGGCGTTGACGAGCGCGAGGCTGCAGCGATTGCTCGCATTTCCTCCCTAGCGGATGAAACCCCAGAAGGTCGCTCCATCGTGGCCTGGCTGACTGAAAACTACTCCCTGTCCAGCGAAGGAGATACAGAAGCGCGGAGTGCGGAGGTCGTTCCATTCAGCGCGTCGACGAGGATGTCCGGTCTCGACCTGGCTCACCGCAAGCTGCGCAAAGGCGCTGGCGATGCCGTACGCAAGTGGGTGACTGAAGCAGGTGGCACCTGGCCGCAAGAGATCGAGGATTCCGTAACCCAGATTGCACAAGACGGTGGCACCCCGCTGCCTGTCGCTGTGGAAGAATCCGATGGCAGCCGCACGGTTATTGCGGTGGTGCAACTGAGTGACGTCGTCAAGCCCGGCATGGCCGAGCGCTTCGCTGAACTGCGTCAGATGGGTATCAAGACCATCATGGTGACCGGTGACAACCCGCTGACCGCAGCAGCCATTGCCAAGGAAGCCGGCGTCGATGATTACATCGCCGAAGCTACTCCAGAGGACAAGCTCGCCCGCATCCGTGAGGAGCAAGCACAAGGCCGAATGGTGGCCATGACGGGTGACGGTACGAACGACGCCCCGGCGCTGGCCCAGGCGGACGTGGGCGTGGCCATGAACACTGGTACCTCCGCGGCGAAGGAAGCTGCCAACATGGTGGACTTGGATTCTGACCCGACAAAGCTCATCGATGTCGTCCGAATTGGCAAGCAGCTGCTTATCACCCGCGGCGCGTTGACTACCTTCTCCTTGGCCAATGACCTGGCGAAGTACTTTGCCATCCTGCCGGCGCTTTTCTCTACGCAGTTGCCGCACTTGGAGCGCCTCAACGTTATGCACCTACATTCCCCTGAGTCCGCCATTGTGTCCGCAGTTGTCTTCAACGCGCTCATCATCGTCGCGCTCATCCCATTGGCGCTCAAGGGTGTGTCCTACAAGCCGGCCTCCGCGTCCTCACTGTTGCGTCGAAACCTCGGCATCTGGGGTCTCGGCGGTGTTATTACCCCCTTCATCGGCATCTGGGTTATCGACCATGTCGTCTCCCTCCTTCCAGGCCTATAAAGAAAACCTGCAAAGAAAAAGGAAGCAATAATGCGTGTTTATCTGCGTAATCTCATCGCCGGATTCGTCGCCGTGTTCTTATGCGTCGTCGCGCTGGGCATGATCTATCCGGCCGCGGTGTGGGGAATATCTCGCATCACCCCGAAATCTGCCGAGGGAAACCTTATCTACCAGGGTGAATGCCTGGTCGGTTCCACTCAGATTCAGGATGGCTTGGAAAATGGCCCCTACTTCTTCGCCCGCGCGGAAGGTATGAGTAACTACGGCACATCAAGCACGGAGCTAGAGAAGGCCATCCGGGAACGCCGAGAGGAGATTGCTCAGCGCGAAGGCGTATCAGTGGAGCACGTGCCTGCCGATGCCGTTACCGGCTCCGGTTCCGGCGTGGATTCCGGCATCAGCCCTGAGTACGCGGAGCTGCAGGCTCCGCGTGTGGCCCGGGAACAGAGTATGCGTATCGAAGACGTGAAGAAGCTGATTGCAGACAATACTGAGCATGCCAGCCTGGGTTTCTTGGGTGAGGACACGGTGAATGTGACCACACTCAATATTGCATTGCCCACGCCTACCCCCTGCTCATAAAGATCAGCTCATAAGATGAAGCAATGTTGACCGAACCGACGACACCCCCGACGCGGGTCAAACGCGGCACCCTGAAGATTCTGTTGGGCGCCGCTCCCGGCGCGGGCAAAACCTGCGCCATGCTCAGCGAAGCGCACACGCTGGTCGACCAAGGCCGCGACGTTGTCGTTGGGGTCGTGGAAGACCACGGGCGCGCGTACACCAAGGCCCTGTGCGAGGGGCTGGAGATTGTACCGAGGCGCGCTGTCGAGGGCATTTCCGCGGGTGAAATGGACACCACGGCGGTTATCCAGCGGCACCCGGAGATCGTTCTCGTCGATGAGTTTGCTCACTCTAACCCGCGCGGCGAGGTTCACGAGAAGCGGTGGGAAGACATTGAGCAGATTCTGGACGCCGGAATTGACGTCATGTCGACTCTCAATATCCAGCATCTGGAGAGCCTCAACGACGTTATCAAGCAGATCACGGGTATCGCGCCGCAGGAAACAGTGCCGGACGAGGTAGTACGTGCTGCCGATGAGATCGAGCTTGTTGACGTTTCCCCTCAGCTGTTGCGCACCCGTCTGAGCGACGGCCACGTGTACCGTGAGGCACGCATTGAGCCTGCACTCAACAACTACTTCCGCGTGGGAAATCTCACCGCGCTGCGCGAGTTGGCACTGCTGTGGCTAGCGGATCAGGTTGATGAGGCACTCATCACTTATCGCTCGGATCAGAAAATCACCGAAACGTGGGAAGCGCGTGAGCGGGTGGTTGTGGCCATCCAAAACGTTGCCCATGCTGAGACTCTTATCCGCCGCGGGCGGCGCATTGCGACAAAATCCTCGGCGGAATTGCACGTGGTCCACGTTGTTTTCGGTGATTCCTTCACCTCTCGTTCCTCCTCGGTGGGGGGATCAGCGCAACAGCTCGCCCGGCTGCAGTCCTTAGCCCAGGATGTGGGCGCACGACTGCACCAGGTTACCGGGGACAGCGTCCCAGAAGCCCTGCTTAATTTTGCCCGGAGTGTCAACGCCACCCAGCTCGTAGTGGGGGTCTCGCCGCGGCGTCGTTTCGGCGTGCACTGGCACGGTACGGTAGCGGAAACGGTGCTGCGTGAATCCGGCTCGATTGACTGCCACATAGTCAACCTTCCCCCGGAAAAACCACTTCCGCTCACACGGATGCTGCATCCTTTCCGCCCCTTCCCGCAGCGTGCCATCGCGTGGCTTAGCTCAGCGTTAGCTTTCGTGGGGCTCACTGCGCTGTTGGTGCAGGCGGACGGTCAGGATTTGGGAACAGGTACTTGTTCCGCGTTCTACTTTGCGCTCATCCTGCTTGTCAGTTTGCTGGGAGGCCTGTGGCCGGCCGTAGTGGTGGCGGTGGCTTCCGGCCTAGCGGTCAACTGGTTCTTCACCGTGCCGATCCATACCTTCGATATTGCTGATCCCGCTAACGCCGTGATCGCCGTAGTCATGGTGGCTATTGCGCTGGCCGTCGGCATGCTCGTGCGCCGCGCCAAGATTGAGCGTGCGAACGCGGCTATTGCTGCGCGCGATGCCGAGCTACTCACGGTGTTTTCCCGCGCCGCCTTGAATCGCCGCGCGGATTCTTCCCCGAAAGATGCCGTGATGCGCAAGGTGGGGGAGGCTTTTAATTGTCGTAGAGCAGAGCTGCTGGATGAAAACGGTGACGTTCTTGCCACCTGGCGCGCAGCTACCCCCGAACGCACCTCGAAACACCTTCATATTCCCGAAAAAATTCGCCATGAACAGGAAGTGGACACCGTTGTTGCGAGCGCAGATGGCACGGTTCAGCTGCGTCTCGAGGGCCCGGCATTGTCTGCTCGTGACCGAGGTCTGGTCACCGTGGTAGCGGGCTATCTCGCAGGCATTGTTCGCCGCGAAAAGCTCTCTGCTGAGGCCGCGCGCGCAGATGCGATAGCCGCTGCTGACGAGTTGCGCCGAGCGCTGCTGTCTAGTGTGAGCCACGACCTGCGTACCCCGCTGGCGACGGCCAAGTTGGCGGTGTCCTCGTTGCGCAACGCTGACATTGAATTCACTCCCGAAGACCAGGACATGCTTTTGGCAGAAACTGCGGCGAGCATCGAGGAACTTACCGGATTGGTAACCAACCTGCTGGATTACTCCCGGCTCACAGCTGGCGCCATAACCGCCCGCCGAGACATCGTCGAGGTGGCCGAAGTGGCTAATCGCGCCATCGCTTCCTGTGCCTTTGGGCATTCCCGAGAGCAAATTGGGCGCATTCACCTTGACCCTAGCGTGCGTGGAGTTACGTGCTGCGCGGATACGGCGCTCATGGAGCGCGTCTTGGCCAATCTCTTCGATAACTCCTTGCGCTATGCGCCAACCGGCGACGTTACTTTGAGTGCCCAGACCACCACCGAACAGGTAGAACTGATGGTCGTCGATGAAGGCCCGGGCATCCCACCGGAGAAGCAGAAGGAACTGTTCCAAGCGTTTCAGCGTTTGGGTGATACCAGCAACGACAACGGAGTAGGCCTTGGTCTTTCTGTTGTCCAAGGCTTTGTAGAGGCCATGGGCGGTAGCATCGAGGTGGCTGCCACCCCGGGCGCAACCTTTATATTGCGGTTTCCCGTCGCGGGAGGAGAACAAAAATGACGACGAAGAAAACCAGCATCGCCATTGTGGACGATGACCCCCGCCTACTTAATACGTTGAGTATTAACTTCAAGGCTCGTGGCTACGAGGTTCACCAGGCGCGTACAGGCGCAGAGGGACTACAGGTGGTGTCGCAGCAGCAGCCAGACGTTGTGATTTTGGACATGGGGCTGCCGGATATGGATGGCACCGTCGTGTTGGAAGGAATCCGCGGGTGGTCTGCGGTACCGGTCATCATCCTGACGGCGCGCTCCGATCCGCTGTTTAGCGCCGCAGCTCTCGACCGCGGCGCGGACGACTACGTGACCAAGCCCTTCTCTATGGAGGAGCTTCTAGCCCGCGTGAGAGTGGCGTTGCGGCATGGTAGCCCACAGAGTCCGGTGAGGCGCACTGAGATCGCTGTGGTTCGCGCCGGGGATATCGTGATTGATGTTCCGCACCATTCCATCACCAAAGGTGGCGAGCCGCTGCATCTGACACCCACTGAGTGGGGCGTGCTCACTACGCTACTTCGCGCCCACGGTGGCTTGGTGCGCAAGGAGGACCTGCTCTCTGAGATCTGGGGTCCCGGCTTTGAGGGGCAGGGGCACTACCTTCGCATTTACACCTCCCAGTTGAGGCGCAAGATGGAGGATGACCCCGCCCACCCACGTTTTCTACTCACAGAGCCCGGCTTGGGTTATCGCTTTGTGGTGCCAGAGCCAGGCAGAGAAGAGTACGGTTACTCGGAATAGTCGTAGAAGCCTTTGCCGGACTTGCGGCCCAGCTCCCCGCGGGCGACCATGTCGCGCATGAGCTGCGGCGGGCTAAAGCGCTCACCCAGCTGGGATTCGAGGTATTCGGCGATGCCTAGGCGTACGTCCAGCCCGACGATATCGGTCAGCTCCAGCGGGCCGATGGGGAATTTGTAGCCCAGCACCATGGCATTGTCGATATCGCGCGGTGAGGCTACGCCTTCCTCCACCATGCGGATGGCCTCCAGCGCAATGGCCACGCCGAGGCGGGAGGAGGCGAAGCCGGGGGCGTCCTTGACCACCACTGCGGTCTTGCCCAGGCCCTCGACCCAGCCCTTGGCGGCGTCCACGAGCGTGTCCGGGGTGGACTCGGCAACAACCACTTCCACCAGCTTGGAGGCCGGAACCGGGTTGAAGAAGTGTAGGCCGATGACATCGTTGGGGATGCTTTCCGCCAGCTGCGATACCGACAGCGAGGAGGTATTGGTGGCGACGACGGCTTGCGGGGCTGCTTCGGCGATATCCCGGAAGGCGGCTACCTTGAGATCCATCGATTCTGGAACTGCCTCAACCACGAGGTCGAAACCAGCAAAGGCGGAGGCGGCGGTGGAAAAGCTGAGACGCTCATCCCAGGATTCGAAGGTGCCCTCCGCCCCGCGGTCGAGGGAGCCGCGGATGGCCTTGTGCACGCGCTCGCGGGCGGCCGCCACGGCATCCTCGTTGATATCCACCACGGTCACGGACGCGCCGGAGGCCAGGAAGGCGTGAGCAATGCCGGCGCCCATTCGGCCGCCGCCGAGCACACCAACCTTGGCAGGAACCTGCAGTACTGGGGACATGATTTAACTCTCCTTGTGAGTGGAAGGTTTATTTCTTGCGGTCCAGGAAGGCCTGCATCCGCTCAAACTTGGCGGGGGACTCAAAGAGCACGGCCTGGGCGATGTTGTCCACCGCCGGGTGCGCCGCATCAGGCATGGAAATGAGCTGCTTGGTCAAGCGCACGGCCAACGGGTCTTGCTGGGCGATGCGCCCGGCTAGGTCTAGGGCGCCGTCGACAAGCGCATCCGGCTCGTGCAGTTCGCTGACCAGGTGGCTGGCTAGGGCTTCTTCGCCGTTGAGGATGCGCCCGGCCAGCAGGATCTCCTTCGCCAGCGGGGTGCCCACGCACTCCTTGAGGCGCCACGTGGCACCCGCGGCGGCAGCGATACCCAGGCCGGCTTCGGGCTGGCCAAACTTGGCAAAAGGAGTGGCAACCCGGAAGTCGGCGGCCAGCGCCAGCTCCAATCCGCCGCCGAGAGCGTAGCCATCCACCGCCGCGATGACGGGGGCGGGAAGGGAAGCGATGCGGTGGAAGATGCCGGAGTTGATGCCACGGAGGGCATCCTCGCGGCGGCGCTCACGAAGCTGCGCGATGTCCGCCCCGGAGGCGAAGATCCCGCGGGGGCCCTTCGGGGTATCCACCGTGCAGCCGGTGATGATGAGGATGCGGGGATCGGACTCGAGCTGCGCGCAGAGTTCGTGGAACTCCGCCACCATCTGCTCATCGATGGCGTTGCGCACCTCGGGGCGGTTGAGCTTGGCGACGACGATGTCGTCCCTCTCACCGCGCGTTGAAATCTCAATGGCAGTCGTCATTTACACCCTCTCAATCGCAATCGCGGTACCCTGGCCCACGCCCACGCACATGGTGGCGATGCCGCGGCTCAGCCCGTCCGTTTCTAAGCGGTTGAGCAGGGTCAAGGTGATGCGGGAACCGGAGGAACCCAGCGGGTGGCCCAGCGCGATGGCGCCGCCCCAGGCGTTGACCTTGTCCTCATCCAAGCCCAGCTCGCGGATGCAGGCGATGGACTGTGAGGCAAAAGCTTCGTTGAGCTCGATGGCATCCACGCTGTCCAGCTCCCAGCCGGCGCGCTCGAGCACGTCGCGGGTCGCCGGGATGGGACCGGTGCCCATGATCTCCGGGCGCACACCGCGCGCGGAGTTGGCGACAACGCGGGCACGTGCGGTCAGGTTGTGCTTCTTGAGGGCCTCGTCGGAGGCGACAATGACGCAGGAGGCGCCGTCGTTCAGCGAGGAGGCGTTACCCGCTGTGGTGACGTCACCCAGGGAGGTCACCGGGCGCAGCTTGGCTAGGACCTCCATCGTGGTGCCGGGGCGGGGTCCCTCATCGGTGTCAACTACCGTCACGTTGCCCTTGCGGTCGGTGACCTCCACCGGCACGATTTCCCGGGCGAACTTGCCGGCCTCGATAGCGGCGAGTGCGCGTTCTTGGGAACGCACCGCAAAGGCATCGGCGTCCTCACGGCTAATGCCAAAGACGTTGGCTACTTCCTCGGCGGTTTCCGGCATGGAGTAGGTCATCTTCTCCTGCTCCGCGAACTTCGGGTTGGCAAAGCGCCAACCAATGGAGGTATCAAAGACCTGTCCTGGCTTGGCAAAAGGCTTGTTTGGCTTTTCCATGACCCAGGGGGCGCGGGACATGGATTCGACGCCGCCCGCCACGACGATATCTGCCTGGCCGGACTCCACGAGGGCGGTGGCCAAGGCAATCGAGGACATGCCCGAAGCACACAGGCGGTTGACCGTAATGCCCGGTACGGTGTCCGGGAACCCGGCGAGCAACCAGGACATGCGGGCAACGTTGCGGTTTTCCTCGCCGGCGCCGTTAGCGTTACCGATGATGACTTCATCCACCGCGGAAGGGTCGAGTCCGGCCTCCTCCACCGTCTTCTTGATAGCGGTGGCCATGAGGTCATCGGGGCGAACCGAGGACAGTGCGCCGCCGTAGCGGCCCACGGGGGTGCGGAAGCCGGATACCAGGTATGCAGTCATGTGATTCCTTAGCTGTTGTGTGTTCTAGGAGGTCTGGAGGTTTTAGCGGCCGTGGAAGACCGGCGGACGCTTCTCATTGAAAGCTGCAAAGCCCTCGTAATAATCCTCGGTATCGCAGAGTTTGCCTTGGGCAATGTTCTCAGCATCGACGCTGGCCCACAGCCCGGTGCCGTTATCGCGGATGTCCTGGACCAGGGTGCGGCTGGTGAGGAAAGCTTGGGTGGCGCCGTGGGCTGCGCGCTGGGCGATGCCCCGGGTGAACTCCAGCAGTTCCTCTGCCGGTACTGCGCGGGAGAAGAGCCCCGCGCGCACTGCCTCCGCGCCGGAGATGAGCTCGCCGGTAATGATGAGGTCCATCGCGCGGTGTGTGCCGAGGCGTTCGACGAAGAGGGAGTGCCCTCCCGAATCGAGAGTGGCGCCCAGGTTGGCAAACGGGGAGCCGAACTTGGCGTCTTCGGCGACGTAGACGACGTCACAGGCCAAGGCGAGGCCAAGACCCACGCCGAGGCAGGGACCGTGCACGGCGGCGAAGGTGGGGGCAGGAAAGTTGTCGATCTTCTTGAGCACGGGAGTGACAACGTCCGCGAGGTAGGCGGTGGCGTCGTCTTCGCGCGGATTGAGCCCCTTGATGTTGCGGCCGGCGCAGAAACCCTTGCCCTCACCGCGCAGGATGAGCGCGCGGGGCTTAAGCTGCGCGGCCTCATCGAGGGAGCGGGAGAGCTCGGCGAGGTCTTCCTCCGCGAGAGAATTGATGGCCTTGGGGTTGTTGAGTACGAGCTCAACGATTCCGGCTTCGGCGTCGTGGTGTAAATCGATCATGGGTGTTTCTCCTAGGCGTCAAAGTCGAGGACGATGTTCGGCGTGGTGGGGCGCGACTGGCAGGTCAGGATGTAGCCGGCCTTGACCTCATCGGCCTCCAGCGCGTAGTTCTCCGCCATGTCGACGTCGCCCTCGACCAGCTTGGCGCGGCAGGTGCCGCACACGCCGCCGGCGCAGGCGAAGGGGACGTCGGAACGCACGCGCAGGGCCGCGTTGAGCAGGGATTCATTGGCAGAAACCGGAGACTCAACCGAGCCGGAAAGGCCATCGAGCTGGAAGTTGATGGTGGCGTTATCGCCTTCCGGATCGACCTCGACGTGGCGGCCAGCCTGGTTCTGATCCCCAGAAGGTTTGCCGGTGGTGAACAGCTCGTAGCGCACATCCTTTTCGCCCACGTTGCGGCTGGCCAGCTCATCACGAACCAGCTGCACCAGCTCGAAGGGGCCGCAGAGGAACCATTCGTCGACGTTGTCCGTGCGCACGACGTTATCCAGCAGGGTCTGGAGTTTTTCAGCGTCGATGCGCCCAGAGAACAGCGGATTGACGCGCTGCTCGCGAGAGAGGACATGGTGCACGGCAAAGCGCGTGGGGAACTTGTCCTTGAGGTCACCAATCTCCTCGGCGAACATGACGTCACCGCCGCCTTTGTTGGCGAAGATGAGCTCGAATGTGGTGTCGGGGGAGCTGTGGAGAACGGTCTGGGCGATAGCCATGATCGGCGTGATGCCGGATCCCGCGGCGATGGCCACGAGGTGCGGATTCTCTAACTTCTCCAGCTCCTCGCGGACAGCCTCAGGATTGTTCAGACCGGTCAGGTGGGTCTTCGAGGTGAATGCGCCCTGCGGGTTCATCACGTCCATGGTGTCGCCGGGCTGCAGCGTGTCGTTGGCCCACGTGGAGAACACACCACCGCGGTCGCGCTTGATGGCGACGCGCAGCACGCCATCGCGAGGCACGTCGCAGATGGAATAGGAGCGGCGGACTTCTTGGCCGTCGATAGTTGCCCGCAGCGCAACGTACTGGCCGGGGATGTAGTCATAGTCGTCCTGGAGCTCCGGAGGAATGGCGAAGGAAACCTCCACGGAGTCCTCGGTCAGGGCGCGCACCTCGGACACGGTCAGGGTGTTGAACGTGGCCTTCTTCTTTGCGGGGGCAGACGGGGTCGTGGTCATTAGTGCACCTTGAAGTAGTCGAAGGGCTCCAAACAGTCCTGGCAGTTATAGAGAGCCTTGCAGGACGTGGAACCGAATTGGGCAAGCTTACGTGTGCGGCGGGAGCCACAGTGGGGGCATTCGATGGCCGGTGGCGGTTCGAGTGTGAGCGGGATAGGACCTTCCGGCGTGGCGCGGGTTGTACCGCTGGGAGGCGCAATGCCGTAATCCTTGAGGTTTTGCCGGCCGGTCTCCGTCATCCAGTCGGTGGTCCACGCCGGGTGGAGCACGAGGTCGACACGCACCTTGGCAAAGCCGGCGTCGGTCAGCGCTGTGGTGATGTCCGTCGTGATGTGCTCCATGGCGGGGCAGCCGGAATAGGTTGGGGTAATCGTGACCACCGCGGTATCGTCTTCCAGGCGAGCGTCCCGGAGGATCCCAAGGTCAGCGATGGAAATGACGGGGATTTCCGGATCGGGTACCTCGGCAGCGACGTCCCACACGTGGGCGTCGTCAGGCTGCGTGGGGCGCAGCGGGTGGGACTTATCTGTGATGGACACGCTGAAACCTTGGTCCTTTCCTTGTCTTTACCAGGTCGCGCCGGGGTGTTGGCGCGCCAAGGACTGCATCTCCGCGAGGATGAAACCGCGGTGCTCGGAAAAGCGCCCGGTGCGCTGCCCGGAGCGAGCCTGCTTGACGTCCGGGATGGCCAGACCTGCCTTGTCGAGGACATAGGCGATGCGCTCATCGAACTGCGCGCGCAGGCTCGAAGGCAGAACAGCGATGCCTTCTGCTGCCAGCTTCTCGTGCAGCGGGAGATCCTCGAAGAGCTCGTCAAGGTAGGGCCACATGTACATCAAGCCCTCCGTGATACGGCGGTGGGATTCCTCGGTACCGAGGCCCAGGCGCAGAATCCACTGGTTGGCGTGGTCGACGTGGTACTCAACCTCCTTGATGGCCTTGGCCGCGATAGCTGCCAGGGTTTCATCCGTGGACTCCAACAGGGCGGTGTAGAGCCCGTGCTGGTAATAGGAAAAGAGCAGCTGGCGGGCGATGGTGTAGCCGAAGTCGCCGTTTTCCTGCTCGACCAGGCGGGCGGAGCGGAACTCCTCCTCATTGCGGAAGTAAGCCAAGTCATCCTCGGTCTTGCCCCAGGCGGTACCGGCATAGGTCAGCAGGAAGCGGGCATGCCCAATGAGATCGAGGGCGATGTTGCCCAGGGCAATGTCCTCCTCCATCTCTGGTGCGCGCGAAATCCACCAGCCCAGGCGCTGGGCCAAGATGAGGGCGTCATCGCCCAACATGAGGGCATAGCGTGCGGTGTCCTCGGGGGCGACTGCGCCGGAGGCGGCGATATCTTCTGCGGTGATGCCGTTGCCCTGCGATTGCTTGGTCGCAGAATCGGCGGCTGCAAATCCAGTCACAGGTGCGGCACTCCTTCTGACTTGTCGTAGTAGGTGGCGTGGCGGTAGCTCTTGCCCTGCGGGGATTCGAAGAATCCGCCCTTGGAGTCAGGGTCGGAGGAGGCAATAGCCTCGCTGGGCACAACCCAGACGGAGGTGCCTTCGTTGCGGCGGGTGTAGAGGTCACGAGCATTGCGCAGGGCCATTGTGGCATCCGGTGCGTGGAGCGAGCCGGCATGGACGTGAGAGAGGCCGCGGGAGGAACGTACAAAGACCTCCCACATGGGCCAGTTAGAGCTGGACATGGAACCTTCCTTATGGTCTCGAAGCAGGTTGGGCAGTGTGCTTAGGCGTTAAGCGATGAGCGAGGTATCAGCCGAGTGGTGCTTCTCGGCGTAGGCTGCGGCAGCCTCACGGACCCAGGCGCCGTCGGCATGCGCTTGGCGACGTCGCTGCATCCTCTGCACGTTGCAGGGACCCTCGCCCTTGATGACGGCCTTGAATTCGGACCAGTCGAGCTCGCCGAAGTCATAGTGGCCGCGCTCCTCGTTCCACTTCAGGTCCGGGTCCTCGAAGTGCAGGCCTAGGGCCTCGGCCTGCGGGACGATCATGTCCACGAAGCGCTGGCGCAGCTCGTCGTTGGAGAAGCGCTTGATATTCCATGCCATGGACTGCTTGGAGTTGGGGGAGTCATCATCCGGCGGGCCGAACATCTGTAGTGCCGGGCCGTAGAAACGGTTGATGGCCTCCTGGGCCATCTGCTTCTGCTCGGGGGTTCCGTGGGACAGCTCGTAGAGGATCTCCCAGCCTTGGCGCTGGTGGAAGGACTCTTCCTTACAGATGCGCACCATGGCTCGGCCGTACGGAGCGTAGGAGGCGCGGCAGAGCGGAACCTGGTTGCAGATGGCAGCGCCGTCGACCAGCCAGCCGATTGCTCCGATGTCAGCCCAGGTGCGCGCCGGGTAGTTGAAGATGGAGGAGTACTTGGCGGTGCCGTCGAGCAACTGCTGGACGAGCTCGTCACGCGGGGTGCCCAGAGTCTCGGCGGCGGAGTAGAGGTACAGGCCGTGGCCTGCCTCGTCCTGCACCTTGGCCATGAGGATGGCCTTGCGCTTGAGCGAAGGCGCCCGGGTGATCCAGTTGGCTTCTGGCTGCATGCCGATGATCTCGGAGTGCGCGTGCTGGGATACCTGACGGGTGAGCGTCTTGCGGTAGGCAGCCGGCATCCAGTCGGTGGGCTCGATGCGGGAGTCTTCCGCGATGAGAGCGTTGAAACGTGCCTCTTCCTCGGCTGTTGAGGCAGTGGGGACTGCGCTCAACGAGGCGTCGGATAAGGATCCAGATGTGGAATCAGTAGTCGTCATGGGGGCAAACCCTTCTATCCAAGGTGGGAATCAGGTGGTTACTTACTGAATGGTTGGTCAGTATATGGGAGATCTGTGACTTACGTCAACATTTCTTGTGATGTGGGTCTACTTTTTGGCGGGAATGACGCGGAAGGTGCCACGGAACTCGGCGATGGGTTTGCCTTCTACGCTGAGCTCGACGTCGACGATTCCGTTGCGGCCCCAGGACTGCCGGGTGATTGCGACGCCCTTGACGACGTCGCCTTTAAAAGCGGGCGCGATGTAGTGAATGGAGTTGTGTGCGGCGACCGCTACTTCGCCGGGGGAGTTACATGCGCCGGCGAAAAGCGAGTCGGCAAAGGTGTAGAGAAACCCGCCCTGGGCGGTGCCGTGGCCGTTGCACATTTCCGGACGTACGATGAACTGGCCTTCGCAATGGCCTAGTTCTAACTTGGTGATCTCCGCCCCGATGTGGGCGGTGGCGTTGTCTCCTTCAAACATGGCGCGGACGTGGGAAAACTCTGGCGATTCCGCCACTCCTGGGCGCAAGATTTGGTGCATTGTCGCTCCTCCTGGTCGAGTGAGGAGCAGTGATATCTAAAGCAATGGGGTGTGGTGATTGCAGAGTCTAACCATTTTTTCCGGCTTCTGCTTGAATGGTTTGCGTGACTGATGTGAATGCTGGCGCCCAGCGTGGACGCCCGGGGTATTCCCGTGATGATGTGATTAACGCGGCGGTGCGCGCGTTTAACTCGCGCGGTTATGACGCGACATCAATGGGGCACGTGGCCAAAGAGCTGGGGATTACGAAGTCGGCGCTCTACCATCACATTTCTTCGAAGGAAGAGATTCTCGAGCTGACTGTCGCGCATGCGCTCAGCAACCTGGAAGCTGTGGTGGCGGAGGTTGCTGAGTCCGACCTGGGGCCGGGGGAGCGGGTGTGGAGCCTGATTCGCGGTTCGATTGAGGTGTTGTGCACCGACCCTAAGTCGGTTGCCTTGTTGCTGCGACTGCGTGGCAATTCGGATGTGGAGGAACGTGCACTGGAGCGGCGTCGTAAGCTCACTCGCTCCGTGGTGCCGCTGGTGCGGGATGCACAGGAAGCAGGGGAAATACGCGCGGATCTCGACGCCGCGGTGCTCACGCGCATGGTCTTCGGCATGGTTAACTCGGTGGCCGAGTGGTACGACCCAAAGGGTAAACTCGGCGCGGAGGAAGTCGCGAATTCGGTGGCAGAGCTGCTGTTTGGTGGCTTGCGGGCCAAGTGATTGCCAGCGGCGTTGTTGAGGTGCATGGGGGTAACTTCCGCGTGGGAGCTTTTGCTGTCAAAAATTAAGTGATTGAGCTGGGGGTTTGTCCCCTAACTGTGGGCTAGATCAAAAAACTTTCACAATTGTGTTGTGGCTCACGTGATTGCCTTGTATTGTACGTCACATGATTTACCTGACCGATCGGTAAGTCAATATCCGCCGGTTACCACCGGCTCACGTAATCCAGGCTAAAAATCCCGAGCAGTGCTTTCGAGGGAATGCGGGTGTGGACCTTAATTCTCCCGAGTCGAAAGGCAACAACGTGACCGCAACGTTTGACATCTTTTCTGATCACCACGGCCCGCAGATGGGCATCGAGTATGCTTCCCGCGACGAAATCATCGCCTTGCAAACCCAGCGAGCCAAGAATGAGTTGCGCCATGCGTACTACAACGTGCCTCATTACCGCCGTGCGTTTGATGAAATGGGCGTCCACCCAGATGATTTCAAGGAGCTGGCAGACTTTGCCAAGTTCCCATTCACGGACAAGGAAACGCTGCGCTCCGAGTACCCGTTCGGAATGTTTGCCGTAAACCAGAGCCAAATCTCCCGCATCCACGCGTCATCCGGCACCACCGGCCGACCGACCGTGGTGGGCTATACCCAAAACGATGTGAAGATTTGGGCTGAGCTTGTGGCTCGTTCCCTGCGTGCCGGTGGCATCCGCCCTAGCGACAAGGTGCAGATCACCTTCGGCTACGGCCTATTCACCGGCGGACTTGGTGCCCACTACGGCGTCGAGCAGCTGGGCGCAACCGCAATCCCGACCTCTGGCGGTCAAACCGAGCGTCAGATTCAGATCATGCAGGACTTCGAGCCAGACGCGATTCTGGGTACTCCGTCCTACGTGCTCAACCTGCTGGACCGCATGCGTAAAGAAGGCATCGACCCGCGCGAAACCTCTCTCCGAGCTGGCGTCTTCGGCGCCGAGCCCTGGACTGAGGGCATGCGTCGCGAGCTCGAGGAAGGCTTCGGCATCACGGCCACCGATATTTATGGCCTCTCTGAGGTCATGGGTCCTGGTGTTGCGCAAGAATGCGTGGAGACCAAGGACGGTCTGACCGTCTGGGAGGATCACTTCTACCCAGAGATCATCGACCCAGAAACCCTGCAGCCGGTGCCTGATGGAGAATACGGCGAGCTCGTGATTTCTTCCTTGACCAAGGAGGCATTCCCGATCATCCGTTACCGTACACATGACATCACTCGCCTCCTGCCAGGTACGGCTCGCTCCATGCGCCGTATCGACCGCATCTCGGCTCGTAACGACGACATGATCATTCTGCGTGGCGTGAACTGCTTCCCATCCCAGTTCGAGGAAATCATTACTGAGGATAAGAACCTGCGTCCGCGCTACCAGTGCGTCCTGTCCAAGAAGGGCCGCATGGACCACCTCATGCTCCTTGTCGAGCACGCTCCCGACCTCTCGAAGTCCGATATCGAGGCATCCGGTGATTGGCTGAAGAAGCAAATCAAGAACCGCATCGGTATCACTGTCGGCGTTGACGTTGTAGACCACGTTGACTGTGGCGAAGGCAAGGCCAAGCGCATTATCGACCATCGCGATATGTAAATCCCCCCGTCCAACTGCTTCTGCACCCATAGAGAGAAGAAACCCTATGTCTGCACCTGTTATTGACCGTAACCAACCGGAAACTGGAATCACCTCCGAGCACAAGCGCGTGCTCGCGGGCTCCATGGTCGGAACCACCATCGAGTGGTTTGACTTCTTTATTTATGCCCAAGCTGCGGGCCTCATCTTCGCCACGCAGTACTTTGACCCAGTTTCCAATGAGAATGCGTCACTAGCGCAGATCATCTCCTGGGCTTCCTTGGGTATTTCGTTCCTGTTCCGCCCGCTGGGTGCGATCATTGCAGGTCACTTGGGTGACCGCTTGGGCCGCAAGCCAGTCCTCGTCGTCACCCTGGTGGGCATGGGCTTGGCCACGATGCTCATGGGTCTCCTGCCGAACTACTCGGCGATTGGCATCGCGGCACCGATTCTGTTGGTCGTGCTCCGCATCCTGCAGGGACTGTCCGCCGGTGGTGAGTGGGGCGGCGCGGCAATGCTCGCCGTGGAGCATGCTCCGCGTGGCCGTCGTGGCCTCTTCGGCGCCTTCCCGCAGGTGGGCGTTCCGCTCGGCATGTTCCTGGCCACCATCTTCATGCTGGTTCTCTCCGCAGGCCTGTCGCAGGAGCAGTTCCTCGCATGGGGCTGGCGTATCCCCTTCCTGTCCTCCGTTGTCCTGATTCTTCTGGGCTACTTCATCCGCCGCGCGGTGGAAGAGTCTCCAGCATTCGCTGAGCTGCAGGATCTTCAGAAGAAGGAATCTGCCCCCTTGGCGGTCCTGTTCAAGAGCCATACTGGCACCGTCATTAAGTGCGCGCTCATCTTCGCCGCTAACAACGCTGTGGGCTACTTTGTCATCGCCTACTTCACCTCTTATGGCACCAAGGTAGTGGGTTACGAGCGCACCGACGCCCTGTTAGTCGCGCTCGTTGCATCCATCGGCTGGTTCGCTGGCACCCTCTACTTCGGCCACCTGTCGGACAAGGTGGGCCGCAAGCGCACCTTCATCGTGGGCTACATTGCGTTGGCTGCGTGGTCCATTCCGTCCTGGATGGCTGTTGACTCCGGCAATCTTGCCTTCTTCGGTGGTGCGGTTCTCATCCTGGCGACCATGCTGGGTGCCACCTATGGTCCCCAGTCCGCGCTCTACGCGGAGATGTTCCCAGTGAAGGTACGCCTCTCGGGTGTTTCAATCGGCTACGCGTTTGGCTCCATCATCGGTGGTGCTTTCGCCCCGATGATCGCGGAGATGCTCTTCACTGAGTTCAAGACCTCCATGGCTATCGCTACCTATGCGATTGTCATCTCCGCCATCTCTCTCATCGGCGTTCTCATGGTGCCAAAGTCTTGCTTATAGCCGTCAGCGGCAACGGGGGAAGCGGTGCGCATACCATTGATAATTGGCGTGGCTAGTGGGTCGCCCACAATCGCGGAGGTAAAGCGCGCAAGGTCCTCAGTAGAGGTAGTGGTGTTGCCCCAGAATCCTGGGTAGTGGGTCTCATGCAGGCCAAACTGGCCGATGACCTCAGGGATTGCCTGCGGGTAGCGGCGGTCCAAGTCTGTGGCCGTGCCGTCCTCGCTGAAACGAATCATGTTCTCCACGCGGGCTTTATCCGCCGGAGCGCCGTGCTGCAGCACCCAATAGCCCAAGTAGAGCTTGACCAAGGAAAGCGCCGGGCGAGATTCGTGGGAATTAGCAGTAGAGACCACTGTGCCATTGCTGTAGCGCAGCGTGACCTGAGTACGCCCGGGCACAGCGTTAGGGTCGATGGTGATGCCAGCCTGGGCAACGGGCGTGACGAGGCCGGCGGCGAGGGTGCCAACCAGCGCGGCAGCAGAGATAGAGAGACGGGAACGCATAGGAAAATAGTAACAGCGCTGGGAAAATTAATTGTTCCCAGCGCTGCTAAATAGTTTGTCTAGATTTCTACGATCGTGCGGCCATGGTGGGTGCCGGCGAGCAGCTCCTTGGCGGCGTCTGCGATATCGTCGAGCGCGATGGTGTTGGAAATAGAATGCAGCATCTCAAGATCAAGGTGTTCGTCCAGCAGCTTCCAGGCGTCCTCGCGGACCTTGAGCGGTGCGTCGACGGAGTTGCCGCCTGCCAGGACGATGCCGCGCAGGATGAATGGCAGTACCGAAGCCGGGAGGTCAGGACCAGCGGCCATGCCGGTTGCTGCCACGACGCCGCCCCACTTGACCTGCGCCAAGACGTTGGCCAAGACGGTGGAGCCAGCGGTGTCTACCGCGCCGTCGTAAAGCGCCTTCTGCAGCGGACGGCCGGTCTCCGAGAGCTCGGAGCGATCAATGATGTGGTCTGCGCCCAGGGCCTGCAAGTACTCGCTTTCGCTATCAACGCGGCCGGTAACGGCGGTGACCTCGAAGCCCAGGGACTTGAGCAATTGGACGGCGATGGAACCCACGCCGCCCGTGGCGCCGGTGACCAGCACGTGGCCCTCGCGCGTGCCGTGGGTGAGCAGCTGGTTGACGCAGATGGCGGCGGTGTAGCCGGCGGTGCCGATGGCAGCGGCGTCGGCAGCAGTGAAGCGCTCCGGAACTGGCAGCGTGGCCTGGGCGTTGACACGCTGCTGCGTGGTGTAGCCGCCGTGGCGGAACTCGCCGAGTCCGTCGCCGAATGCGGCCACCAGCGCGCCCACCGGTAGTCGCGGATCGGAGGACTCAGCCACGGTGCCCACGACGTCGATGCCTGGGACCAATGGGTTGATGCGCATGACGCCCTTGTTGCCGTCCAGGGCCATGGCGTCCTTGTAGTTCAACGAAGAATGGGAAACGTTAACCAGTACGTCGCCCTCGGCGAGGAGGGGCTCTTCCTGAAAGGTGTGGGAGATGCTGTTGTCTTCGGAACGTGTAACTACGAGTGTGGTCATGCCCACGATGGTACGCGCTCTGTGAGTTGTGTAGAACCAGAACTTTGCCAGTAAACCAGCCGGGGAATCCACAGATTGCGTTGTTAGGTTTGCTCCCATGTCAGTAACCCAGCAGTCCACCCAGCAGACCGCGCATCCTCGCCACCGCATTCAAGCAGTGCCGCCGCGCCACGCGACGCTGCGGCGCGATTCTGTCGTGGTTACGTTCCTGGTGCTCGCTGTCATTGCTGTGATTACCCTCGGCAAGTCTTTTATTGAGATTCCCGGCGTAATTGACGCCTCGGCGCACGCGGTCCGCAGTCTGGACCTGCAGATGTTTAATGGCTTTGATAATCCCACCATCTGGTACGGGCCGTGGACCAATACGATTGGTAACTTCCTGCTGTTCATGCCTTTGGGTGCCAGCCTTGTTGCGCTGGGGCAGAACCTGCCGCGGGTGCGCTTCGGTCTGGGCGGCACGATCTTGGCGGGCATAGCATTGAGCCTGGGTATTGAGGTGATGCAGTACGTATTCGCGCTGGGCTTCAGTGACGTCGATGATCTTGTATTCAATACTCTTGGCACCGCGGTGGGCGCATTCTTTTTTGCCCGGATAAGCAAAGAGGCGCAGTCCAAAGTCCTGCACCGCATCGGGTTTGTGGCTGCGGCAGCCCTGACGATTCTGGGCTGCGCGCTAGTCACGGGGTCTGTTGCTTAGTCAAGCATCATGAAGACCCTGCTCGAAACAGAGTTCGTGCAGAGCAGGGTTGATGACGGAGAAAAGCATCGACGAGATCGTCGATGACATCTGTCCCGCTGTCGAGACTCTGCTGGGGTCAGGTGGCTAAGCCCGGCGCTCCACGCGGTGACCGTTGTCGAACATCCCGGGGAAGGCGGCGCTGTCAAGCGCCTCAAACATGCCCATCGGGCGCTCAGAAACCATGCCCGTGACCATGGAAACGCCGTAGTCCTCTAGCAGCAGCGGCGCGAGGGGAGTGGAGGGGCCCACCAGCACATTGAAGGAATCGCGGGAAAGCTCCAACAGGCGCGGGGCGGTCTTGTTTACAAATGCCGAACCAGAGATGAAGACATAGTCGCACTCCGGCAAAATGTATTCGGCCGCGGAATCGGGGAAGTCACCCTCGTTAAGGTGGCGCTCGAGCATGTAGAACTCGCCTGCGTTGTGCAGGGCCTTCGGCGCGAAAGGAAAGTGGCCGATGACCGCGACCTTTTTGCCCAAGACAGCCTCGCTGAAGGGGTCAAAGACCTCGCCCCACGTGACTTTCTCGCCTGGGGTGGGAACGAAGTTGTTGTCGTATGCCACGCCTTGGGTGGAGTAAAAGGCGTTGAGCGCCGCCATGCCAAACGACGCCTCGGCAAAGTTCCAGCTCTTCGACAGCTGCGCGATGGCACGCAGCGGGATACCCGCGTAGTCGTGATTCATCTGGGCGGGCCGCGAGCTGGCGCTCATCGTCAGGGCGATGCCGCAGCTGGGGTTGTTGGTATAGATGCGAGTCCATTGCGGGCCCTGTGCGGCCTTTACCACCTGGATATCCAGGGGAATTGCGTCAATGAGCTCGTCGTAGAGATCCCAAGCGGACAAGTAAAGCCTCCAACCCTAAAAAGAACGACGCCCAGTCTAGACCTACTTAGGTAAACCTAAAACCTTGGCTACCTCAAAAGCGCTGCAACGTCAGCAGCAGCCTGCTTGGCAAAGGGGGACACACCCGTGATGGTGGCTGAGCCCGGGCCGGTCCAGGTGCCGAATCCCACGAGGAAGAGCCCAGGGACGGTGGGCTGGCGGTCTACCAGTAGGCGGGAGATGGGGCGAAGTGCGGGCCGGAAGCCGGTGGCCCAAATCAGGTGATCCGCGTTGATGTCGTCGAGGGAATTCGGCATCGGGGTGGCGCGCAGGAGCCCTTCATCACGCGCCTTGAGCACCGGCGGGACCATGACGATATCGCCCAGGTTCGTATCCGCGCCGGGGTCAGGCTCGCCACGATTGATGGCGTTGAGGCGCTCGCGGTTGCGCCGGAAGAGCACGCGTCCGTCGACGTCGTCAGGCATCCAGCGCGGCTCGCCCCTTGTTAGCCAGGTGGTGGTAATACCTTCAAGCAGCAGATCCGCCGCGATCTGTGCGCCGGAATTGGCCGCGCCCACCACTGCCACGCGGGAGCCGCTGAACTCCGCGACGCCGGGATAAAAGGCCGAATGCCATTGTGTCCCCGCAAACTTACCGGGGTAGTACGGGATGAAGGGCGCACGCCAGGTACCCGTGGCCGCCACCACGGTGCGGGCCATCAAGCGTTCCGTGCTCGAGTAGACGTGGAAGAACTCCCCATCGTGCTCCACGGACTCAACCATGAAGGGACGTCGCACCGGCAGCTCATAGCGCTCTTCGTAACGAGTTAGATAATCCACCACGTGGCTCGCCGGCGGGAAACCTTCATAAAAAGGCATGGGCCAGCCCGGTAGGTTGGAGGCGCTCGTGGTGCTAAATAAAGTCAGCGAGGGCCAGGTGTGCAGCCACGCACCACCGGGGCGCGATTCCGCATCCAAAATGGCGAAGTTAAGGCCCTTTCTGCGCAGGTAATAGCCCGTGGCCAGCCCTGCTTGGCCACCGCCTAAAACGAGGCAATCATAAACCTGCGCGGACACTTAAATGAGCTTCCTTTCCCGGGCCACGGTGACAGCAGCTGTGCGGGTATCCACGCCCAGCTTCTGATAGATGTGAATCAAGTGAGTCTTCACTGTAGCTTCCGAGATGAACAGGCGCTGGGCAAGCTCCTTATTCGATTTGCCCGTGGCCAGGGCTTCTAGGATCTCCAGCTCGCGGCCGGAAAGTGCCACCTCGGGGCAGGTGATGCGCTCGGCCAAAAGTGCTGCCACCTCGGGGGCCAGGGTGCGTTTGCCGGCGGCCGTGGCCAGGACGGCGTCGTGAAGCGCCTGCTCCGGCGCATCCTTTAGGAGATAGCCCAGGGCGCCCGCCTCCACGGCGGAAACGATGTCGGATTGGGTGTCATAGGTGGTGAGGATGAGCACCGGCGGGCCGCCAGCTTGGGCGAGCTGAGAAGTGGCCGCAATGCCATCGGTGCCGGGCATCTGGATATCGCAAATGACCACGTCAACATGTGGAGCATCGGGAGCTGCAAGCTTGGCGACGTCCGCCCCATCCGCGCCTTCTAGCACCACATCGATGTCGGGGAAAGCGTTCAAAATGGCCCGCAGGCCGGCGCGCACCACGGGATGATCATCGATGAGCATGACGTTAAGCATCCTGGTCCTCTACTTTTTGCGGCATACGGATAGCAAGGGCGGTTCCCTCGCCCGGGGAAGATTCCACCGTGAGCGTACCGCCGTGGCTTTCCACGCGCTGGCGCAGGCCCCGCAGCCCGAAGCCACCCTGCGAAGGTGAAGCAGGGTCCATGCCTTCTCCGTCGTCGACAATGTCGAGCGTGGTCTCGCCTTCAAAACAGCCTAAAGTGACCACCGCGCGCCGGGCGCCAGAATGCTTGAGCATGTTGTTGAGCCCCTCTTGCGCCGCACGCAACAGGTCCTGGCGGTGCGCTTCGGTCACCGTTCTTTCTCCCGAAACAACCAGGTCGATGACGGTATTTTTACCCAGCGCAGCGGCCTGGGCGGCAGCTGAATCCACCACTTGCTGGAGGGCCTCCTCCAGCGATGGGGCAGGGGCGGCTAGCTCGCTGACGAAGCGGCGGGCCTCGCTTAAGTTCTCGCTGGCCACCTTTTCAATCAGCGCCAGTGTCTCTGGGGAAGGATCTTTTTGAGCCGCGCGCGAGAGCAGAACGATGGAGGAAAGGCCCTGGGCCACGGTGTCGTGGATCTCCCGGGAGAGCCGTTCGCGCTCTTCCAGGCGGCCTGCTTGGTGCTCGCTCGCGGCAAGTTCGGCCTGGGTGGCGCGCAGCTGCCGGGCAACCTCTGCATGGTGCGCCGCCTCAGCCTGCACCATGCGCCCGGCATGGAAGGCGCCGATGGCAAAGGCCGTGCCGATGAAGGGGCCGATGGCCGCCGCGATGGTCCATTCCGCCGGATGCTGCCAGGCGGGAAGGAAGGCCGCCAGTGCCCACAGCAGCGCGCTGCAGGCGATGCCCGGCCAGCGGGGAAGCGAGCTTAGAAAAGCAAAGACCAGCGGGAATTCCAGCCACATGAAGTCCTGGGCATGCACCATGAGCCCGCACCACAGCACGCACAGGCCCACCAGCCACAGGGCGCGGGGGAGTACGCGCCGCAGTGCGTAGACCACGGCCAATCCGACTGCCAGACCAAGGGCGCGGGCATCGAGGCGCCCGTCGAGCCCGGCGCGCAGCAGGCCGAATAGCAACAAAAACGCGAACATCACGTGCAGCCCGGCGCGCCAGGGGCTAAGGCGCTTATGGAAGGTCTGCGGGGAGCGCTGTTTCACGTCATTCACAGCCATTTACCCTAATCCTCAGGCCGGACACGGGGAATCAACCAGTTGGTTGACTCGAAGTTCAACTAGCGGCCCGATTACTAATCCGCGCGCCGTAGCGATGCTTGAAGCTATGTTTCTTGCACTTAGAGAATTGCGCGCAGCCCGCGGGCGCTTTGCGTTGATTGGGGCGGTGGTCGCGCTCATTACCTTGCTTTTGGTCATGCTCTCTGGGCTCACGGAGGGCCTTGGCAAACAAAACACTTCGGCTTTGGAGGCCTTGGGGCATGAGTATGAGCAGGCGAGCTTTAGCACGCAGAAGCCAACTTTTACGGAGTCGGAGATTTACGCGGACGACGTGGTGCCTGGCAGCGCGCCTTTGGGTACCGCGCAGACCAAGGTGGAGGGCTTCGGCGGCGTGGCCGTGCTGGGCCTGCCGGCGGGCGAGCCTATTCCGGGTACCAAGCAGCAGGTGCCGGCCACGGGAGTGGTGGCCTCGCAAGCGATTACGCAGGGAAATTCCGTGGCGATTGGGGATGAGGCCTATGCCGTCCGCGGCACCGTGCCGGATCTGTACTATTCCCACTCGCCGGTGCTGTGGGTTTCCACGCAGACCTGGGCGCAGTTGAGCCACGCGCCTTCCGACGTCGTGGGTACCGCCCTGCTGCACGCGAACAGCGTTGCCACCGGGCTTCCCACGTCCGTCAGCATGCGCGAGGCCTTAAGCGGCCTGCCCGCCTACAACTCGGAGCGCGGCTCACTTTTGACCATGCAGGGCTTCCTGTATGCAATTTCGGCGCTCGTGATGGTGGCTTTCTTGAGCATCTGGACCATGCAGCGCACCCGCGATCTTTCGATTCTGCGTGCGCTGGGGGCGCGGACGCGCTACCTGCTTGGCGACGCCCTGGCACAATCCGCACTCATCCTCGCCCTCGGAGTTGGTGTGGGTGCCGCAGTGGGCTGGGGCCTGGGCGCGCTCGCGCAATCGACGGTGCCTTTTGTGCTCTCGGCGCGCACGATTGCTGCCCCGGCCGCTGGCATGTGGGTACTCGGCATGCTGGGCGCGGTCCTGGCCACTCGCCGAATCAGCAAAATCAACCCTTTGGATGCGTTGGGAGGACAAGGCTAATGCTAGAAATTGAAAACGTGACGGTCACCTTTCCCGATGGCCGCGATCGCGTGGTGGCGTTGGACGATGTCAGCCTGGAAATCAAGCCGGGCCAGCTCATGGCCGTCGTCGGCGAATCCGGCTCCGGTAAATCCACCTTGCTCTCCGTGGCCGCGGGGCTAATCGAGCCCGATAGTGGTGGCGTGCGGGTAAGCGGTGAGCGCGGCATCATTTTCCAACAATCCAACTTGGTCAGCTCGCTCAATGCCCTGGATCAGCTGCTCATTGTGGACCATATGGCAGGCCGAAAACCTCGCCGTGAAAAGGCGCGGGAGCTGCTTGAGTATGTAGGCCTGCCTGGGATGGAGGCTCGCCGCATCACTCAGCTTTCTGGCGGTCAGCGCCAGCGCATCAATATCGCGCGCGCCTTGATGGCTGACCCCGAGGTGCTGCTTGCGGATGAGCCGACAGCGGCGCTGGATTCTTCGCTCTCGCGCGACGTCGCCAAGCTGCTGCGTGACATCACTGATGAACAACAGACCGCAACGATGTTTGTGACCCATGACCGCAGCCTGCTGGAGTTTGCGGACAGTGTGGTGACCGTCAAGGACGGAAAGTTGGCGGCCGGTACCTAAAGCCCTGCAAGCGGGTGCAAACGGGGTACTACCAAGGAGATCTTCTATCGGCAGATGACTGGCTGGGTGATGCTGGTGCTCGGTGCGGCATGGACCATCATCAACCTGCTGGGGCCGTGGTACATCCTCGCCGAGATCGGCGCCGTGGCAGGTGCCTGGGCTGCGATGACGTGGCCATGGGAGACCCATAGGCTGCGCCGCTCCGTGCGCGCCGTAGCAAATAGGCTTTAGCGAGCCGCACGCAAAAGCTTGGCGACGGCCCGCGGGATCGCCGCGGCAATCTGCGAAGCCGAGCAGATGGCGTAGCCCTCCGGCGTTTTCGCCGCGATGGCTGCCGCATGGGCCTGAATGGCGCCGGCGTGGAGGACTTCTGTGATGATCTCGGTGAGCGTCGTGCGGCCTACCTGTGCTCTGTCCTCAAGATGTATCTGTGCGAGGACTGCGCCGAGGATGCCGGCCAGTACGTCTCCGGAACCAGGCGTTGCGGAATAAGAGTGACCGGCGTTGAAGGCATAGATGGGCTGGCCGGGTGCAGTAACCAGGGTATTTCTTCCCTTGAGCAGCACGATGCAGCCCAGCGCTGTGGCGAGCTCCTGCAGTGGCGCTGCTTTGCCTGATGACAGGTCGAGGTCCTTGTTGAAGGTCGCCTCGTAAAGCTCGGTGAACTCGCCCAGGTGAGGAGTGAGAACCGTGACGGGCAGGCTTCCCAGGCGGGCGCGCAACTCGGGGTGACGGGCAAGGAGTCGCAGCGCATCGGCATCGATGACGGCCGAGATGAACCCATCGAGTACCTCCGCGAGCTCCGCTTGGGCCGCAGCGTCAGTGCCGCGTCCTGGGCCCACGACGATGGCCTGGGCGTGACCCGCTGAGTCAAGATCTGGGTGAACCACGAGTTCCGGCAGGAGCGAGGTGATGGAGCGGTCTCCGATAAAGCGCACCATGGCCGGGCTGGTGCGCACTGCCGCGGTGGCTGCCAAGATGCCAGCGCCGGGATAGGTGTCGCTGCCTGCGGCAATAGTGACCACGCCGCCGGAATATTTATCGGAGGAAATCCCTGGGGTGGGGTCAACGATTGGTCCGGTACAGTCAACCGGGCGCGGGTGCGTTGCGATGCCATGGGCGGTCTCGATGTTGCCGGGGCGCCACGCATATGCGGATTCCAGGGTGGGCTCGTTGGCGATGTGTCCGGCCGGTTGCGCGAGCGATTCGAGCATCGCGCTAAACGATGTCGCGCCGGGCAGTGTTAAATCCGCCAGCACCACCTGGCCGCACTCCGCGGCGAGTACGTGGCCCATGCGCGCCCAACCGAAAGTTATGGTGACGTCAGCATGCACTGCGCCTTTGCAGGCGGCGATGCCAGTCTCTGCGTTGATGCCAGTGGGCATGTCGACCGCGAGCACCGGAATGCCTGTTGCCTGCTCGTAGACCTCTAGCGCTTGGCCGCTGAGCCCGCGCCCGGAACCGAGGCCGGCCACGGCGTCGATAAGCAAGCTCGTGTCAGCTGGCAGGGAAGTGGTGGGATTAGGAGTGGACCCACTTTTTAGAACTTCGCCGCCGGCTTTCTCGAACGCAGCACGAGCGGCAGCGTGACAGGTCTCGGGTACGAGTGCTGTGACGGCGTGCCCCTGTTGGGCGAGAAGAGCGCCGGCGAAAAGGCCGTCGCCGCCGTTGCCACCGCTGCCTGCCAGAATCATCACGTGGCCGGGGTGGGCGGCGAGCATTACCGCGGCGGCATCGGCCACCGCGTGGGCGGCCAATTGCATGAGCTGGTCTGGAGAGCTCTGCTGGGCAAGCAGGCGCTCCTCGGCAGCGCGGACGGCGTCGACGTGAAAGGCATATCGCATGCCGCCCAAAATACCCCCTTGCTTAGGCTGGAGCGTTCTGGCAGGTAGGGCACCAGAACAGGTTCCTGCCTTCGAGCTTCTTTTCTGCGATGGGCTCGCCGCAGATATAGCAAGGCATGCCGGCGCGGCGGTAGACATAAACCTCGCCGCCATGGTCATCCTTGCGTGGCGCGCGGCCCATGGCCTCTGGCGTGTGCTCCGGGCGGACCGTGTCGATGCGGGCGGTGGGCACGCCGGCGCGCATGAGTTCTACCAGGTCCTCCCAGATGACATCGAATTCGTGGCGGTCTAATTCATTGCCGGCAATAAAAGGCGAGATGTTCTGGCGGAATAAAACCTCGGCGCGGTAGATGTTGCCGACTCCGGCAAAGAGATGCTGATCCATCAGCAAGGAGCCGATGCTGCGGCTCGACCTGTGCACTCGCGGCCAAAGGTTAGCCGGTGATGCGTCCTCGCGGATGGGGTCGTGGCCAATCTTGGCGAGCGCGACGTCATACTCGGCATCCGTGATGAGCCGGCACCACTGTGGCCCGCGGAGGTTGGCAGCTAGGTCATCGCTTTCGATGCGCAGGCGAATCTGGCCCCAGACATCATCCAAAGGCTCAAAGCGCAAGCTGCCGATCAGCCCGAGGTGGATATAGATGATGTGCTCTGGCGCATCGGCGGAAAAGTGCAAAAAGAGATGTTTGCCGCGCGCTTCGGCGAAATCGAGCTGCGTCCCATCGAGCACGGCTGCTTCCGCCGCAAAGCGGCCCTGCGGACTCGTGACGCGCAGCGGCCCACCCCGGAATTCACGGTCGAGGCGCTGTGCAAGGTGATGAATGATGTGGCCTTCGGGCATGGGGATAAGTCTATTGCATGTGCTGCGAAGAAAGCTCAAGGATAAAACGGACATTTTTCCGTTTGGAGTGTGGGATTGAAGTGCGAAGACGAGGCTTAAGCGTTCATTTCCTGTTTTAAAGGTCTAGGTTAAATAGGTGAAAGTCAACATAATAAACATTTATCTATTTTGTTGTTTAGTCTATAGCGCGACCATATCTGATAAAGATCGGCCCAAATATATAGTGGTCCGTTTCACATTTATTTTTCTTCCGGATTAATTGGACTAGAAAGTACCAGCGCATGGCGCTAAATTTTTATAAAGCTAGAATCGGTTAGTGAAATTCTTTATCGGATTTTTGTCCGATTGGCTTTGCAAACGTTGATTTTGAAACCGCCGTTGATATGCTTCCCATGGATGTATCTACTGGTGAGTGATAGATCCAACCGCTGCGCATGTAGGGGTGCGTGGCGGCTATTGCCAGGTGGGTGGGACTGCCTGGTTGTAGAGGGTGAGGGCTTGTTCCGCATCCTTAGAGAGACAGGTAACGCCTGGGCCCGTCCTTTCCGGGGCCCAGGCGTTACTCGTATGTTTTAGGCGGCGTCGTCAGTGCGGTTTCTGGCGGTGTGGCGCCGTGGCAGGGCGTATGAGTAAACCCAGTTCTTTCGAGTAAAATCCAATCCAAAAGATCCAGCCCGGTTGCGGGGATTGTCTATGGCGGAAGGCCTTTAAATGACGCGTTTGCTTGGTTTTGACCGTGAGAAGTACATCGAGATGCAGTCGGAGCACATCCATGAACGGCGCCAAGCTATCGGCGGCAAGCTGTATCTGGAGATGGGCGGCAAGCTTTTCGACGATATGCACGCCTCCCGCGTGCTGCCCGGGTTCACTCCAGACAACAAGATCGCCATGCTGGAGCGCATCAAAGACGATGTCGAGATCCTCATCTGCATCAACGCTAAGGACATCGAGCGTCAAAAGATGCGCGCTGACCTCGGAATCCTCTACGAAGATGACGTTTTGCGCTTGGTCGACGTCTTCCGTGGCCGTGGCTTCCTAGTAAACAACATCGTCATGACCCAGCTGGAGGATGGCAACAGCCAAGCTGAGGCCTTCATTGACCGCCTGGAGCGCCTTGGCCTGAGCGTTGCGCGCCACCGCGTTATCCCGGGTTATCCTTCCAACACAGACCTCATTGTTTCTGAGGAAGGCCTTGGCCGGAACGAGTACGCGGAAACCACGCGTGACCTGGTTGTCGTCACTGCGCCGGGGCCAGGCTCCGGCAAGCTGGCGACCGCCCTATCGCAGGTCTACCACGAGCACCAGCGCGGTGTGCAGGCTGGATACGCCAAGTTTGAGACCTTCCCGATCTGGAACCTGCCGCTCGATCACCCAGTGAACCTGGCTTACGAGGCTGCAACCGTTGACCTCAACGACGCAAACGTCATCGATCACTTCCACTTGAGCGCATACGGCGAATCCACGGTGAACTACAACCGCGATGTTGAGGCTTTCCCGCTGCTTAAGACCCTCCTGGAGAAGCTGACCGGCAACACCCCGTACCAGTCCCCGACGGACATGGGCGTCAACATGGCCGGCTTCTGCATCACCGATGACGAAGTCTGCCGTGAGGCCTCCAAGCAGGAGATTATTCGTCGCTACTTCAAGGCTTTGGTGGAAGAGGCGCGCCTCGGCCTAGATTCCACGCAGTCCGAGCGCGCGGCCGTCGTCATGGCGAAGGCCGGCATCAAGTCTGATGACCGCCCAGTAGTAGCGCCGGCGCGCAAGCGTGCCGCCGAAACTGACGAGCCCGCCTCTGCGTTGCAGCTTGCCGACGGCACCATCATCACCGGCCGCACTTCTGCGCTTCTGGGCTGCTCCGCTGCGATGCTTCTCAATGCGCTTAAGCATCTCGCCGGCATTGACGATGAGATCCACCTGCTGAGTCCAGAGGCCATCGAACCGATCCAGAAGCTCAAGACCGAGTATCTGGGTTCGCGTAACCCGCGGTTGCATACGGACGAGGTTCTCATCGCGTTGTCTGCATCGGCGGCCAAGGATGAAAACGCCCGTAAGGCCATGGCTCAGCTGAAGAAGCTAGCTGGTTGCGATGTTCACACCACCACGATTTTGGGCTCGGTGGATGAGGGAATCTTCCGCAATCTTGGGGTGCTCGTCACATCCGATCCAGTGTTCGCCCGCAAGCAGGCGCTTTACCAAAAGCGCTAAGTACGGAGTTTTCGGAAGAATTTAGGAAAAGAAACAGCTCAAGCATAGAATTAGTGGCGTGAGCCTTAGCAAAATTCTTCTGTACTACTGCTTTACCCCAATTTCTGATCCCACGGCCGTCATGTTGTGGCAGCGCAATCTGTGCGAGAAGCTCGGACTGAAGGGTCGCATTCTCATCTCCGAACACGGTATCAATGGCACCGTGGGCGGCGACATGAATGCCTGCAAGCGCTACGTTCGTGAGACCCGCGAATACCCAGGATTTAAGAAGATGGAATTCAAATGGTCCGATGGCGGCGCTGATGACTTCCCGCGCCTGTCGGTCAAGGTCCGTGACGAAATCGTGGCCTTTGGCGCGCCTGGTGAGCTCAAGGTGGACGAGAACGGCGTCGTCGGTGGCGGCGTTCACCTCAAGCCAGAAGAGGTTAACAAGCTGGTAGAAGAGCGCGGTGACGAAGTCGTGTTCTTTGACGGCCGCAACGCCATGGAAGCGGAGATTGGCAAGTTTAAGAATGCCGTGGTGCCTGACGTCAAGACCACCCATGACTTCATCAAGGAAATCGAGTCCGGCAAGTATGACTGGATGAAGGACAAGCCTGTTGTCTCCTATTGCACCGGGGGTATCCGCTGCGAGATCCTCTCATCCCTGATGAAGAATCGCGGTTTCAAAGAGGTCTACCAAATTGACGGTGGCATCGTGCGCTACGGCGAGAAGTTTGGCAATGACGGCCTGTGGGAAGGCTCGATGTATGTCTTCGACAAACGCATGCACCATGAGTTTGGGCAAGGGCTGCAAGATCCTGGCTTTATTCAGCTGGGGCACTGTGTGCACTGTGGAAAAGCAACGAACACGTTCCACAATTGCATTAATGAGGACACGTGCCGTCAGCAGGTTCTAATTTGCGACGATTGCGTACAGCACGTTGAAACCCAGCACTGTGGGCGTCCAGAATGCGCGGAGGTCGCAGCTACAGCTGCAGCAACCAATGCTTAGCTCGATGAGAAAACGGTGCTCCTAGAGAAAGCTTTGGCTGAGGGAGCGCCGAAGGCGCTGGGTTATCCGAGAGGGACGAGCAGGATCTGGATATCGGTGATGCACCACAACATGAAGTTGCAGGCCATCACCCAAAAAATGGCCATCCACGAACGCCAACGTAAGTAGCGCTTGAGTTTGTGAATCATGATGAGCGCCGTGCCAATCATGCCGATGAACGGGATGATTATGGTAGTGAAGGCAAAGAAGCGGCGCTGGCCGTTGGTGCATAGCCAGGTGGCGAGGGAGGCGTCGCAAAGCGCCCCGCCCTGGGAACGCGTGATAAGGGCTAGGACCAGTGCGTAAAGCCCGGAGGCGGCGAGGATGCCCAGCATGAAGTAAATTGCCTGAATCGTCGAACGGCGATTGGCTTTTGCAACGGCAAGAGGATCAGGTGCATCAGCGAGTTCATCAAACGTTGCTGGCTCGGGGCGCCGCAGGTTGGCATAATCCGCATCAGTTGTCAGATCGTTTTCAGGATGCTCGTCAGTTGCACTCATACGCAGGAGTCTAGTCCTTAATCGGTGCCGAGTCGGAAGGCCGAACCATCACTGGTACCCGAATGTGCGGGAGAAGCTCCGTAGCGGCTGAGCCGATAAACACGCGCTCGATGGGCCCCATTGGGGAGGAACCCATGCACATGATGTCGCCCTTCTTCCATTTCAAGGAATCAACTGCTCCTGCCCACCCATGCCCGGTTCCAATATCGGTGGAAATTTCCAGGCCGGGGTAGTGGTGGTCAACAATGTCTTGCGCTCTGTCGAGCATTGCCAATGTATGTTCGTGCCAGCCCTTAGTGAGCTTGGAAGCGATGTCGACGGAGTCATGCAGAGGGGCATCAATAAGTCCCTCCGCATTGAAAGCCACGATGCGGAGGGGCAACTTCCATGTGTTTGCCAATCGGGCTGCATGAAGCAGCGCTGGGTCTTCAGAGTCGCCACGCTCGGTGAAGGCGAAGTTGATGCGTGTAACGCCATGCTTGGAAAGCTTGATGTCGCGCGGGGTGAGGCCGAGAGGAATGGGGGAAAAGTGCAAGAGCGCGTCTGCAGTAGAGCCAGCAAAGAACTTGCCCTTGGGAGCTGACTGATTTGCTCCCAACAAAATTGCGTCCGCGCAGAATTCAGTGGCCATCTCCGTGAGGAGTTGTGGCCGTGAAGGTCCAGCGAGGAGGACGGAAGGACGCTCATCTAGCTGTGAGTTATCGACTCCTGCTGCCTTGAGAGCGGCAAGCACGCTTTGCTCGCACTCAGCCTGTTCCTTTTTAAACCACTTCTTGTACTTGCCGCCGTGCTTGGTGAAAACTGTTGTGGCGCGTGGCACAGAAATAGTAGAGATCACTCTGATGCAAACCTTGGTGGACCTAGCCAACCAAGCTGCGTACTCGATCGCCTCCGTGCCCGTGGAGGACGGGCTCCACGAGACTAGAAGTCGAACAGGGTCGTTGGGGTCCTCTTTAGCGAGGGAAGCCCGCGACTCACAAGGGATATTCTTAGCCATGCACCAATCAGTCCGGTGATCTATCTTGGGACGTTGTTGGTGCCATTATTAGTCGCTTGAGCGTACAAAATGAAATCTGCGGCGGGGGATCGATCGCGGTGAAGAAGATTGGTCTATTTACGCCCTGGGGTTGCCAGAGTTTAGTCCATGGTGGGGCGGTAAACGTCTGCGAGCTTAGAAATTAAGGTGCTCATCTGGTGCGCTTTGTCTAAATCCGAGGGTTCTAGCCACTGGAGGATCTCAGCCAGGGCTGCGGCGCGTTGTCGAGAGACAATGTTGAGTTCTGACTCGCCTAGCTGGGTCAAAGCCACCAGGACGCCACGGCGATCCTTTTCATCGCGGCGTCGTTCCACGAAACCATTACGCTCTAATTGGTATAGGGCATTAGATGCCGTGGGCATTCGAATAAGTTCTGCCTGTGCAATGGTGCTTACTCGGGAAGGTCCCCGTAGGCGTAACTGATTCATGATCGACACCTGTGAGGTGGTGAGGGACGTACCTTCGGTTGTGCGCTGGAAGATAAGCATTAGCTTGTTCAACGCGGGTTGAATGTTGCGCGCGACGTTAAGAGCGTCCTCATAGTTGGAGGGGGAGGCGGCGGCTTGTTCACTCATAAAAAGTAATAATAGCGACCGTTTGCAGCCGACGGTAGTTAGGTGGCTAAAAAATTAGGTTTTGGGTTTGAAAATTTATTGAGGGGAGCGTAAGGGAACAATCTCGTTCATTAAAGTGTTTGAGAAGTCGGTGGAAGAAGGCCATCTCCGCAAAATTGTTAGGAAGAGAAGCGAGAGAAAAGGAGGGCAGATGCTTTGAGCCTTTCTTTTAAGCACATTATTTCTCATGAATGGGAGCGGGCCCAGCATCTCAAGGAGTATCGAGCGGGCCGAGTAGATAGGAGCGAGCTTTGCGACGCCGACTTCCTTCTGCGTGCTGCGGCTGAACACCACGGCGTCGATATGGCGAAACGGTGCCCGATGTGTGAAGCGCCGATGTGCTTGACCACATGGGTATATGGCGAAGAGTTGGGGCGTCGCGCTGGAAGCGCACGAAATGCGGAAGAAATCGCAGAATTTGCAGCCGACGGTCTCGAATTTACGGTTCACTGGGTCGAAGTTTGTACGGCATGCCGTTGGAACCACCTATTGCGTGCGGCAACAGCCTATGATGAAGGTTAGTTTTTGGCTCGGCCGTTGAGGCCGGTAAGCTGCATTTATTTAAGAAAATCCGCCCATGATTGATGAGGACACGAAGCAGTGACCGAAAAGGAATCTGCCCCTAAAAAAGCGGGGCGTCACGTTTATAAATCCACGAAGCAGCGCAAACGACGTCGCTGGCCGTGGATTGTGCTGATAATTGCCTTGGTATTGGTAGCTGTACCGGCAGGCCTTTTTGCCTATGCATACTCCCAATACAACGTTCCTGAGCCAAAGGAGCTTCAAGCAAATCAGGTTTCCACGATTGTGGCTGGGGACGGTACCACCCAATTGGCTAAGTTGGTTCCGCCAGAAGGCAACCGCACCCAGGTCAAACTCGATGAAGTCCCCGACTACGTCGAAGATTCTGTGCTTTCTGCTGAGGACCGTGAGTTTTGGACCAACTCCGGATTTTCCTTCACCGGTTTGGGACGCGCAGTCTTGGGCAAGCTGACTGGTGATTCAACCGCAGGCGGTGGTTCAACAATCACTCAGCAGTATGTCAAGAACACGCTGGTTGGTGACGAGTATTCCTATGCGCGTAAGATCCGCGAGCTTATCTATTCCATCAAGATGACTAACGAATGGTCCAAGGAAGACATTCTGCAGGCATACCTCAACACGGTCTACTTTGGTCGTAACGCCTACGGAATCCAGGCAGCTTCCAACGCATACTTCAATAAAGATGCCAAGGATCTGACGGTTGAGGAAGGCGCAATGCTCGCCGGCCTTATTCAGTCTCCTTCTGTCCTTGACCCGCGCGTGGACGAGGAAAGCTCGAAGGCTCGCTGGAACTATGTTCTTGACGGTTTGGTTGAGATGGGCGATCTGGACGCTACTCAGCGTGCGCAGATGCAGTTCCCGCAGACGCGTGATCCTGCCGAGTATTCCGCTTATACAGAGGCGCCAGGCGCCTACGGACATATTAAAAACCAGGTTATTGCCGAGCTGGAACGCGTTGGCATCACCGAGGATCAGGTCGCTACGGGCGGTCTGAAAATCACCACGACCATTGACATGAACGTGCAGAATGCTTCCACCGAGGCTGTTGATGGGCAGCTGCAGTCTTTGCAGGAGGATGCCCGCGCTGCGGCTGTGACCATTGATCCTGCTTCTGGTGCTGTGCGCGGCTACTTCGGCGGCCACGAGTCGACCGGTTGGGATTATGCCAACGCCGGCCTGCAGACGGGTTCGACGTTTAAGATCTTTGCCCTTGCGGCGGCCCTTCAGCAAGGCATCGGCCTGGACACGTATTACTCCTCAGCGCCGTACCAGCTCCCTGGTTCTCAGGTAGTCACAAACGACGGTGGCGGCTGCGGTAACTGTTCCATTGCGGAGGCATTGAAGAACTCGTTCAATACCTCGTTTCTGCGTCTGCAGGCGGATCTAGAAAACGGCACTCAGGATACTGCCGACATGGCGCATGCGTTGGGCATTGCTAAGTCTCTGCCTGGCATTGAAAAGACATTGACTGAAAATGGTGGGGCTCCATTCGAGGGCGTTGTTCTGGGACAGTACCAGTCTCGCCCACTCGACATGGCAAGCGCTATGGCGACGCTGACAAACGGCGGCGTTTGGCATCAGCCTCACTTCGTGCAAAAGGTCGAAACTACCGGTGGCGAAGTTCTGTATGAATTCAACGATAACGGTGGTGAGCGTCGAGTTTCAGCCAACGTGGCTAACAATGTTCTAAAGGCAATGCTTCCTATTGCGGGTTGGTCTAACGGAGCTCTGGCCGGCGGCCGCGCATCTGCGTCCAAGACGGGTACTACTCAGTTGGGTAACACCGGAACCAACAAGGACGCGTGGATGGTTGGTTCGACCCCGCAGCTGGCTACGGCAGTTTGGGTAGGTACCGCTGACAACACCTCCGCCATCTTCAATTCTTATGGCGGAATCATGTATGGCTCTGATGCGCCTACCCGAATCTGGAAGCAGATCTTGGATACTTCCTTGGTTAACTCGGAGTACCAATCCTTCCCAACGGCATACCCGATCCGTTATGGAAGCGGGAACTGGGGCAGCGGGTACACGGGCTCTTATGGTTCCTCAACGGAATACGGCAACGGTTACGGCAACAACGATGATGCTCCAGAGGAGACTGCAAACCCAGAATCCCCTGCTCCTGGCGACCAACCTGCGCCTTCCCCACACCAGCCTGCAACATCTCCGGAAGCGCCTGCTCAGCCGGGAGCACCAGCCCCAGACGTTCCTTCGCTGGAGGACATCATTAATGGTCAAGGTGACTTGGCTGAACTATTAAGACCGTAGGAGAGGAACGTGACTGATGAGGCCCTCAAGACCGTGAAGACGGTTGGAAAGTCCCACTCGGCTGTGCGTGGCGCCTCTGCCGAAGGCCGCATTCCGCTTAATCGTGAACCTTTTGCACACGACATCATCGAGTTTTTCGGTGGCCCGCGTGGCCGTTTTGCCCGCACCTTACCTGGTCAATGGATGTCGCCATTGCGCGCGATTATTGGTGTGTCCTGGATTTTCCTCGCGCTGGGCTTTCTGAGTAAGGCCAACTGCGCAGGAAGCCGCACAGGGGACGACGGAGTCATTTCCTTGAACTGGGATGGCAACCGTCAATACACGTCTTTCTGCTACAACGACATCGTCCCGCTCTATGGCGGCCGCGGCTTGGACCAAGGCGGATTTCCCTATGCGTATTCGTGGCAAGAAGGTGGCCTGACTAGGTACATGGAATACCCGGTTCTGGCGGGTATGTTCCAAGGATTGATGGGTTGGACTTCACGAGTCACGTATCCAATTGGTGAGTTCTTCGGCGTAGCGGATGCCGGTTGGTATTTCGGAGTCACCGCGCTCGTGCTTTCCTGCATTTGGATCGGTACGGTCTACATGGTTTTCCAGCTCACTGGAAACCGTGCATGGGATACGATGCTCATGGCCGCGAGCCCCCTCGTTGTCATTCATGCCTTTACAAACTGGGATATCCCGTCCATTGCGTTTATGGTCGGTGCGCTCTTTGCGGTGACCCGCGGTAAGAATTGGCTTGCAGGTATTTTGATTGGCCTCGGAACTGCTTTCAAATTGTGGCCGTTGTTTATCTTGGGCGCGTTTTTTGTCCTCGCGGCGCGTAACAAGAAGTGGGCGCCATTCGGTGCGATGTTCGGCGGAACCGTGATCTCTTGGCTAGTCGTTAACGTTCCAGTGGCGTTGAAGTACCCGGATGCGTGGCGTGAGTTTTTCCGACTCAACGAAGAGCGCGGCGCTGAATGGACCACAATTTATGCGTTGATCAACCGCTATGCCGAAAATGGCCTCACCCCAGAATTCCTCAATAGCTTTACGCTGCCAGCATTCTTGCTGGGATGCGCAGCTATCGGCATCTTTGGTTTGCGCGCTCGCCGCGAGCCGCGTGTGGCTGAGCTCATTTACCTGATCGTGATGGCCTTCTTGCTCATCAATAAGGTTTGGTCGCCGCAGTATTCCATTTGGTTGGTTGTTCCAGCTTTGCTTGCTCTCCCGCGTTGGCGCCTGTTGCTGAGCTGGATGCTTGTCGACGCCATGGTATGGCCAGTCCTTATGTGGCACATGTTGGGCACGGAAAATAAAGGCATCGATCATGAACTGCTCGACCTCTTTGTGATTGGCCGTGACACCTTCATCGTTATTATCGGAATTCTTATCATCCGCCAAATGCTGGGCAAGTCTGTGGACAAGGTGCGTGCAGCACATGGTGGCCGTGATCCTCTTGCTGGAGACTTTGTCTAATGATTATCACCGTCGTAGGAATAATTTCTATTTTTCTCGGATTCTGCTGCGTGATGGGTGCGTACTACCTATATCAACGCAGCGAGGATCGGCGCTGGCCCATCCTTTTGGGCCTGCTGGCCTTGATGTTTCTCACCGTAATTCCAGCAGGAAGTGCCATCTTCTTCGCCACCACGATGCGTAGTTAGTGTCAAAACGGTTCCGCGCTTGGCTCTTGATGATTAAGCACAGCGCAAGCACTGATTCTCCCCAACGGCTTTCCCCCGTTGGGGATTTCTTTTTGGCCGGTCAATGCGCTATTGTGATGGGGTTGCTTGACGCAACGTACCCTCCTGCCATGTCCGCAAAGGTGATATGGCCGAAAACAATTACTAGACCATAGGAGGTGATGAGGTCCGTGCGTCACTACGAAGTCATGATTATTCTGGATCCTAACCAGGATGAGCGCACCGTATCCCCGTCCCTAGACAAGTTCCTCGAAGTTGTCCGTAAGGATGGCGGCAAGGTTGAAAACGTCGATGTTTGGGGCAAGCGTCGTCTTGCTTACGCAATCGACAAGAAGGAAGAGGGCATCTACGCCGTCGTTAACCTGGAGTGCGAGTCCGCTTCGGTTCTCGAACTCGACCGCCGTCTGAACCTGAACGACACCATCCTGCGTACCAAGGTTCTGCGCACCGACAGCAAATAGCGGATACTGGTTTCAGAGTTTCGAGAACCCACGTAACCGATAAGGAGAACAGACCATGGCACAGGGAGACACCACAATCACGGTAGTTGGCAACGTTGTTGCTGACCCCGAGCTGCGCTTCACCCCAGCGGGTGCGGCTGTAGCAAACTTCCGCGTCGCTTCCACCCCTCGTCGTTTCAATTCGCAGACGAACCAGTGGGAAGATGGCGAGGCCATGTTCCTGACCTGCAACGTGTGGCGTCAAGCCGCAGAAAACGTTGCGGAAACCCTGACCAAGGGCATGCGAGTAATCGTCAATGGCCGTTTGCGCCAGCGTTCTTATCAGAACCGCGATGGCGAAAACCGCACTGTCTTTGAGATTGAGGTTGACGAAGTCGGCCCGTCCCTGCGCTACGCTTCCGCACAGGTCACCCGCAAGTCCGCTAATGGCGGTAACGGCGGTGGCAATTACGGCGGCGGCCAGCAGCAGAATCAGGGTGGCAACAACTTTGGCGGCGGCAACCAGGGCGGCTTTGGTGGGAACCAGAGCGCTCCGCAGCAGTCGCAGCAGTCAGCTCCTTCAAACGATCCGTGGAACTCCGCACCCCAAGCTGGAAGCTTCGGCGGTGCAGACGCTGAGCCACCGTTCTAAAACTGTCCCACGCAATAATTAACTAACTCAATTGAAAGGCAGGGATCATGAAGCTGATCCTCACCGCTGCCGTTGAGAACCTCGGCGCCCCAGGCGAAATTGTAGAGGTTAAGAACGGTTACGGACGTAACTACCTGCTTCCGCGCGGCCTGGCTATTGTTGCCACCCGCGGTGCTGAGAAGCAGATCGAGGGCATCAAGCGCGCCCAGGAAGCTCGCGCAATCCGCGACCTGGATCACGCACGTGAGGTCCGCAACCAGCTCGAGCAGCTTTCTGGCGTACAGGTTGCAATGAAGACTTCTGAAAACGGCAAGCTATTCGGCTCCGTTTCTGCAGACGACATCGTTTCCGCAGTTGAGGCCGCTGGCGGCCCGAAGCTGGACAAGCGCATCGTCGTTCTGCCTAAGGGCCTGGTCAAGAAGACCGGCAACTACCAGGTCGAGCTCAAGCTGCATGCTGACGTTCTCGGCAAGGTGAACTTCTCGGTCGTCGCTGCCTAATAGGCGCACGACGGTTCCCGCTTAAGAGTGGGAACACAATGACAACAGCAACGCTTAGGGCCTCGGGGCCTGCCATGTGAGGTGGCAGCCCCCGAGGCCCTTCGCGCGTTTTCAGCGACGCTGCTTCTGCCGCACCGCTGAATCATTTGATGAAATTTTGTGTGCTCCCGGACAGTGCTCCGACACTGTGTGTCCGATCATCATGCAGGCTGTGGATAACTGTGGATAACTTTGAATAATTGTGGATAACTACGGTTGGAATCTTTTCCGATTTGCGTTTTGTTAATCCACAGGTTGCCTCAATAACACGCAGGTAAGCGGGGTCCCCACGGAAATTGTGCACATTTTCACACTTCCGGAAATAGCTGATGACCTGCGGAAACAATAAGTGCAGGTCACAGTGCTGCGATAGTTATCCACAGCCATATCCACGTGTTTGGGGGTCGAAAGTCGGTCTCACCTGGGAATTACACAGGGCCCTGTGGATAACTGTGGGATTTATACCCAGGGGGTGCGTGTCAGGGGGCTGCATTAGACTAAAAATCCAGAAGCCGAGCCCCCCATTTTTGCGGTAACTTCTCGCAGATGTGTCCCGCTGGGGCGCGGTGATAGTGTCCGAATTTGTGCTTCACGCCAGCCGGCGAAGCAGAACATGGGGTGGATTGTTTTATGACAAACGCAAGCTTCGATGATGCAGACTACGTACCGCCAGAAGCGCCTGACGTACCTGCCCAGGAGGAGCGTCCCTATCGCTGGAACCGGCAGGATGTTTCCAAGCGCTACGGAGAATTCCGTCAGCCGCCCTCGGACAGAGAAGCCGAGCAGGGCGTTCTCGGCGCAATGCTGCTGAGCCCGAACACCGTAATGGAGGTCATCGAGGAACTTGAGCCTGATGACTTCTACTACCCGGCACACGCGCTTATCTACCAGGCCATGGTTGATCTCTATGCCGCCGGCACTGACATCGACGCCGTCATCGTAGCCTCACGCCTCGACCGCTATAACAATTTGGAGCGCGTGGGCGGAGCGCCGTACCTGCACACGCTCCTAGCCACGGTGCCTACCGCTGCAAACGCGCGTTACTATGCGGAGATCGTCGCCGAGAAAGCGGTGCTTCGCAAGCTGGTCGACGCTGGCACGCGTGTTGTTCAGTTGGGCTTCGAAGGCGCAGAGGACGCCGAGATTGAGTCCGTGCTCGACCGTGCTCAGCAAGAGGTCTTTGCCGTGGCGCAAAAGAAGACAACCGAGGACTATCAGGTACTCGGAAAGCTGATTGACCCCACCATTGATGAGCTCGCCATGCTACAGCAGAACGGCATCGAGGCCGGCGTTCCCACGGGTTTTATCGATCTAGACAAGCTCACCAACGGCCTACGCGCCGGCCAGATGATCATTGTGGCAGCGCGTCCTGGTGTGGGTAAGTCCACCTTGGCCATGGACTTCATGCGCTCCGCGTCCCTGCAGCACGGCAAGACCTCCGTCATCTTCTCCTTGGAGATGTCAGCCTCAGAGATCGTCATGCGTCTGCTTTCTGCAGAAGCAGAAGTAAAGCTGACGGACATGCGCGGTGGCCGCGTCTCTACAGAGGACTGGGCCAAGATCGACCAGACCCTGAACCGCATCCAGGATGCACCACTGTTCATTGATGACTCACCCAACCTCACCATGATGGAGATTCGCTCGAAGGCTCGCCGCTTGAAGCAGCAGCATGGCCTCGACCTCATCGTCCTCGACTACATGCAGCTGATGTCTTCCGGTAAGAAGGTCGAGTCGCGTCAGCAAGAGGTCTCGGAGTTCTCTCGTCAGCTCAAGCTCTTGGCTAAGGAGCTTGAGGTTCCACTGATTGCTATTTCGCAGCTTAACCGTGGCCCTGAGTCGCGTACCGATAAGAAGCCGCAGCTGGCTGACCTCCGTGAGTCTGGCTCGCTGGAGCAGGACGCTGACATGGTTATGCTGCTCTACCGCCCTGACTCCCAGGACCGCGACGATCCGCGTGCGGGTGAGGCTGACATCATTTTGGCTAAGCACCGTGGTGGCCCTATCGATACGGTGCAGGTTGCCCACCAGCTGCACTACTCCAAGTTCGTCAACATGGCCCACGGCTAAGAGGGAGCGGTTAATGTCAAAGGGAATCCTTCGCAGTTGCACTCCTGCTATAGCCGCGGCGCTGACTCTGCTCGCGGGTTTCTGTGTGTCCTGTGCTGATAACTCAGCTGGTTCCGGCGAATCTGGTATGGAGCATTCGGCGTCGCAGGCGCCGGCTACCCAGAAAACTAAGAAGCCGGAAGTTTCCGCCAAGAAGCTCGTCTACGCACATGAGCATGAGCGTCAACACGGATTCTTGGTCACACCCAAGAAGTCGCAGCCAGGTAAAAAGCTGCCCTTAGTTGTGTTTCTCCACGGTGGAGGATGGCAAGAGAAATCCACTGCCCAGTCAGCGGCGCCAGCTGTCAATGACCTCGTGGAGCATGGTGCCGCGGTGTGGAACGTGGAGTATCGCGGCGTATCCATCGACGGTGAAGATGCACCGGGCGGCTGGCCCATGACCTACCAGGACGTCGCTGCGGCAATTGACTTCATCCCGCAGCTTACAAACCACAGCGATGTTCCCCTCGACCTCAACAACGTTGTGGTAGCGGGCTACTCTGCGGGCGGCAATCTTGCTACGTGGACCTGTTCGCGTCCGGAGCTGGCTCCCGACGCCCCCGGTGCCCATCCGGCCTTCCACGTGGACAAGTGCGTGGGTATCGCTGGCGTTTATGACATGGAGCTCGCCTACCAGCAGCACGATAAATTTGTCCGCACCCTTCTAGGCGGTACACCGCAGGAAGTCCCCGCGCACTACTTCGATGCCTCCCCGGCATACAACGTCAACAAAAAGGCACGCGTCCTAGTGCTGCACGGAGAAAATGATGAGATGGTCAACGTCGATGAAGTCACCCGCTTCGCCGACTATGCCAAACAGCGTGGCCTCAACATCGATGCCATCATCTTCGACGACGCTAAGCACCTTTCATGGGCCAATCCCGCTGGCCTCCAGTGGCAGCAGGCACGGCGAAACATCCTTGAGCAGGTTGGAATCAAGTCTTAGGCACCGGGGCGTCGTCAAGCATCACTGCATCTGGCTTCGAGAGGTCCTTGACCTTATCGGGATCACCGAGGCGCGGGCCGAGGGCAACCAGCACCACGAAAACCACGGTCACAGCGATCGCCAGCCAGTGCCACACTGCATCGAATCTGCGGCCAAGGCGCTGTGCTAGCCAAGCACCAAACCACGCGCCAAGCGTGTTAAAGAACAAGTCATCAATGTCAGTGCGCCCCAACGCGAAAACATACTGGATGGTTTCCACCAACACCGAGAAAGCGAAACCCCAGAGCGTGGCCGCACGCTTGGACCGCAGCTGCACAAAAAGCAGAACGCCCAGCGGGACAAAGAATGCGAAGTTGCCGCCGTATTCAAACAGCGGCTTGAACCAGCTGCCGGAGAACAAGTCATCCAGCGGAATCCAGCGAATATCGCGGGCGCGCTGGTTTTCCGGCTTCCAAAGGTAGCCAATCTGGAAGAAGGCTTTGAGAGTGGTCAACGAAACAATGACGGCGCAATAGCCGCCAAGGGCTAGCGTCGAACACACTCTGTGGGGCATCTACTTAAGTACCTTTCCGCGTTGCTCCGGTAGTACAAAGGCGGCGGCTGCCGCAATTGCGAACGCAGCGGCAAAGAGGATGAACAGCCAGTGTGCGCCCGCACCAGCCAGGATAACCGGAACGATAAGCGGCGCGATGATGGAGGCCAAGCGACCGAAGCCCGCAGCGGCACCCGTGCCAGCCCCGCGCAGGTGGGTGGGGTAGAGCTCTGGGCCGATTGCGTAGAGTGCGCCCCACGCACCGAGGTTAAAGAAGGAAAGCAGGCAACCCGCAATCAAAATGAGCGCGGTGGAGTCCGCAAAGCCGTATAGGCCGGCGGCGCACGCGGAGCCCACGAGGAAAGCGGCCAGCGTAGGGCGGCGGCCCCAAGTCTCAATCAGCCAGGCCGCTGCCGCGTAGCCCGGAAGCTGCGCCAGCGTGATGATGAGCGTGAAGCTGAAGGACTTCACCAAGGTAAAACCATCGGCCACGAGCAGCGACGGAATCCAGATGAAGGCGCCGTAGTAGCTTAAGTTCACACAGAACCAGATGGTCCACAACGCCGCGGTACGCCCGCGCAGAGAGCGCGACCAAATGCTGCTGGAGGTGACATCTTCCTCGGCATAAGTGGGTGCCGCGGCGTTTTCTGGCAGTTCCTTGCCCTCGGCTTCGGCCTCAGCTTCGAAGGAGGCCACGATGTCCTCTGCCTCCGCGTGCCTGCCCTTGGATTCCAAGAATCGCACGGACTCCGGCAGCTTCATGCGCACGAAGAGAGCATAGAAGGCCGGGACCATGCCAAGTGCCAGCGCCCAACGCCAGCCGCTGGCCGATGCCCCGACTACAAAGGTTCCGATGACTGCTGCCAGGATCCAGCCCACGGCCCAGAATGCCTCCAGCAGCACAACCATGCGGCCGCGTACCTTGACCGGTGAGAATTCCGAAATCAGCGTCGATGCAACGGGCAGCTCCGCGCCCAAGCCGAGGCCCACGATGAAACGCAGAATCAAGAGCATAGCTAGTCCCGTCGCGAGCGCTGAGGCTCCCGTGGCCAGACCGTAGACCAGAAGGGTCAGCGCGAAGACGTGGCGACGGCCGAGCTTATCGGCAAGCAAGCCGCCGAAAGTGGCGCCAAGCGCCATGCCGACGAATCCGATTGAGGCCAGCCAAGAGGATTGGGTCGGTGTGATTCCCCAATGCACCGCGAGTGCGGCCATGATGAAGGAGATGAGGCCGACGTCCATAGCGTCGAGCGCCCAACCGATTCCGGAGCCCACCAGCAGGCGCTTGTGCTTGCCGGTGACAGGAAGACGGTCTAGGCGCTCGTTTCGAGATAGCGTGTTACTTTTGAGATCGGGCATGCTTTGGGATTGTAAGTCCAATTTCCCCTGTGCACTGCGTTTTTATGCGGTGGGCTGGAAAGTCCTTAGTCGCAGTGAATTACTTACAACAAAAACCGAACTAAAGGCCATCGCAATACCCGCAAACAGGGGGTTAAGTAGCCCGATTGCCGCGACTGGAATGAGTATGACATTGTAGGCGAATGCCCAGAATAGGTTGCCCTTGATGATGCGCAGAGTACGGCGCGAGAGTCGGATGGCGTCGGCAGCAGAGCGTAGATCATCGTTCATCAGCGTTATGTCGGAAGCCTCGATGGCCACGTCGGTACCTGCGCCCATGGCCAGGCCCAAATCTGCTTGGGCGAGTGCGGCGGCGTCATTCACGCCGTCACCCACCATGGCAACGTTGCAGCCCGAGCTTTGGAGCTGCTTGACGACGTCCACCTTTTCCTCCGGAAGCACGCCCGCAGTGACGTTTTCTGGGTCGATGCCCACGGCCTGCGCCACGGCCTGCGCGGCGCTTTCGTTGTCGCCGGTCAGCAGGTGTGGGACAAGCCCCAGCTCCTTCAGCTGGGCCACGGCCGCAGCGGAGGATTCCTTGACGGTGTCGCGGACATCGATGATGCCGATGAGGGCGTCGGCAGCGTAGACGGCAACCGGGGTTCCGCCCTCTGCTTCGGCAGCGCGGAATGCCTCGCTAAGGCTGCCCAGCTCGCCCTCGACGCGTCCGACACGGATGCGCTGCCCCTCGACCGTGCCCTCGACGCCACGGCCTGTCACGGAGACAAAGTCGGAGGCGGGAGTTACGTCGCTAGCAGCATGCACGATGGCCTTGGCGATGGGGTGCTCGGATCCCGCTTCTACCGCCGCGGCGAGCTTGAGAACCTGAGTTGCGTCCTGGTCACTGGTTCGTGCGGCGTGGACGTCAGCAACCGACATCTTGCCTTCGGTGATGGTGCCGGTCTTGTCCAGGACGATGGTGTCCACCTGCTTGGTGAATTCCAGAATCTCCGGGCCCTTGATGAGCAAGCCCAGCTGAGCGCCGCGGCCGGTGCTCACCAGGATTGCAGTAGGCGTGGCCAAGCCCATTGCGCACGGGCAAGCAATAATCAGCACGGCGACAGCAGCGACGAATGCCGGAGCGATGGCGGCGGTGCCACCGATGATGAGGTGTGCGATGAGCGTGAGTACGGAGATCGCGATGACGATGGGGACGAAGACCTGCGCGATCTTGTCCACGAGGCGCTGCACGGGGGCCTTTGACGCCTGTGCCTCGGTGACTAGCTTGGCCATCTGAGCCAAGGTGGTGTCCGCACCCACCTTGGTGGCGCGTACCTCCAGGCGGCCGGAGGAATTGATGGTGGCGCCGGTGACATGGTCGCCTTCCTTGACCTCAACCGGCACGGATTCTCCGGTGAGCATCGATTCATCCACAGCCGAGGCGCCGGCATTGACGACGCCGTCCGTGGCAATCTTTTCACCTGGGCGGACGACAAACACGTCGCCTACCTTGAGGTCCTTGATGGGCACGCGCTTCTCTGCACCGTCGACAAGCAGCGTAGCGTCCTTGGCTCCCATCCCCAGAAGTGTGCGCAGCGCCTCCGAAGACTGGCCCTTTGCCTTGACCTCAAACCAGCGGCCGAGCAGCAAGAACGTGATGACCATGCCTACCGACTCCAGGTAGATATGGTCCATCTCAGCATTGTTGGATACGAGCTCCATGTGCATCTTCATGCCCGGATGGCCGGCGTGGCCGAAGAACATGGCATAGAGCGACCAGAAGTAGGCCGCGGTGGTGCCCATGGTGATGAGCGTGTCCATGGTAAACGAGCCGTGCTTGAGGTTCGTCCAGGTGGCCTTGTGGAAAGGGGCGCCGCCGAAGATGTAGACGGTGGTGGCCAAAATAGCTGCAGCCCACTGCCAGTTGGTGAACTGGAGGGCCGGCAGCATGGAGACCACCATGATCGGCGTGGAAATCGCGGCAGAGACAATCGTGCGGCGCAGCAGGTCCTTGGCCTCTTGCGCGCGGGCCTCGTCCACCGGATTGGCAGTCTCTTCGGAATCCGCCTCTTGCTCTTCCGTCAGCGCGAAGGCGTCGTAGCCTGCGCCCCGCACAACCTCGATGAGGGAGTCAGGGGTGGAAGTGGAAGGGTCGTATTCAATTGAGGCGGACTCCGTGGCAAAGTTCACGGTGGCCTCAACTCCATCGACCTTGTTGAGCTTGCGTTCGACGCGGGACGAGCACGAGGTGCACGTCATGCCGGAAACACCGAGATCGAGGTGGACGAGGTTAGTCATGGGAAGTGATCGCTTCTTTACGCGAGTTGAGGTTTCGGATGGTTGTGGCGCTTATGCCTTGAGGGTGTAACCAGCCTCTTTAACGGCGGCGGCAACCTGCTCGTCGCTGAAGCCTTCGCCCTCAACGGTGACTGCGCCGGTGGTGTGGTCAGCGGTGACCTCGTGGACGCCGGTGATCTCGCCGACCTCTTCCTTGACGGACATCTCGCAGTGTGCGCAGGTCATGCCCTCGACGGTGTAGTTCTTGACTGCCATGATTCGTTTCCTTTCTTTGGGTGCACCCCGAGCCTATACCCCCCTGGGGTATCACGCAATGAATAGCCGAGGAATAACTCAGGCTCATGTACCGTTGATAGGAAAGGCCCCGAAAAAGAGGAGTGATTTATATGGCAACGATCGACGTAACCGAAGAGACTTTTGAGCAGACCGTTAGCGGTGAGGGCATTACCCTCGTAGACGCTTGGGCCGACTGGTGCGGACCTTGTAAGCGTTTTGCCCCTGTTTATGAAAAGGCCTCTGAGCAGCACACGGATGCAACGTTTGCCAAGCTCGACACCGAAGCCAACCAAGGCCTGGCTGCTGCACTGCAGATCCAGTCCATCCCAACTCTGATGATTTTCCGCGACGGAATCATGGTCTTCCGTGAAGCTGGTGCACTACCGCCGGCAGCACTTGAGGATCTTATTACTCAGGTTAAAGGACTCGACATGGATGATGTTCGCCGCCAGGTTGAGGAGCAGAACGCTCAGACCAACGGCTAAAGATTTTTCTTTCGCCCCCCGGCGCTTTCCAGTGGGTCCCGCTAAACTCGCTAGAAAGCGTCTTTTTTATGGGACCACGTTACTTAAGCGAACAAGGAGTTAGTTCAATGGCGAATCCATTCAGCAAGGGCTGGAAGTACGTAATGTCCTCTTTCGACCAGAAGATCGACGAGAACGCGGATCCTAAGGTCCAAATTCAGCAGGCCGTGGAGGGCGCCAAGGAACAGCACCGCCAAATCTCCGAGCATGCTGCGGAGATTATTGGACGCAAGAACCAGCTCGAGCTGCAGATTAACCGTCTCCTGAAGTCCCAGGAGGATTACCAAAACCAAACTCGCCGTGCCCTTGAGCTAGCGGATAAGGCGGAGGACCCGCAGGCCGCTTCTGAGTACAACCAGGCCGCTGAGGTCGTGGCTTCCCAACTTGTTGCTGTGGAGCAGGAGCTTGCTGATCTCAAGACCCAGCATGCGGCTGCTTCGCAGGCGGCTGAGCAGGCAAAGGTTCAGCAGCAGCAGTCCGAGGCTCGCCTCAAGGAGCAGTTGGCGCAGGTCGATGAGCTGCTGGCACAGGCCGATCAGGCCGCGATGCAAGAGCAGAACGCCAAGGTTATGGACTCGATGAACGAGCTCAAGCCGGATGGCTCCACACCGACCCTCGATTCGGTGCGCGCCAAGATTGAAAAGCGCTACACCGACGCTCTCGGCGCGCAAGAGCTACATCAGCTCTCGGGCGGCGACCGTATCCAGGAAATCACTTCCGCTGGTAATGACTTGAAGGCCGCGTCCCGCCTGGACGAGATCCGTGCGGAGATGGCAAAGCAGAAGGAGCTCGGCTCCGGCGAGCAGAAGTAAGCTGCAGTAAAGCTAAGCTGCGCTAGTCAAAAGAAATAAGGAGGAAAGCCCCCCATGAGGGCCGGCCTCCTTTTTGTTTGCCGCTTTGGGACTCGCTGCGCGCTTGTGGACTCTTGCGGCTCTAGCTTTCGTTGCGGCGAACGGTGATGAGGACACCGCGGATGCCGGAGTGGAAGCCGTCGCGCAGGTTGACGCGCTGGGATTCGGTCAGCGTGTACTCGTGCAGAGTCTCACAGGCGAATTGCAGCAGCGGACGGTCGATCTCAGGCGGAAGTCCACCGCCAGAGAGCAGGTGGGCCTGGTCGCGCTGTTCCGCGCTAGCCGCGTTCTCGAACCACCAGGACGCGTACTGCTGGCCGACGTCGAAAGGCGACTGGAACCCTGCAGAAGTCCAGACTTCCTCAGGAAGTGGCACGTACTTTGAGCGCAGCTTGCGACGAGGCGCCATCATCGACGGCTTTGGCGCGGCCGGCTTTGGGGAGCCAGACTCGGCTGCAGCGTCGGATGCACCAGTCGAAGGCTTCTCAGGGGTCGACGTGCCGTTAGAACCCTGCGTGTCATCTGCAGAAGCAGGGTCGGGAGTCTTGGTGGTCTCGGCTGAGCCGTTTTCAGTGGAATCGGCCCCGCCATCCTTGGATGCCTGCGGAGCGGTGCCTGCTGCAAGGTCGGCGGGAGATGGGGAGGAAGAGCCCGGTGATGCTGCTGGCTTCGGCTTTGGTGCGGAGGCGAATGCTGCCTCCGCTTCGGAGGGTTCGCCGCATTCGTCTTCGTCGTGTTCGGGGAGTTCTGGCATCTCATCGTGGCCGTTGTGCGGTTCCCGAATGGTCGGTGGCAGTGGGCCTTCGAGGACCTGGAGCTCCATTGCATCGGCGAAGTCTTCGCGCGGATCGAGGATGGTCGTGGTGTCACAAGCGTGGCGCAGTGCGGAGGACATGGAGTCCCAGCCGAAGCCGTAGAGGTGCACGCGCACGCCCGCGTTTACGGCTTCTTGTACGCCCGGGATCATGTCGGCGTCACCGGAAACCAAAACAAAGTCGGTGACTTGCTGCTTCATTGCAGCGAGAATCATGTCGGCAACGAGGCGGGTATCGACTGCCTTTTGGGCGCGGCGCTCGCCCCACTCGATGAGCTGGCCGGTGCGAAGCTGCACGCCATCACAGGTGCGCAGTGCGCGCTGGTAGCGGTGTGGGCCAGTGTCTGGGATTCCGTCGTACCAGTACTGGCGGTGGATGCGGTTTCCGAGCTGGTTCTCCACCATGGAACCGAGGTTATTTACGACCTCTGGGAGGTCTATTTCTAGTTGCGCGCGAGCTCCGGTTTCCCATGAGTTATAAAAGCTCGCAAGCAGGTAAGACGTGTCAACGAAGACAAGTGTTCGTTCAAGCATGGCTCCTAAGTTCCGTTTCTAATAGTTCTAACTAAATTTGCTTTGGTTTCCAGTGTGCCCCATTAGTCACTAAACGTCGATGTCTCGGAGGGAATTGGCAGGTCAGGCGGCCTAGAAAAGTTTTGCTCTTGCGCGAATCTAAAATCTGAGGTACTTGTTTGGTTAGTTAGTTGAGTAACTAACCCATCGAGTAAGCGAGGAGGTGCAGGCGTACATGGATAACTCAACGCAGCCGTTGTTTAGACAGATCGCCGCGCTAATTGAGGACTCCATCGTGGAAGGTGGCCTGGAAGAAGGAGCGCAGGCGCCTTCGACGAATGAGCTAGCCGCCTTCCACAACATCAACCCCGCCACGGCGCGAAAGGGGATTACTTTGTTGACCGAACTCGGAATTCTAGAAAAACGCCGCGGCATCGGCATGTTCGTGGCGGCCGGCGCTACCGAAAGAATCCGCCAGCGGCGCCGCAATGACTTCGCCGCCGAATACGTCGCCCCGCTCGTCGATGAGGCCGTCCGCCTTGGGTATACGCGCGAGCAATTACAAGAACTTGTCCACCGTGTCGCAGAAAGCAGAGGACTCTACTCATGACCGCATACACCGCGAACACCGCGAATACCGCAAACGCTGTAATTACTGCAAACACCCAACGTATCCCGGAGTGGTCGAAATGATTAAAGCCGAAAACCTAGCTATGCAAAATACTCCGGCGCTGTCTTTCGCGCTGGAAGATAACCTGACCCACGGCCTGGTGGGCCCCAATGGAGTGGGCAAGACGACGCTGCTGCGCATGATCGCAGGCCAGCTCAAGTCGGAGGGGTTGAAAGTCTTTGGGGAGCGCCCTTTTGACAACCAGAAGATCATGGATCGCATTATCCTGATGGGCATCGATAACCCGCTTTTCGATGGCTGGAACGTGGACAAGCTCTTCCGCATCGGCAAGGCGCGGTGGAAGACCTGGAACCAGGAGCGGGCTGAAGAACTTGCCTCGCAATTTGCGCTCCCGAAGAAGAACTACTCCGGCTTGTCTCGCGGTCAGAAGTCCGCGATGGGCTTTATCTTCGCCGTGGCTTCCGGCTGCGAGTTGATGCTGCTGGATGAACCCTACCTGGGCCTCGACGTCGATAAGCGTCAGCGCTTTCTTGAGGTCCTCCGGGAGGAACAGGGCAAACGCACGATTGTGGTGTCCACCCATCATCTCGATGAGATTGAGGGCTACCTCGACACGGTGCTTTTGCTTGGCGAAGCCCCCTTGTCTGGCCCCATTGAAAGTCTCGTCGATTGCATCGTGGCGGTGACGGGCCCTGCGGAACAAGTAGATAGGGCGCTGGGGCGCCTACAGTTGCCGGTATTGGCCCGCCATTCCTCGGTCCACGCAGAGCGTGTGCTTATCGACGCCCGCCCCAACTTCGCCGAGTGCGTCTTCGACCAGGCGGCAGAATTCGGGCTACGCGCGCAGGAAGTCACCCTGGAAGAGGCGGTGCTGGCGCTAGGGGGTGCACAATGAAACTCTTCTTCGGCACGCTGAATTGGGGAAACTCGCTGCTGTCGATTTTCTTGCTTTGTGGATTCTTCCTGGCGGGAGGCGCCGGCAATGCGATTATCACGAGTTTCGTGCTCGTCGCTCTGTGGGTCGGTATTTTTGCTGCCGGCCTGCATGAAACCAAAGCGCAGCCATTAGGGCTTAACACGGCCACTAAAACTCGATACGGTCGCATCGCAGCGCTTTTGCCAGCTGTGATTGCTGGCATTTTGACCATCTATCTGCGTTGGTGGATTGCTCTCGCTATCACGGTGCTAATCCTCGCGTGGAAGCTGATCTGTTGGAAGGCCGAAGCCAAAACCATGACAGTCGAAGACCTTCTAGCGGATACGCCAGGCAATGATAATTTTGGACGATTCCCAGTAAGCCTTGAAGGTCAGTTGGTCTACCGCCCGTTGGTTCGCGGTTGGCTTATCGGCTGGGTGATTCTGTGTATCGCAGCGGTGGCGAACGCCTTCATCAGCAACATATGGCCTGAGAACGGACCGAATATAGGAAACATGCTGATGACAATGGCCATCTTGGCCATGACGACGACCTGTGTGCAACACCTTGATTCTTTGGCCAACTTCGTCACGCTTGGCGGCAGCCAAAGTACATGGGCGCGACATGTCATCATCGCAAGCTTGGTCAGTCCGGCGGCGAGCCTCCTTGGCGTTGGGCTTAGCTGGCTGATTGTGGGTGAGCCTATTTGGTTCATTGCAGCATTCGGCTTCCTGGTGCCCGCACTCGTTGTCTCAGTTGAATTGTGTTCGTGGAAGACCGTCTACATGCCGGTGCTGATTGCCGCTGCAACGGTAGCCATCTTCGAGTTGCGAATGGAGGAGATGCTCGACGGGTTGCCGATGATGCTCGCGGCGGCCGTTGCGTACGTGCTGTGGGCGGTGCTGCTGCCCGTTAACGTGCGACGAGTGAATCCATACGCTTCAGGACTGAAAAAGTGGTTAGGAATAAAGAGCTAAAAAGCGCAATCACCAGCGGATTTGTGAAGTTTCAAAGTGGTGTGTAACTTTATGTGAGTCAGCGCGACCGACAGCGCCCCACAGTCACGCAGTGACTGGCTGAAGTGGCGGGAGGAAAACAGGCCCTGACGAAAATAATTTTTTGCTCATGATGAGCTGTCACTATTTAAATGGTGGCTGTTTGTTGTGTGGTG
>NZ_NOVQ01000017.1:0-61449 GCF_008042215.1 Corynebacterium sp. LK14
CAAAAGGCATTCCAGATGGTGTCTACTTGAGATTTTACAGAGCCAGTAATCATGTTCACGAGTCTAAAACGAGGACCATACGTTCTTGGGTTCCCGCTCCGGCGAAGCCTCGAACGGACATGCTAGGTCCTGGTTGGTCCTGGCGGGCGCTGGAACGGGCGGGACTAGTCTGGGCAGTGGGCTAAATGGCGCACCTCGTCACCAGCCCGGCTTACAAAACCACGAAAACACCGTGGGCCCCGACCTTCTGGTCGGGGCCCACGGTGTCTCTCTATGCGCTTTGGCTATCGCAACGGTTTCTCAGGCCGTCGCGCCCTGCAAAGCTCAGGGTGTTCTCTCTATCTCTCATGCGCCTCTCTCAAACGCACAACATAAGTATGGGGCATGGAACTTGCTAGACAATAAAATAAACCTGTAAGTCGCCTGAGTGTTCCTGCGAGTTTCCTGGCATCTGGGACTCATAAGGGAAAATAAAGAAGGCTCCGACCAAGAGTCGGAGCCTTCGGCAGTCAGCGTCTCGCACAGTGGCGAGTGCTATTCACGCAAGAATTACTCTGCGTAGTTCTTCTGAACAGAAGCGTCAACCGGGATACCAGGACCAGAGGTGGTGGAGATGGTTACCTTCTTGACGTAAACACCCTTGGAGGAGGACGGCTTCAGACGCAGGATCTCGTCGTACAGAGCGCCGTAGTTCTCAGCGATCTTCTCTGCGTCGAAGGAAGCCTTACCCAGAATTGCGTGCAGGTTGGAAGCCTTGTCAACGCGGAAGGAGATCTTGCCGCCCTTGACGTCGGAAATAGCCTTTGCAACGTCAGCGGTGACGGTGCCGGTCTTCGGGTTCGGCATCAGACCACGCGGGCCGAGGACGCGAGCAACGCGGCCAACCTTAGCCATCTGGTCCGGGGTAGCGATAGCAACGTCAAAGTCGATATTGCCCTCGTTGATAGCAGCGATCAGCTCGTCAGTGCCGACGATGTCAGCGCCTGCAGCCTTAGCGGCCTCAGCCTTTTCGCCCTCAGCGAAAACTGCGACGCGAACGTCCTTACCGGTGCCGTTAGGCAGGGAAACGGTGCCGCGAACCAGCTGGTCAGCCTTACGTGGGTCAACGCCCAGGCGGAAGACGACGTCGACGGTAGCGTCGAAGTTCTTGGAGGAGGTCTCCTTGGCCAGCTTGGAGGCCTCGAGCGGAGTGTACAGACGGGACTTGTCGACGAGCTCTGCTGCTGCCTTGTAAGCCTTAGACTTGGTGCTCATTTAAGCAATTCCTTTTCTTGGATTGATGTGGTGTTGGCGGGCCGTAGCTGGCCCTACCACGAGCGACCACACGAGATGGCCGCTCACTTTTTGATGAAGTTGTTTACTTGGCCGGGATGCCATCAACGGTGATGCCCATGGAGCGAGCAGTACCGGCGATGATGCGTGCACCGTTGTCGATGTCGCGTGCGTTCAGATCCTCGAACTTGGTCTGTGCAATCTCCTTGCACTGTTCCCAGGTCACAGAGCCGACCTTGTCGGTGTGAGGAACGCCGGAGCCCTTCTTGATGCCAGCAGCCTTGAGCAGCAGCTTTGCAGCAGGCGGGGTCTTCAGCTTGAAATCGAAGGAGCGATCCTCGTAAACGGTGATCTCAACAGGCACAACGTTGCCGCGCTGGGACTCAGTCGCAGCGTTGTAAGCCTTGCAGAACTCCATGATGTTAACGCCGTGGGCACCCAGTGCCGGACCAACCGGCGGAGCCGGGTTAGCAGCACCAGCCTCGATCTGCAGCTTGATGAAGCCAGAAACCTTCTTCTTCGGAGCCATCGAATTACCTCTTTCCTGTGTTACCGGTGCGCTGCCACGATGAATAACAGCGCCCGTCCGGATGCTCACCTGCAGTGGGCCACCGGGGAGAAACGTTTAATTGGTCGTGCACGCAAAAGGCGCACGGCGTTTCATCTTAGAACACCGTGCGCCCTGCTACCAAATCGCGTAGCATGCCATTTTCCCAGGCTACGCGGCAACTGGTTTTAGGAGATGCGCTCGATCTCGGTCGGGGAAAGCTCTACCGGAGTCTCACGGCCGAAGATGGAAACCAGGCCCTGCATCTTGCCAGTCTCTGGGTCGATCTCGGAGATGGTTGCGGAAACGGATGCGAGCGGGCCAGACAGGATGGTGACTGCCTCGCCGACCTCGAAGTCGTGCGCGTAAGCCTTCGCAGCAGCCTTCTCCGGCATTGCGACGACCTGCTCGCCGTCTTGGTCGCCCGCGGAAGACTTTGCCTCCGGTGCAGCCTCGTTAGGCATGAGGAACTTTGCGACGTCGCGGATCTTGACCGGGGTGGCATTGCCCTCGTTGCCCACGAAGGAGGTAACGCCGGGGGTTTCGCGGACGACGGACCAGGCGGCGTCGTTAAGCTCCATGCGGACCAGGACGTAGCCCGGCAGCAGCTTGCGCTTGACGATCTTCTTTTTGCCGTCCTTGTTTTCTAGGATCTGCTCGACCGGAACAACAACCTCGAAGATGGAGTCCTCAACCTCGAGCGTCTGCGCACGCATGTCGAGGTTGGTCTTCACCTTGTTCTCGTAGCCGGAGTAGCACTGGATGATGTACCACTGGCCCGGCTGCTTCTTCAGCTCGCGGGTGAACTGGCGTAGGCGACGGCGGTAGTCATCGTCCTCGGCAGAAACGGCCTCGGTGGCCTCAGCAGATGCAGCTTCCTCCGCCGGAGCGGACTGATCCTCGGCCTCTGCGTATGTCTCTTCGGTAGCAGTCTCAGACTCAGCCACTGCTTCTGCTGCCTGCTCCTGGACGCTGCCGATAAGAGCAGCTTCGAGGGAGGTCTCTGGGGTTTCGACGTTGTTCTCGTCGCTCATGGTCTCTACTCCATCTTGTCGCGCGCGAGCTTGAAGCAAGCAAGCGCTCTCAATTTTCTGCGCCCCAGCCTACCTGTGGAATGCCGGCGTGACCGCCAGCACCCCGCAAGCACACGAGGGCAAAAAGTATCCCGCCGTTTCCCTCGCCCTTGCGAGTGAAATCAGCGGGATAAAAGCTTCTGCTAAGCAGGTTACTAAGGAGTGAGGATCTTCTCAACTCCGAGGCCTGCCAGCGTGTCGACGCCCCACACAAGGGCAGTCAGGATGATGAGGAAGGCGAAGGTAATGAGGGTGTACTGCACCATTTCCTTTGTGGTTGGCCAGACAACCTTCTTCATTTCGGATGCGACTTCACTCGGGAAAGCGGCCACGCCGCCGCCAACGGTGGCGTCATCTTTTTTGCCCTCTACGCGTACAACTCGCTTATCGGCATACGACTGGGAAGAGGTGGTAGCTACACCGGAGAGCTGACGCTTACCGGTGGGGCGTGCAGCGCCAGACTTAATCGGCTGCTGTTCATCGCTCACAGCTGGTTCCTCCTTGGAAAAGTTTTGGCAGGGGCGACAGGACTCGAACCTGCAACCTACGGTTTTGGAGACCGTTGCGCTACCAATTGCGCCACGCCCCTATGCATTTGTCTACCAAAGACAGCATGCACAACCCTACCAGAACGGCGATTTACTTAAGAAACCGCCAGCCCTTGGGCCGGAGTCGGTAGTAAAAAAGCACCCGCACAATCACGGGCGCCTTTCTTTCCCGGTAGCGATGGCGAGAATTGAACTCGCGACACAGCGATTATGAGTCGCTTGCTCTACCACTGAGCTACACCGCCATAATCATGTGCACCAAGGTGCAGAAATGATTGGAGCCCCCTGACAGAATCGAACTGTCGACCTTTTCCTTACCATGGAAACGCTCTGCCGACTGAGCTAAGGGGGCACAGCCTCTTTGAGTAACGAAGTTTTCTTCGCTGCGCTCTCGTTGAAGCCTTGAAAAGATTAACCCGATTTACTCTAGTTACACAAATCGCCAGCTTAATCCACAAAAAATGGGGCTTTTTAAAGCTTTAGATTGCACACTTTTCGCGCTTTCCATAGGCCTTGAACGAGCACTACGCTTGACGACGCCGCGACGGAAGAAGGCGCGGTCCCTGGATTCTGCTCCCTGGAATCTGCCCAGCGCTAGCAAAACCACGAAACCCCGTGGTCGAAACCACGGGGTTTATCTGTGCCAGGTAGAAGATTCGAACTTCTGAAGGCAATGCCGGCGGATTTACAGTCCGCTCCCTTTGGCCGCTCGGGCAACCTGGCGTGCACTTGAGGTGCGATTAGGTACTTTACTACGAAGCCCCCGTTGTCGTGCAAATCGGCAGGACACGGGGGCTTTCGTAGCGTTAATACGAAGGCAGCTAGCCGACGCGGCGCACGGTGTAGTCAGCCAGCTGACGCAAAGCTTCGCTAGCTGCGCATTCCGGCAAGACGGAGAGCTGTTCCTCGACCACTCGCAGGTAACCGTGGACGTCGTTCATAGCCTTCTCACGGCCACCAGACTGACGCAGCAGTTCAATGGCACGTGTGACGGAAGCGTCGTCGCCAAGCGGGCCCGTAAGCAGGCCGCGCAGCTCGTCACCCACGGCGCCCTCTTCCTCCAGCGCGTAGAGGACTGGGAGGGTAAAGACGCCCTCGCGCAGGTCAGTCCCCGGAGTCTTTCCCGATTCCTTGGAATCAGAGAAGATGTCGATGATATCGTCGACAATCTGGAAGATCATGCCGATGGCGCCGCCAATCTGGCGCAAAGCCGCAGCCTGCTCCGGCGTAGCACCTGCATGATAGGCACCCAGATAACCCGCGGAAGCAATGAGAACCGCAGTCTTCTCACGGATAACCGCCATGTAGTGATCCACGGCGTTGGCCTCACCCGCACCGATGGTTTCACGCATCTGACCGGTCACGAGTTCCTCGAAGGTTTCAGAGAAATGCTCGACGGTATGTGTGTCCAGCTGGGACATCAAGCGTGAAGCGTGGGCGAGCAGGACGTCGCCAGCCAAGATGGCCACCGAGTTAGTCCAGCGGAAGTTTGCGGATTCCACGCCGCGGCGACGCTCGGCTTCATCCATGACGTCGTCGTGATAGAGGGTTGCAACGTGCACCATCTCCACCACCGTGGCGGCCTTAACCACCTCGGGGGAGCCCGGACGCGCGCCAAATTCCGAGGCGAGCAGCGCCATCATGGGGCGGAAGCGCTTTCCGCCGGCGCTCGAAAGGTGGCTGACCTTCTCTTTGACGAAGTCCTGCCCACGATCGATCTCGTGGTGCAGCAGTTCCTCGACGGCAGCTATTCCAGCACTAATGCGCTCGCTTAGCTGCGGGTCACCCAAGTCCACATGCGTGGCATGAGTTTGGCCGTGAGACATTAACAGCGTTCCTTTAACTCAAAAATGCGAGTGATAATCGATTACTTACCGTAGTCCATACCACGGCCCTAAACACACTCAAGGTGGATAACCCGTGCAATGATAGTGCGTATGTCGGAGCATATCGATAACACAAAACTCGTAGATGTGGCGATCATTGGCGCAGGGCCAGCAGGTTCCGCGGCCGCGATCCACGCGACCAACGCAGGCTACGACGCCTTGCTTATCGACGCCTCCCCCTTCCCCCGCGACAAAACCTGCGGCGACGGCCTGACCCCGCGCGCTATGCATCAGCTGGATCTATTGGGCTTGGACATCAATTCGTCTTATCGCAATAAGGGTTTGAAGCTCCATGGCTATGGCGGGTCCGTCACTGCCCCTTGGCCGTCCAGCTACCCCACCGCTGTGGGAATGGCACTGCCGCGCCACGAGTTCGACAACCTGCTTTTCGAAGCCGCTCGCACGGCCGGGGCCACGGTATGGACGGGCACCCCCGCGACTGCCCCTGAGCTCGCAGGAAATCGCGTGACGAGTTTCCGCGTGGGTGAGCAGACCGTGCGCGCAAAGTGGGTCATCGTGGCAGACGGCGTGCGCTCGACGTTTGGCAAGTTGTTGGGCCGCAAGTGGCATCAGGATGAGGTCTACGGAATCGCGGCGCGCAGCTACGCCACGTCCACCTCTGCGGGCGAGCCGTGGATGCACTCCCACGTAGAACTCAAGGATCAGGACGGAAATGTGCAGCCGGGCTATGGCTGGATATTCCCGCTTGGCGAAGAATTGGGTCAGGTCAACATTGGTTTGGGAGCTTTGTCTACCGCGCAGCGCCCGGCCCGCATCAATACGAAGAAGCTTCTTACCCACTACGCCGAGAGCCAGCGCGCCGACTGGGGCTTGGGCGACATCGAGAAGGTGGCCTCTGCCCTGCTTCCGATGGGTGGCGCGGTGTCCAACGTGGCCGGCGCCAACTGGATGCTCATTGGCGACGCCGCCGCCTGCGTCAATCCCCTCAACGGCGAGGGCATCGATTATGGCTTGGAGACAGCCCAGCTAGCCGTCTCCTTGCTGGGTACCAAGGATTTCACGCTGGCGTGGCCGGATCTTTTGCGAGCCCACTACGGCGAGGCCTTCGTCCTGGCGCGCACCGCGGCGCGGCTTTTGACCTATCCACAGTTCCTGCCCTTCGCGGGGCCGGTGGCGCTGCGCGGTCCGGTGGGCCGAATGCTCATGCCTGCCGCGGCGCGACTGATGGGCAACCTAGTCACGGACGAGGACCGCGACGTCATCGCGCGCGCGTGGCGCCTGGTTGGCCGCGGCGTAGCGGCAGCGCGGCGCGATACGCCGCTGTGGAACTCGCTCTAGGCCCGCGCTCCTTTCCAGATGGTCCCTTTGATCGGGTCCGTTTAGGGGGTAAAGAAACCATTTGGCGGCATTTTTAGCGCCTAAAACCGCCAAAGGGACCACCCCAAAGGGACCTTTTGCGGGGGAGCCTGGCGAAAGCTCAGCAGAGGGCTCAGTGAGTGCTCGGCAGAGAGCTCGGCGGGGCCGGAGCCAGCGTTGCTGGGGCCTAGTGCAGCGGCTTCGTGGCCGAGTGCAGGGCCACGATTCCGAGGGTCATATTCTTCCAGCCGGCGCCTTCCCACCCATTGCGGTTGATGGCGGCGGCCAACTCTTCCTGGTCCGGCCAAGCGCGGATCGACTCAGCGAGGTAGACGTACGCCTCTGGGTTGGAGGAAACCAGCTTGGCAATCGGCGGCAGCAAGCGGGTCAGGTATTCCTTGTAGACGGTGCCAAAGACCGGGATGATCGGCTTGGAGAATTCCGCCACTGCCAGACGGCCGCCCGGCTTGGTCACGCGGGCCATCTCACGCAGGCCGAGCTCAAAGTCGTGAATATTGCGCAGACCATAGGAGATAGTCACCGCGTCAAAGGTATTGTCCGCGAAAGGCAGTTTCATGCCGTCGCCCGCCACCTTGGGCACGTCACGCGCAGCACCAGCCGCCAGCATTCCACGAGAGAAGTCGCAGGCCACGCACCATGCGCCGGACTTGGACAGCTCTTCGGTGGACACCGCAGTGCCTGCCGCTAGATCGAGGACCTTCTCCCCTGGCTTAAGGTCCAAGCGCTCACGGGTGCGTTTGCGCCAAATCCTATCCTGGCCGAAGGACAACACCGTGTTGGTGATGTCGTACTTGGCACCGACGGCGTCGAACATCTGCGCAACGTCGAACGGCTTCTTATCGAGATCTGCCTTTGACATAAATAGCTAGTTTAGGCTACTCGCGCACCGAGGGCACGCGCCGCCCACCGCGGCAGCTCGGGGCGCTGGCCCAGGATGGTCAGCGGCACGCGGCGGGTGTCTTCCAAGACTTCCTCGTAGTAGCCAACAAGCTGCTCGCACAGTGCCTTCCACGTTTTATTTGAGATGGACTGCCGGGCGTTTTCGCGCAGCTCCTCGTGAATTTCTGGATTCAGCAGCGCATCGACGGCGTTGGGTAGATCCTCGACAAAGGTCGCGACGTCGAGAAGCAGCCCGTTGTAGCCCTCTTCAATGAGATCGACTGGGCCGCCCGCGCGCGGGCCGATGGTCGGAACGCCGGAAGCCTGCGCCTCCTGAATGGCCTGGCAGAAGGTCTCGAACTCACCCGCGTGTACAAAGACGTCGAGGGAAGCATAGGCCGCGGCGAGTTCCTCGCCACCCAGCGCACCGGTAAAAACTGCGCTGGGCAGCTGCACCTCGAGTAGCGGGCGCTCGGGACCATCGCCGACGATGACCAGCTGGATATCTTTTCTGTCGTTGAGCGAAGCCAAGCGGTGCACGCCCTTCTCCGCAGCCAGACGACCAACGAAGCCCACGACCAACTTGTCCCCCACGCCCCACTTCTGGCGCAGCGCTGCGGAGCGCTTCGACGGGTGGAAACGCTCGGAGTCCACGCCGCGACCCCAGTGGCGCACGTTCTTGATGTGGTGCTCTTCCAAGTCCTTGATGGTCAGGGAAGACGGGGCCAAGGTCATCTGGCACGCGTTATGAATGGTGCGCAGCCACTCCCATGTGGCATAGGCCAACGCGGAGGCGTGGTACTTGGTGGCGAAACCGGCAACGTCGGTTTGGTAGAGGGCCACAGAAGGAATGCGCAGCTGCCGCGCCGAGAAAGCTCCTGCCGCACCCAGCACAAAGGGGCTGGCCAGGTGGATGATGTCCGGCTTGAACTCGCGCAGGGCCTCATCCACCGCCGTGGTGGGCACGCCGACCGGGAGCGAGTCGATGAGAGGAATGCGCACGGTTGGCACGCGGACGATGGGGAACCCAAGGTAGTCTGCGATTTCTTCCTGGCCTTCACGGGCACCTGGAGCAATGACCAGAGCCTCATGGCCGGTGTCCGCTAAGTGCTCCAACACTCGCAAGACAGAATTTGTCACTCCATTGACGTTTGGAAGAAAAGACTCAGCCACGATCGCAACACGCATGCGTTCCATCATCCCCTATTCCACTGTAGATTCTGGTGAAGCGTGCGGAAAATCTTGGTTAACATTTTCGTTTACTTGCATCCGGCGCTCAGCTGCACGGGTGCTCACGCCCACCGTCCACCATGCACCGGCGGCGATGAGGCTAGCCACAAACATCGAGGACAGCGCGGGAATCAGTGAAAGCGTCCACTCGCGCCCCTCCACCTTCACTAGGTCGGGGTTCGCGCGGGAGTACAGCACCCACACCTGCTGGCCCTCGCCCAGTCCGGTGGGATACAGCAGCCCCGATTGAGGCGAATGATAGATGCCCTTGTTGTCTTGGAAGTCCACGGAGGTACGCGTGATTCCGACGTCAGTAACCGTGGCCAGCGCGCGCCCCGGGTTTGATTCAATGGAGCGGTCGTTGAGAAACGCGCCCACGATCATTCCAAGCATACCCACCAGCGAGGCCACATACAAAGCGATGATGAGCTGGTGCAGCCGGCGGCGATACACGGCTGGCGTATATCGCGGGACCACCGCCGCCTTGGGGGTCATCGGCGGCCTTGCGGGTGTAGCGCCCACCTACTTGCCGACCTTCGCGGTGATCTCAGCCTGCAGCTGGCGGCGCGTCTCACGGGTGGTGTGCGCCTCCACCAAGGTCACGCCCGCGGAGGTCTCCTTCAGCTCAGCCAGGGTATCCAGCAGCTCCTGCGCGGTATTAGCCTCGCGGTAGTCTGCGCCAAAGGCTTCCGCCAGCTTGGCGACGCCCACCCCATGCGGCGTTCCAAAAGCCTTCTCGAAGGAGGCGCGATAGGGCTCCGCACCCTGCTCGAGCAGCTCGAAGATGCCGCAGCCGTCGTCGTTTGCCACGACGATGGTGAGGTTCTCCGGGCGGGCCTCGTCCTGCGGGATGAGGAGGGAGGTGGCGTCGTGGAGGAAGGTGACGTCGCCAAGCAAGGCGACGACGCGCGGGGCACGCCAAGCGTCTGCGTCGCGGGACTGGGTGGCCAGTGCCACGCCCATTGCCTGTGCGACCGTGCCGTCGATGCCGGCGGCGCCGCGGGGCGAGTAGGTGTCCACGCCGTCGAAGGGCAGGCCTACCAGGGAGGCGTCGCGCACCGGATTGGAAGCGCCCAAGACCAGGGTGTCCTCGACAGACAACGTGTCTCCCACCGCTGCCGCGACGTGCAGTCCAGTAAAGCCCAGCTCGGGATTTTCGAGGGTCTCGCGGACGGCGTCGGAAGCCATCTGCGCTGCACCCTGGCAGATCTTCAGCCACTCGCGGGAAGGCTCACCGCTAACCTTGACTGTGGTTCCCAAGGTTGCGGCATCACCGCGTGGGTTGGTGAAGTCGGCGGTGCGGGAGAGCACGATGAGGTCGATGTCTGGATCGTTGATAAGGGCCAGCACGCTGCGGTGCAGCGTGGGGTGTCCGACCACGATGACCTGCACGACCTTGGTGTTGACCACGTAGTCGTTGGCGGAGACCTGGGCGCGGCGGAAGATGTGCGCCGCTGCCGGGTGCACCGGGTGATACGGTGCGGGCGCGGTCGGCTCAGCGATGGTGGGAACGTCCTCGAGGCCTTCGACCTCCCAGGCTTCGTCGCCGGCGATGACGAGGGTGTTCTTGCTCAAGTCCACGGCTACCTCGCCGTGGTTTAGCGGGCGCGGAAGCGGGGCTTTGTGTTGCGTGAAGTCGGTGGGGGTGGCGGGCAGTTCGGCGTCGAGAAGCGGCATGTCAAACGCCACGTTGATGTGAACCTGGTGGTCTTTGGTGAAACGCTCAGCCACCGACGGGATGTCCTCGACCTCGGTGACCTGGGTGGTCTCGGCGTAGACGCCGAAAATACCCTGCTGCTGAATAGTCTGGGAGGCGCCGGTGCCCACGAGGCGCGCAGGGCGGTCCGCGCTAATTACGGCCAACGGTGTGTGAGAATGCGCGGCCTCGACCATCGCGGGCAGTGCATTGGCAACGGCGGTGCCGGAGGTCATCACCACGCCCACGTGGCGGCGCTGCACGCGGGCCATGCCCAGCGCGGTAAAAGCGGCGGAGCGCTCGTCGAGGCGTGTATGAACGCGAATGTCCTGGCGAGCAAGCAAGGCCAGCGAGAGCGGTGCGTTGCGGGAACCAGGACAGATAATGACGTCAGTAAGGTGGCGCGCGAGTTGAGCGGCCACCGCCTCGGCCAGCTTCATGGAGTCAGTCATGCTGCCCCATAGTACTAGTGGCGTTTAGGCCTTAGGCACCCCGGCTATTGCCGTTGCCGTTGTTACCGGTGGCTCCATTCAAAAGCTCATCCAGAAGACCTTCAAGACCCTGGCCGCCCTGTTCGAGCTGGTCTTGGATATCCGGCGGCAGCTGGGTCGGCAGCTCTTCGATTGGGTTCGACGGCGCTTCCTCGGTGACGGTCTCAGTCACAGTGGTGGGCTTTTCCTCAGTAACAGTGGCCGTGGTGGTCACGGCCTCAGGCTGCGATTCTGCATCCGAGGTGGCGTTGCGCCACATGAAAAACAGCGCGCCAGTTGCGATGACCGCGATTGCTGCAATCGCGGCAAAGACCCCAGTCAGGCCGCTGCCGCCACTCTTGTGGGAGCGCTCCGGCTCCACCTCGTAGCTCGACGGAACCGGGTCATAGTTGTGCTCCGGGCCTGGGTTGTAGCCCGAGTTATAGCCGCTGGGCTGGCCATAGCTGCTCGCAGCTGGCTGCGAGGCACCCGGGAACACCTGGCGCGGGCGGTCATCCGGCGCACCGAACTGGCGAGTGGCGTCGTTGTTGTCAAAGCCTGAGCCGTAGCCCGTCACGCGGCCAATCTGGCGAGTCTCATCGTCAGAGTAGTTGCCGGAATTGTTGCCAAAGTTATTTGCCATGTCCCTAGAACTACCCTATTTCCCTGTGAGTTCGCAGGGAGATACCCGGAAAGTCTCGTTAACTCTTTCGCGCCAAGGCCCGACCGGTAGGCGTAGCCTGCTTAGCCACATCACCCGGCGCGCCCATCGCCACGATTTCTCCGCCCACGGCGCCTGCCCCGGGACCTAACTCGATGACGGTGTCTGCCTGCGCGATGACCGAGAGATCGTGCTCGACCACGATGACGGTCTGTCCGGCGTCGACAAGCTTGTGCAACTCTGCGTTAAGCAACGACACGTCCGCCGGATGCAGGCCAGTGGTGGGTTCGTCGAGGAGGTAAACCGTGTGGCCGCGGTGGGAGTTGCGCGAGCGCTGCAGCTCCGTTGCGAGCTTAATGCGCTGGGCCTCCCCGCCGGAAAGCTCCGGCGCGCCCTGGCCGAGGCGCAGGTAGCCAAGACCCACCGCTTGAAGCGTATCCAGCGCGCGGCGGATGGCCGTGACCGCGGAGGAGGTTTCTACCTCTGCGAAAAGCTCGGCAGCCTCGTCCACAGTCAGCTCGAGGACCTCAGCGATGGTACGGCCTTCCCATGACACCTCGAGGGTCTCCGGGTTATAGCGCTTGCCCTGGCAATCGGGGCACAGCGTATAAGAGCCCGGGAGAAAGACGAGCTCCACCTCGATTTGGCCCGCGCCGCCGCAGGTTGGGCATTGCCCCTGTTTGACGTTGTAGGAAAAGCGCGAGACCGTCCACTTCCGTTGTTTGGCTTTTTGCGTGTTGGCAAAAAGCTTGCGCACGTGGTCGAACAGGCCGGTGTAGGTGGCCAAGGTGGAGCGTGGAGTACGCCCGATGGGCTTCTGCGTGATCTGCACTAGGCGCGTGACCTTATCGAGGTTCTCCACTTCTGACACACTCCACGGCTTGTCTAGTGACTCCTCCTCCGTTGCCTCGTCGGTAACGGCCGTGACAGATTCCCGAAGCAGGCCGGCCAACACGGTGGAGACCAAGGTGGACTTACCCGAGCCCGAAACGCCCGTGACGGCACTGAAGGTCCCGAGGCCGAAACTCACGTCAAGACCTCGCAGGTTGCGGGCCTGCACCCCGCGCAGGGTGAGCTCGGCGCTCGGGGTGCGTCGAGTGCTGCGGGGCGTGAGCTGCCGCTGAGCCAGCGCGTGGGCGGTGGGAGTATCGGCGAGGTAGTCGACTACTGGGCCCGAATAGATGACCTTGCCGCCGCCCTCGCCGGCGAGGGGGCCGACGTCGACAAGCCAGTCTGCCTGGTCCACCAAGTCCATGTCATGCTCCACCAACAGCACGGAGTTGCCGCCTGCGACGAACCTGCGGCAGATATCCATGACGGCCGCGCGTTCCTCGGGGTGCAAGCCTGCCGACGGCTCGTCAAGCACGTACGCAACACCAAACAGGCCGGAGCGCAGTTGCGCCGCGAGCCGGATTCTTTGTAATTCGCCGGCAGACAGGGTCTCCGTGGGTCGGCCAAGGCTCAGGTGCGCCAGGCCCAGCTCCAGTGCGGAACGTAATGCGGGAAGAATCTGTTTGAGCAGCAGATGCTCGGCGCTGTTTTCCTCGGGCTGCTGTTTGTCGAGCAGTGCGAGGAGTTCGTCGAGGGGCAGCTCGTTGAGGGCGTCGATAGGCAGCCCGGCGTAGGTCACCTTCAGCGCGTGGGGGTTGAGGCGGCGGCCGTCGCAGACCTCGCAGGTGTGTGACTCCATGAATTGGAGGGTGCGTTTGCGGAGGGTATCGGACTGGGTTTCGGCAAGCGTCTTATTCAGGTAGCTCGCGACGGAGCGCCACGTGCCCTCGTAGTTGCGCTGAATCTGGTCGGCGCCGCGGAGCGGCTTGACGGTGACCACGGGGCGCTCCTCGGTAAAGAGAATCCAGTCTCGATCCTCCTTCGGCAACTCCTGCCAGGGCGAGTCGAGGTCATAGCCCAGATTCAAAAGGATGTCGTGGAAGTTCTTGCCCGCCCAGGCTCCCGGCCAGGCGGCGATGGCGCCGTCCTCGATGCTGAGGCTGGGATCGGGGACCATCGACTGCTCCGTGGCTACGTGCACGATGCCGGTTCCCTGGCAATTGGGGCACATTCCCTCGGGCGTGTTCGGCGAAAAGGAATCCGAATAAAGGCCCTCGGGGTTGTCCCCGGCGCGCGAATAAAGAAGGCGCACCGAATTTGAGATAGCGGAGATGGTGCCCACCGTGGAACGGGCGCCGCCGCCGGAGGTGGACTGCTCTAGGGCAACAGTGGGCGGCAGGCCCTCAATCTGGCTGACCTGCGGATCCACGGCGGAACCGATGAGGCGGCGTGCAAAGGGTGCCACGGATTCGAGGTAGCGGCGCTGGCCCTCGCCGTGGATCGTACCGAAGGCGAGGGAGGACTTGCCCGAGCCCGAAACGCCCGTGACAGCCACGACCTTTCCGCGCGGGATGTCGACATCGACATTCCTTAAGTTGTGGAGGTGGGCATCGCGGACACTGATAAATCCAGTCATGAGTTCCACCGTACCCACGGCGTCTCTGCGGGGTGAAAAGTGCGCATTTTGCCAAATATGGCCAGGAATCTTCGAAGAATCCAGCTCCTATTTGGCAAATTGTGCGCTGCTAGCGAGAAGGTGCCCCGTTAGCGAGAAGGTGCCCCTCCGCTAGCGCGAAATCTAAAGGTACTGCCAGCACTCGCGGACGCGCTCAAACCACCAGTCGCGGCGCTCGGGCGCGGCTGCGAGGTCAGCCAGGCGCGCGGGATCTGGGATCGCCGGAGTGGCTTCCAAATGGCCATCGATAAGCGGGCGCGGCTCGGTGACGTCCTCTATAAAGAGCGAGCCGGTGGCCAGGCCCGCGGCGGCGGGAGTGACGTCAATGTCTTCGTCGTCAAGAATCTTCGGCAGCGCTGCGACAGCCGCCAGCCCCATGCCGATACCCACGGATGTATCCAGGGCCGAGGCTACGGTGATGTCCATGTGGCGCGCACGCAGTTGCTTAGCGACATCCAGCACCCTGCGCACTCCGCCCAAAGGCGCGGGTTTGACCACCGCGACGTCGGCAGCCTGCAGGTCCGCGACTCGGAAGGGATCCTCGACCTTCCGGATGGACTCGTCGGCGGCGACGCGCACGAAGAGGCCGTTGCGCATTAATTGGCGGCGAACCTCCGCGAGTTCTTCGGCGGTGGCGCACGGCTGCTCCATGTAGTCCAGGGGCATTAGGGCCTTGGCCGCCTCAATGGCTTGTTCCACGCTCCAGCCGCCGTTGGCGTCGACGCGCAGCACCGGAATGCGGCCCTGCGCGGTGATGTACTCACGCACTGCCTGCACACGGGCGACGTCGTCTGCAAGGCTCTGTCCCGGCTCTGCCACTTTGATCTTGAAAGTGCGGCAGCCCGGGTAGCGCTCCATTACCTCGGGAACCTGCGCGGCGGGTACGGCAGGGATGGTGCCGTTGACCTCGACGAGGTCGCGAACAGGTTCGGGGAAGCCTTCGTAGGCAGCCTCCAGGCCTGCGGCGAGCCAGTGTGCCGACTCCGCAGCTCCGTACTCTAGGAAAGGCGAGAACTCGCCCCAGCCGGCGGGGCCCTCGATGAGTAAGGCTTCGCGGGTGGTAATGCCGCGGAACTTCACCGCCAAAGGCAGGGCAACAACGTGGGAGCGGGAGAGGACATCATCAACTTCAACCTGGGACATGGAATGTAGCGTACCTGACCAAGTTTTAGCTGCTGCTTAGTTCGCTGCCCGTCACAACAGCTGTTAGAGTAAGAACAGAGGTTATAACAACCGCGGTTAGCCTTTAAGCCCTGCATAAAGGGCATATTTCTACATATCTTTTCTCCAGCAAAAAGGCAGGTCAAAACCCGCATGCTTTACCTCATTATTGCCTTGGCGGCCATCGTCGCAGTGATGTGGCTGATTTACAAAAAGGTTCATGCCGCCGCAGCCATCTTCGGTGTCGGCGTCCTCCTCCTCATGATTGCCGCTCTCACTAACCGCGCGGATATGCGCACCGTAGAAATCGAAGCCACAGGCAATGCTTTTTATGACCAACTTTTGGTCGTAGATGCCCTGTTCAAATCCCGCTTTAGCGGCATCGGCATGGCCATCATGGTTTTGTTCGGCTTCGTGTCTTATATGCGGCACATCGGCGCCGATGCCAAGACCGTTGTCGTATTGTCTTCGCCCTTGAAACGCTTCCGCGGTAGCTACTGGCTCGTCCCGGTAGGTTTTCTTATCGGTTCGCTACTCTCACTGGTGATTCCCTCCGCCGCTGCGTTGTCGTTGCTGCTCGTCGCCACTCTCCTACCCGCCCTTATCGCCGCTGGTCTCACGCCTTTAACGGTGGCCGCGCTGGTAGTGACCTCGTCTACCATCATCCCGACGCCCCTTGAGGCAGGTCTGATTCAAGGCGCGGATCTGACAAACATGAGCGTGACCGAGTTTGTGTACGGCTCGGTTGCCCGCGCTACCGTCCCGGCGCTTCTCATTACCGCATTTGTCCATATGTGGTGGCAGAAGCATTGCGACAAAGTAGATGCACGCAAAGCCCACGCTGACGACGCCACCGCAGGCTCCGATACTCTGTCCGAATCCGACCGCGCCACCCGTGAAGCACTTGAGCGAGCAAAGGGACTGCCCGGTTTCTACGCCGTCCTTCCTCTTATGCCACTGTTGCTGATTATTGTTTCGGCAATCTTGAACCGCACCGGCGTCATCCCATTTGAAGCAGATATCCTGCCGGTGACCGTGGTCTCGCTGTTTATCGCCATGTTGATTGAGGCAATCCGCATCCGCTCCATCACAGAGTCGATGGATTCCACCGCGCACTTTTTCAAGGGCATGGGCGAAGGCGCCGCTGGCGTGGTTGCCCTGCTGGTTGCGGCAGCGGTCTTGGTCGAAGGCATCACCCAGATGGGCGTCATCGACATGCTCGTCAATGCTGCCGAGGGCTCTACTGGCGCCGCCGTAATTATTGTTCTCATCTTCGTCGGCGCTACGGCACTGATGGCAGCGTTGACAGGTTCCGGCACAGCCCCTTACTTTGCCTTCTCTGAGGTTGTTCCTGGCCTGGCCGCCCACACCTCGATTAATGCACCACAAATGCTTACTGCCATTTGGGGCACCTCGAACCTCATACGTCAGGTCTCGCCGGTCAACGCCGCAGTTCTGATCGTTTCGGGTGCAATCAACGTCAACCCCATCCGCCTGGTCAAACGCACCTGCGTTCCGATGATCGCCGCAGCTGTGCTCAACGTGGTTTTTTCCTTCTTGTTCATCGGCTAAAAGCTAACCCGCTCTCTACCAACCGCCGTGGCTAATCGCTGCGGCGGTTATTGTGTACCTATGACTTCCCAGGCAAAGGCAACCTCTAAATACAGCACCGACAACCCTTTCAAGGCCGAACTGTGGGCCCCAGTGGAAGGCTTCTCGGATCTCACCGATATCACCTACCACCGGCTCATCGGAGACAAGCGCGAAGACGGCATCGTCCGCATCGCGTTTGACCGCCCGGAGGTGCGCAACGCGTTCCGCCCGCACACGGTGGATGAGCTCTACCGCGCGCTCGACCATGCACGTCGCACTCCTGATGTCGGCACGGTGTTGCTCACCGGCAACGGCCCCAGTGAGAAGGACGGAGGCTGGGCATTTTGCTCTGGCGGCGACCAGCGAATTCGCGGCCGCTCCGGTTACCGCTACGCCACCTCGCACGAGCACAACGATGCCGAGGCAGATGCCTCCACCGTGGACGAGGCACGCGAGAAGGTCGAGGGCGGACGCCTGCACATCCTCGAGGTCCAGCGCCTCATCCGCACCATGCCCAAGGTGGTCATAGCCGTGGTCAACGGCTGGGCGGCTGGCGGTGGGCATTCGTTGCACGTGGTCTGCGACATGACCATTGCGTCCCGCCAGGAGGCGCGCTTCAAGCAGACCGATGCCGACGTGGGCTCCTTTGATGCTGGCTATGGCTCGGCCTACCTGGCCAAGATGGTGGGCCAGAAGTACGCCCGCGAAATCTTCTTCCTGGGCCGCACTTACGACGCCCAGCGCATGTACGAGATGGGCGCCGTCAACGAGGTTGTGGATCACGTCGACCTTGAGGATGCCGCCATCCAGATGGGTCGCGAAATCAACGGCAAGTCCCCGACCGCGCAGCGCATGCTGAAGTTCGCGTTCAACCTCACCGACGACGGACTCATGGGCCAGCAGGTCTTCGCCGGCGAGGCAACGCGCTTGGCTTACATGACCGACGAGGCCGTCGAGGGCAAGGAGGCGTTCCTGGAAAAGCGCGACCCGAACTGGGAGCAGTTCCCGTACTACTACTAGTCAGGAGTTGGCACGATGTGGATTTTCACCATCGGCTTGGCCACACTTGCACTGGCGGGCGTCATCGGCTCGCGAGTGTGGATGCTCAAGCACATCCAGGATGCGCAGGACCGCGGGGAGCGGCCTTTCGACCAGGAAGATGAGCTGCGAAACCCGTACATCTAGGGCAAACGTGACACAAAACACTTAAACCCTTAAGTGAGGCATCACCGGCAATTGTGGACGCGTAAACACTTCATGCGTAAAGTGTCCAGCATGAAACTTGCTAACTCATTCGCCATGCTCGCAGCCCGCGTCATCCTGGGCGTCATCCTTATCGCCCACGGTTGGCAGAAGTTCTCCGAATGGGCCATCGACGGCACCACTCAGCTCTTCGAGGGCATGGGCGTCCCAGCCGCTTCCATCGCAGCGCCAGCTGCAGCCATCATTGAGCTCGTCGGCGTCATCGCCGCAGCGGGCCTCATGCTCGTCGCCGCCGGCCCCGGAATGCACTCCCTTGACCAACTCTTCTTCAGCAAGAAGGCAAAAGTAGCAAGTAAGGCCACCACCTCCCAACCTCTCGCTTCACCCATTGAAGTGAGAGGAATTTTTTAATTTCAGCGACTCAAAGAGGAGATAGGGCTACCTAAGTTCATAGTATTGAACAATCCAGTTCAGTGGTGCTAGTGTTTGTTGAGTTCACTTCTCCCAATGCAAAGGAAGTTCATGATGAGCTCAAATCACAGCACCCCACGCCGGCCCCTACAGCGCATTCTCGCAGGCACCTGCGCCCTAGCACTCGGCGCCAGCCTCGCCGCTTGCAGCGCCTCGAAAGAATCCACCGACGCCGCAAAACCGAAGGACGGCGACACCGTCAAGGCCGTGGCCACGACTACCCAGATCTGCGACTACCTCACCCAGATAGCCGCCGGCGGCGTCAAGCTCCACAAGGTCGACTCCCAAGGTGCAGAGACCACCTCCGGCGAGGGCCCAGTGACCCTCGACCTCACCTGTTTGCTCGCCCCCAACGCCAGCGCCCACGAGCACGAGATGACCCCACAGCAGATGCAGGCGCTCTCCCAGGCCGACTACATGTTCGTCAACGGAGTCGACCTCGAGCACTTCCTCGACCAAGCCGTGGACTCCTCCGGCTTCCACGGCGTCATGGCCGTGACCTCGGGCGTCAAGAGCGAAGGCATGAGCGATGGCAACGGCAAGTACACCATCGACGAGGGCATCGAACACGTGAGCCCGCGCCCGTGGCCTTTCCCGGGGGAGGACGGCGAGGCCCCAGAATTCAAGTACGACCCGCACGTGTGGACCTCCCCGAAGCAGGCCAAGATTCAGGTCGACAACATCGTCAACACGTTGTCCCAGGCCTCCCCGCAGGCCAAGGACGCCTTCACCGCCGCCGGCAAGAAGTACACCGACCAGCTGGAGGACCTCGACAAGTGGGCCAGCGATTCCATGTCCGCAGTTCCTGAGCAAGACCGCGTGCTCTTCTCTTCCCACGACGCCTTCGGCTACTTCTCTAACGAGTATGGCGTGAAATTCATCGGCTCCGCACTGTCTGACTTCAACCACCAGCAGGACGCCACCTCAAGCCACATCGACGAGCAAGCAAAGCAGGTCCGCGAGTCCGGCGCCAAGGCCATCTTTGCGGAGAATTCCAACAACTCGAAGTCCATCGAGGCCATCGCCCGCGCCGCAGGCGTCAAGGCGGTTACATCCGACGACGCTTTGTACGGCGACTCGCTAGGTGTGCCAGGCAGTGAGGGCGAGACCTACATCGGATCCATCGTCCACAACATCAACACCCTGGTCAGCGCCTGGGAATCCAAGCAGCAACCGTTGCCAGAATCGCTGCAGGAATTCGACTTCGCCAAGCGCAAGTAGCTCTTTATGTCTTCCCCATTAGTCACTCTGCACAATGCCACCTGCGGCTATGGCGCCCGGGATATCCTCACCGACGTTGATCTTGAGATCCGCGCGGGCGAGGCCGTGGCGCTCCTAGGTTCCAACGGCACGGGCAAATCTACCTTGCTCAAGGCAATCACTGGCCTGGCTGCCTTGCGCGGCATGGCCACCATCGACGCCTCGCTCGGATACGTCCCGCAGTACCAAGACTCCGACCTGAGCTTTCCCGTCACGGCTTACAAGGTCGTGGAAATGGGCCTTTTGCCCTCAGTGAGCTGGTGGCACAGGTGCACGAGCATGCGTAGCTACCGCGACCGCGTACTCAATGCCCTGCGACAAGTGGGGATGGAGCACCTCGCCGAGACGCGGTTTGGCCAGCTCTCGGGTGGGCAGCGCCAGCGCGTACTCATCGCGCGCGCGTTGGTTTCGGCCCCGGAGCTGGTGCTTCTCGACGAACCCTTCAACGGGCTTGATCAAGAAAGTCGCCGAATCCTGATTCAGATCATTGCGGATCTCAAGGAAGCAGGAATCGCCCTGCTCGTCTCCACTCACGACCCCATCTTGGCGCAGCACACCTGCGACTGGGCGGCGTTTGTGCTCGACGGCAAGGTCCACACCATGGGAACCGAGGAAGCAGTGGAAACCTATATGGAGCAAGGCGCGCGACTGTGATAGAGCAGATTCTCTTCGCCCCGTACCTGCGCAATGCCTTTCTCTTCCTGCTGTGTCTATCGATTGCGGGAGCTGCCATTAGCGTCCTCGTTAATCTTCGCCGCATGGAATTTACGGTGGAAGCCCTCGTGCACTCGGTTTTTCCGGGCATCGTGGTAGGGCTCATCGTGGGCGGCATCCCGGGCATCGTGCCGGGTGCGGCCGCGGTGGCCACGGTGACGGTGCTGGTGCTGGCTTCTCTGGGTTCTGGGCGGGGCCAGTCAGCGCGGAAGCTGGATATGGAAGCCGGAACGGCCGTGGTGCTGACCTTCATGTACGGCATCGGCGTGGTCATCAGTTTGGCCTATGGCGACAAGTCCGGGCAGCTGGAGGCCCTCATGTTTGGCCGGCTTCTCGACGTCACGCAGTCCAGGCTGGCAACCTCCGTCACGCTCTGCGTGATTGCGGCACTGCTCATCCTGACAACCTGGCGCATGCAGATTCTCGTCGCTTTCGATACCACAGCGGCCCGCGCCATGGGCATCAACGTGGCGGCTTATGAGCTCATTGCGAATATCGCAGTTGGCCTCATCGTGGTGGCGGCTAGCTCGGCAGTGGGTGTGTTGCTGGTTATCGGTTTTATTGTCATTCCAGGCCTCTCGGCGCGCTTGATCGCAGGATCCCCGCGCAGCATGTGCTTCTGGGCTGCGGGTTTGTCCACGCTGGCAGTGGTCGTGGGATTTGCCATCATGCTGTCCCAAACCACGCACCAGATTTCGCCGCAGGCAATCGTCAGCTTGATGCTGGTTGCCACCGTGCCGCTAGCGGGCTTGAAGGGGGTATTTAGCTAATGGGACTTTCTCATCTTGATCCAGAAATCCTGCGGCTGCCCCTCCTTGAGGCCATCGCTGTGGGATGTTTATCTGGCTTGGTTGGAACCTTGATGGTCATGGGCAAGCGCGTCTTTTTCGCCGAGAGCCTGTCGCACGGAATCTTCCCCGGCGCGGTGCTCGGTGTAGTGGTGGCCAACCTTCTGAGCTTGGATCTCTCTACGGGTTTGATGGTGGGCGCGGCACTGTTCTGCCTGCCTTTGGCCTGGCTTATGCGGTGGTTGAGTACCGTCGAGGGCATTTCTTCGACTGCTGCCGCCGGCGTGACGCTCACCCTGGGGTTTTCCCTGGGCATCTTGTTGCTGCGCTGGTTCCAACCGCTACCTATCCACGTGGATAGCTTTCTCGTGGGCTCGCTGACCACTGTCAATGCGCAGGATGTCTGGTTTGTCGGCGCCCTGGTGGTGGTCAGCCTTGGCGTGCTGGTGGCATTTCGCCGGACGTTGGTCTCCTTCTACTTCGACCAGACGTTCTTCCGCGCACAAGGCGGAAAGCCCGGCCGCTATGACTTGCTTACTCTCACGCTTATCAGCGTGACCATGGTGGTGGTGATTCCCGCGGTGGGCACTATCTTGTCCCTGGCGCTGCTGGTAGCCCCGGCGGCGGCGTTGCAGCCGTGGATCAAGCGCCCGACCCAGCTCATGCTCGGTGCCGGTATCGCGGGCATTGCGCTGGCATGCGGCGGGCTCTGGCTGGCGGCCGCCCTCAGTTTGTCGGCGGGCGGCTGCATCGCGGTGCTGGCGGGTGTGTTCTATTTGCTCAGCATGGGGCTACGCGCCTTGCTTTAAACGCCCGGCGCGCCGCCTCCCGGGACGAGCGATATGCCCGGGTAACCTGACTATTCGTGACTCATATCCTCGCCCCACTCCCAGTCGATCCCCGCAATCCCGCAGCTATTTTGGATGAGCTCGAGAGGGCCATCGCTGGGCAGACCACGCTCTTGCCCCTTCCCGCAGCGGACCGCACGCGGGCGGAATTGCTGCGCAACCACATGCGCGCGGGCGAATCGATTGCTGAGGACATTGCTTTGGTGGTGGCCACCTCGGGTTCCACGGGCACACCGAAAGGTGCGCAGCTAAGCCCGCTTAACCTGGTGGCGAGTGCGGATGCCACCCATTCTTTCCTGGGTGGGCCCGGCCAATGGCTACTGGCCATGCCCGCCCACCACATAGCAGGCATCCAAGTGCTCGTGCGTTCGTTGGTGGCGGGTGTGGAGCCACTGTGCCTCGACCTGTCCCAAGGCTTTAACATCGCCGAGTTCGCCCGCGCAGCAGAAGAACTCGCCCACACTGAGGACCGCATGTACACCGCGCTCACGCCGATGCAGCTGCACAAGGCACTCGATTCGCTGGACGGCATCCAAGCGCTGCGCCGTTTCAACTCCATCCTGGTGGGTGGAGCAGCGCCGCATCCCCAGCTATTAGAATCTGCGCGCAAGCTCGACATCACCGTGGTAACCACCTATGGCTCCTCGGAGACTGCGGGAGGGTGCGTCTACAACGGCACTCCCCTGCCCGGCACTGAGGTGCGCATCGGGGAGGATAACCGCATTTTCCTGGGCGGGCCGACCATTGCGCAGGGCTACCGCAATGCGGAATCACGCGACTTCGTCGATGGCTGGTTCGCCACTTCCGACGCCGGGGAGCTCGACGCCCACGATCAACTCACCGTCACTGGGCGTCTGGACAACATCATCAACTCGGGCGGCCTGAAGTTGCACCCAGAACAGCTGGAACAGCTCTTGTTGCAGGTACCGGGCGTCGAGAGTGCATGCGTGGTGGGCATCCCTGATCCGCGTCTTGGCCAGATGATCGCCGCAGCTTACACCGGCTGGGCCTCGCGTACCGACATCCTCGAAGCGCTCGATGACCTGCCTCGGTGGCAGATTCCGCGCGAGATTATCCGCATTGCTGAGATGCCGCTGACCGGTCCCGGCAAGGTGGACCGTCGTGGTGTCGCAGGGCTCTTTAAGTACTAATTAGGCTTCGTTAGCGCGCACCGTCACGTCGGCGGCCGCGACTTCCGCAAGGGAGAACTCCTTGTCCCCTGCGTGCAGGTTAAGCAGGCCCGCAACGCGGGAATCGACTACGACCTCGACGCCTAGGCCGACGCCGTGGCTGTCGAGGTAGCGCAACAGCTCGGTGTCCCCGTCACATACCCGCTCGATGGTGACAGGGGTGTGAAGGGGGACGTCGTCAAGCGTGAGCGTGCCAAGGTCCTCGATGCTGCCCTGCGCGTCGGGGATGGGATCGCCGTGGGGATCGCGCTGAGGATGGCCCAGGTGTTGATCGAGGCGATCGATGAAGCGATCGGAGCATGCATGCTCGAGGAGATCGGCGTCCTCGTGAACCTCGTCCCAGGTGTACCCCAGCTCTTTGACCAGGAAGGTCTCGAGGAGACGATGGCGGCGGACCATTCCCATGGCCAGTGCCTGCCCCTCTGGGGTCAGCGAAACGCCAGCGTAGCGCTCGTGTTCCACCAGCCCTTGGGCAACGAGACGCTTTACGGCTTCCGACGCCGTGGGCACCTTTTGGTTCAATCGCCCCGCCAGCTCCTTGAGCGCGATGGGTGCGCCGCCGGAGTGCTCGGAGAGGTCCCACAGGGCTTTGAGGTAGTCCTGGGTACGTTCAGGGAGATCGCTTAAGTGCATGACATTCATCGTAGTAAAGGCCTTGCCCTGCGAGCGATTCACATGATAACTTTTAAGAAAGTTCAACGCATTGAACTTTTGCCACGGGTGTGGCCCACAGCCGTCCTTTCTTGGGTACGTACGACGCGCTTTTGGCATACCCGTGGCTTTTATATGCCCGCCGTGTGCGTCCCTTGTGCACAACATGCCCGCGGTGGCGTGGCACAATAACTGACATGCCACTTTCTGCCTATCCCGCAACTGCCCAAGACTGGTTCCAAGGCGCTCGCCCGCACACATGGGCAAATGCTTTCGCCCCGGTTATCGCTGGTACTGGCGCCGCAGCCGCGCTCAATGGCGCGCACTGGGGCCGTGCTTTTCTCGCACTCATTGTGGCGTGGGTGCTCATCATCGGTGTCAACTACGCCAATGATTACTCGGATGGCATCCGCGGCACCGACGACGACCGTACTGGCCCGCAGCGCCTGACCGGCGGTGGGCTGGCGAAGCCGCAGCACGTGAAGTGGGCGGCCTTTGCTTCGTTCGCAGTTGCCGCCGTGGCTGGCATTGCGTTGTCCCTGGCAGCCAACGCAGCCTGGTTCGTACTCGTGGGCTTGGTCTGCATCGCCGGCGCGTGGTTCTACACGGGCGGAAAGAACCCCTACGGCTACCGTGGCCTCGGTGAGGTCGCTATCTTCATCTTCTTCGGTTTGGTGGCCGTACTGGGCACGCAGTTCACGCAGGCTGGCCGCATCAGCCTGACTGGACTGGCGCTGGCGATAGGCATTGGTGGAATGAGCTCCGCAGTCAACTTGGCCAACAACATTCGCGACATCCCCTCCGACACTGAGGCCGGCAAGATCACCTTGGCCGTGCGCTTGGGCGATAAAAAGTCGCGGAACCTATTCATGTGGCTGCTACTTCTTCCGGTCCTGCTAACCATCGTCATCGCCTTCGACTCCTGGCTGGCATTGGCTGCCTTGGCGTACTTCCCGTTCGCACTCCAAGCCGTCCGCACCGTCAACCGCGGCGCCCGCGGCCCCCAGCTCATCCCGGTGCTCGGGATCACTGGCCGCGCAATGCTGGTATGGGCGCTGGTCAGCGCGATTGCTCTTTTTCTCGTCTAAAAATTCTTACTGTCAGCCTTCCCCGTAGGGAAAACGTACGCCGAAGGGCAAGACCTCCAAGCGAAGTTAAAAGTTGCCGATTTAAAATTTTCTGAAATTTAAATCACAAACATTACTCAGGGTGATACACTTCACTCACTTCATTTTATCTGTCCGCCCAGAAAGGTCGAAAGTTGTTTATTTTCGATGAGATTCCAAAAATCGAATCTGTTGGGGGGTCTACCCCATCACGGGTAAGAGGGCGAGAGGCTGTGGCCGAGAGTAAGGTCACAATCCAACTGCCCAATGCCGTAAGTCTGGAAAAGTGTCTCCGACAGCTTGAAATTTCTGACCAAAGACTTGCAAAAATGGGCCCGAATAGACCAGGCGGCCCCTACGATTGGCAATTCGTTTTAAGCGAGTCATTCGACGACGGCAGCGCATGTGTTCACTTTGGCGTTTCTTGGTATGACTTGGAATTTTTCTTAGAAAAGAAAGACAGTTTCCGCGACAACCGGCATAACTCAATACTGCAAAATATAGGAATCGATCCTTCGAGAATGTCCGTAGACCACTGGGTGAGGACCAAATAGAGTGTTGAAAACTCCACTAGGTAATGATGGGTCGAAAGGCAAAGTCTTTAGTCTCGTCATTGCCTACTTTTTTATGTCTCTGTGCGGAGCGATGACTTCGATCGCAATCTCACTCAACTTCGCCACTCGGCCAAACGGTGAAGCACTTGTGGCCACTGTTCTAGTAACAGGGGCCTGCGCTCAGGTATTTGTGTCCCCTCTTTTGACACCATTCTTTGATCGAGCAAATCCTTTTACGGTGGCAAAGCTTGGAACAATATTTGAGTGCCTTACTCTCATTTTCTTGTGCGGCTTTCCATCAACGCTCACTCTCATCGCAGGAAATATCGTAATAGCTACGTTGAGTGGGATTACCATTCCAGCCTATTACGCAATTGCAGATTCAAGCCTAGATGCCTCGGACCAAGCCCGGGCTTTTTCCTACTTGGACACGGCTCGGCTATGTGGCAGCTTCGTAGGCCCTGTACTCGGCGGCGGATTCCTAGACATCGCCTCACTACGCACAGTATTTGCATTGGAGGCCCTAGCCGTCGGGAGCTCAATTATTGTGGTGCAGCGTTTGCAAAGACAAGATTGGCCCCTAGTTCCATCAACTTCCCCCCACACTCTCAAGGCCGAGGCCCCAAGTCCTCTGCACAGCATTGTTGAAGCTCCAAAAATACTTCTTAACAATCCACGTTCGCGTCAGGCGCTGACAAGCATCTGGGCCGCGATTATCTTCACATCGATTTTTAACGTGGCTCTCGTGTTCTTCGCCACTCAGTCCCTGAATACCAGCGGGTTTTTATATGCAATAGTCGCCCAGTGTTTTGTCGTGGGACGGATTTTAGGCGCAAGATTTTCAGCAAGACTTACGAAGGCAAACGCCCTAGCGACCTTGATCAAAAGTGGAATAGGAATGGGGATCTGCATCTCGATCCCAGGCTTTGTGCCCGCGTTATTTCTCTGTATTCCGCTTTTCGCATTGGCTGGAATGTTTAATGGACTCCAAGTGTCTGCTCTAAGAATAGTGGTCGTCAGCGCCGTCGATCCAAAGATTAAGCCCAAAGCGTTAGTAACGATGGGGACGATTAACAATTCGGCAATGCTGGTTGGATACATTGTGGGTGCACCGACGGTATCTGCCGCTGGACCGAACGCTGCATTAATCATCGCCGGCCTCGGCACAGCACTGTTTACTGCGCTTCCTTCGTTATGGAACAAGCTCACAAAGCCGTTCCTCCGAAGTAATTGAATGCCACGATGTGAAAGCTAGCGGCCTGCCAACTCCGCTTGGACCCAGGCCTTATGAGCCTTGCGCTGAGCGGAATACTCAGCCAAGGTCTCGGTGGCTTCTACGCGCCATTTCTTAAACACGAGCATCGACAGCGGCAGCGCCACGAATAGAGCAAGCAGCGCTGCAAGCAGTACGGGAATGGGGAAACCTGCCAGGATGGCGATGAGCTCGATGACCACCGTGAGAAGGATAAAAAGCACCACGCGGGCCAAGCCGTACCTCCAAAGCGCGGCGCGGGAGCGACGGCGCAGCTCAGGGTCCGGCGTCGGCGGCTCTGGGTGGGATGCGGAAGAAGTATCAGTCATGTGGCTAAAGTCTACGCTTTCGATTCCGTAGGATATAACGCATGGGTCGTTTGATTTTACTTGTCTTGGTTGTCCTTGCCGTCTACTTGGTGTGGAAGGCGTTTGGCCCTTCCAGCTGGAAGAAGCCGGAACAGGTCGAGCAGCGCCCAGCCATCAAGGGCCCAGACGACGATGAAGAGTTCCTGTGGAACCTCGAGAAAGAGCGCTTCAAGGAACGCCGCGCCCGCGAAATGCAGGCCGAGCGGGAAGCCGAGGAGCGCCGCCGTCAACAGCGCCGCAAGAGCCACCGCGACGAACCCCCGCGCGGCGAAGCGGACGAGAAGTAGGGCGCATTCTCCGCCGGCGCGGAATGGTCGCCCTCTAAAGGTCCCTCTCTACGGGTAGCTTTAAGAGTGACGGCAACCCTGAAAACGCGCTTCATGGTCCCATTGCCCCACAAAGGGACCTAAGCAATGGGACCATGAAGAAAGTGATGGATAGCTACGCCGCTAAGTGCGCGGCTGGAAGCTCATCTCTAAGCCGAGAGCCTCGGCCACCGCGGTGACCTTCTCCCAGCGCACGCCGGTGCCGCCATGCTCGATGGTGTGCAAAGTGGAGCGAGATACGCCTGCGGCATCGGCCAGTTGCTGCTGCAGGATGCCTAACTCGCGGCGGCGAGCCGCGAACTCCGCTCCGATGGCCAGCAGCTGCGGGTTATCACCCGCCGGTTTGCCCTGTTTATTACGTGGCTTGTGGGTATCCGGCATTAGTTCAGCCCCGCGTAGGAGTGCAGGCCGGAGACAACCATGTTGATGAAGAACAGGTTGAAGACCATCAAAGACATAGCGGCGATGTTGATCCACGGCGAGAACTTACGCCAAGACGGCGTCGCGCGAGCGTGCAGGTAAGCGGCGTAAAGAATCCAGGTCGCGAAGGAAACGGTCTCCTTCGGGTCCCAGCCCCAGAAGCGGCCCCATGCGGACTCCGCCCAGATAGCACCAAGCACGATACCCAGCCCCAAGGTCGGCAGCGTCACGATACCCAGACGATATGCCAGCTGGTCCAGCTTCTTAGCCGAAGGCAGTGGCTTTGCCACCGTTCCAAAGAAGCCATGCTCCTTGCCCTTCGGCTGCCACACGCGCAGCATGCTCAGCAGCGAAGCGATACCGGAGATGATGCCGATAGAAGCACCAAGGGAAACCACGGTCACGTGGATGGGCAACCAGTGCGACTGCAGCGCCGGAACCACCGGTGCCGACTCCGCATACAACTTGGTGGAGCCGTAGAACATCAGCGCCAAGATCGGGGTCAACATCCATGGCCACAGTGTGCGCCACTCTTTACGCTGCATCGCGATGTTAGCCACGATCAGGACACCGGCCGTGACCATCAAGACGTACTCGTAGAGGTTGCCGAATGGGAAGCGGTGCGTTGCCAGACCGCGCAGCACAATCGCGGTTACGTGCAAGACAATGCCGAGCCAGATGAGCATCTGGGTCATGCCGCCGAGCTTGTCAGCCTCTTCCTCACGCACGCGGGCTTCATCAGCGTGGAAAACGGAATCGGAGGTGTCGGCAGGGGTGGCGTCGGCAAGCGCGGCGTCGTCCTCAGGCGCATAAGCGCTGCCGCCCGCAAGCACTGCCTGCTTGGACTCCGCCTTCTTGGCGGCTGCGGCGCGGCGGGCATCGATGACTCCCTGCATGCGACCGTAGTACACCAGCGAAATGAATAGCGCGATGGCGTAAATGACGAAGGCCGTTTGCACGGCAATGTCGGAGAAATTCGACAAATTCTGATCAATCAGCATGTAAAACCTTGCGCTTTAGCTCTCAATAGTTCCTGCATACAATACTCTCGTACGCTATCCACCTCAAACTTTTGGCGGATAGCTTTAATCCTCTACCCAGATCTCGTCTTCTTCGACCTCGTCTGGATCCGGCAGCTCCAGCAGTGCTCGGTGGACTGCGTAGAACTCCTCGGACCAACCAGCACGGTCGGTGCGCGCCAGTCCACCCATCTGGATGTCGGTGCCGCCGTCAGCGGCAGGGCTGATGCGTACCCAGATGCGGCGGCGCTTGATAACTAGCGAGCCCACCAGGGAAACCAGCATCACCAGTGCCGAGACCAGCACCCACTTCTGGAATGGGTCATAAGAAATCTGGTAATTCGCAAACTGGGAGGCACCGTTGAAGGTGACCTTGGTGCCGTCGTCCAACGTCACGGACTCGTTCTGGCTCAGGTTCACGCGGTCAATCTTCTGCAGCTGGCCCGAGTGCACCAGGGAGGAGTCCAGATCGAAGATGGACTGCGCGGTACCGGTATCCAGGCCGGCGTCGCCGCGGTAGATGTCAATGGCCAGTGCCGGATCGGTCAAGCCCGGGTAAGCAGAGGTGAGCAACTGGCCGTTCTCACCGGACCACTGTGCGGTCGGCGCGAAGAGACCCTGGATGGCGATCTCGCTCTGGCGGCGCTCAAACAAGTCCGGGTACATGCCGGCCGGCGGGTCGAAACGCATGACGCCAGAAGAAAGGAAACGAACCATGTCATCGGGGCGGAACTGGATGGTCTGGGTGCGCTTCTCACCGTTGGGCCACTCCACCGTGACGGTCGGCGCGTAGCCGTGGCCCTGCAGGTAGACGCGGTTATGGGAAAGGCGCAGCGGGTGATTCACGCTGAGCTCATAGTCCTTCCAGGAGGAATGATCCGTGTAGATGTCATCGCCCTCCGCGTAGGACACGTTGGAGGTGAACATCTCGGCTTGGCCGTTATCCAGGTAATCCGCGGTGAAGTCATGCGCCACGAAGCAGAACGGGTGGAGCCCGGTGCCATCGAAAAGCGAGCCCGCGCGGAAGGAGTCATAGTTCGAGGTCGAGGTATTGCAGAACTCAGTGGACTGCTCGAGGCTGGCTTCCTTGTCCTGGGAGCCCGACTCGGTCACCACGATGACCTGGCCTTCATAGTTGACCAAGCGGCCCGCGGCCACGGTCACCAGGATTGCCACGAGAGCGATGTGGAAGATGAGGTTGCACAGCTCGCGGGCGTATCCGCGCTCCGCGGAGAAGGATTTGAGGCCGGCGCGGTCATCTGCGGCGCTCGTCTCCGAAACGCGCCACCTTTTCAGCAGCTTGCGGGTGGCCTCTTCGATCTCTTCCGGGGAATGCTCAGAGTGGCCTTCTGCATGCAGCGGCATCTTATCCAGGTACTTCGGCGCACGGGTAGGCGGAGTCTTCCATGCCTTGTAGTGCTCCCAGGAACGCGGGATGATGCAGCCCACCAGGGAAATCATTAGGAGGATGAAGATGGCCTGGAACCAGATGGAAGAGAAGACGTCGAAAAGCTGCAGCTTGTCGTAGATCTCCGCTACCTTGCCGTGGGACTCGATAAAGTCCGTGACGTTGGATTCGTTGAGTTCACGCTGCGGCAGCAGCGAACCGGGGATTGCGGCCAGGGCCAGCAGGAACAGCAGCGCCAGCGCGGTTCGCATGCTGGTCAGCCAATGCCATGCTTTACGCAGATAGCTCACTATAAGTTTCATATCTCTCTGTGCCTTCTAAGCCTTATATGCCTTCTAGATCAGCGTCGCGCCGTACTCGACAGTCCACTGACGAATGAAGTTGATGAAATTACCCCACATGCCGGTAACCAGCGCGAGGCCCACGAGAATCATGGCGATGCCGCCGATGATCTGAATGGTACGAGAGTGCTTGCGCATCCACGAAATGGTGCGCATAGCGCGGGCGGAGCCCAAAGCAACGAGGAGAAAGGGCAAGCCAAGGCCCAAGCAATAACCAATGATGAGCAGGGTGCCGCGCACCGCGGTCATGCCCTGCGTGCCGACGGAAACGGAGATGATAGCCCCCAGAGTAGGGCCCAAGCACGGGGTCCAGCCAAGCGCGAATACGCCGCCCAGCAGCGGTGCGCCGAGCCACGTGGTCCAGCGGCGCGGAGCCATGCGGGTATCCTTCTGCAGCACTGGAACCACGCCCATGAACACCACGCCCATGAGGACGGTGATCACGCCACCGACGCGCATGAGCATCTCCGAATTCAGCGTGAGCGCGGAGATCGCACCAAAGACAGAAACGGTAGCGAGCACAAAGACCACCGTGAAGCCCAGGATGAACAGCAAAGCTGCTGCCACCACGGCCCATTGCCTGCGCTTTCCGACGCCCACCCCCAGCTCCGCGTCGTAGCTCACCTCACCACCGACCACGCTGGCCAGGTAAGAGATGTAGCCCGGAACCAAGGGCACCACGCAGGGGCTAGCAAAACTGACCAAACCCGCTGCTGCTGCGGCAAGAATTCCCAGCAGAAGCGGGCCGGCTGCGACGGTATCCGCAAAGGCCTCACCGACACCGGCGGCGAGAATGTGCTCCATTTATTCCTTCTCCAATGAGTCCACGACTGCGAGGACGTCCTTATCGGTGATTTCCCTCAAGAAAACTGCGGCTGGGCGATGCTGCTTGTCCAGCACGATGGTGGTGGGCACCACCGAGGTGGGCACACCGCCGAGAGCCGCCGCGGTCTTGAATGGCGGGTCATAGATGGACGGGTACTCAAGGCCGTTGTCCTCGAGGAAGTCACGCGAGATTTCCGGGTTGAAGTCGCGCACGTTGATTCCCAAGACCGTTCCGGTGCCGCGCTTGGCCAGCTCGGCATGGACGTTCTGGAGGTCATCGGACTCGGAGCGGCACGGCGCGCACCACTGTCCCCACGAGTTGAGCACGACGATCTGATCGGAAAAGTCATCCAGGGAAATTGTCTTGCCCTCGTTGCGGAGATCTTCACCGGTGAAAGACTTCAGCGGCTTGCGCTGATCCGGCGCGTACGTGATTTCCTTCTGACCGCCTGGGGCAAAGAACTCGAAAGTACCGCCGGTAGCTACGGCATTCTGCGCGTTATCGGCATCTTGACCGCAGCCCGCAAGAGTGGTCGCTGCAACGAGTACAGCTGCCGCCACGGGGAGGAATGTGTTTTTCAAAGCTCTGCCTTAAATCGCCTGTGCAGGTGAAGAATAGAAGATGTCGATCAGCTGGTCGTCCTGGAACACCAGGGAGGTGACCGAAGCCAGATCGCATTCGCGATCCCACGGGGCGTGCGCGAGGCGCTTGCCCAGTGCGGTGCGCTGCACCATCACGATGGGCAGCTGGTGAGAGACGATGATGGCCTCGTGGCCTTCTGCCTTCTGACGTGCGCGCTCGACGGCGTTCATCATGCGCGCGGCAATCTCTTCGAAGGGCTCGCCCCAAGAAGGCTGCAGCGGGTTACGCAGCAGCGGCCAGCGCTGTGGGTTCCACAGCTGGGAGTTCCAGCCCTTGGTGCGCAGGCCCTCGAAGCGATTGCCGGACTCAATGACGCTCTTGTCGACGTCCACATCAAGGCCGGTCACCTTCGAAATCGGCTGGGCGGTTTCCTGCGTGCGCTGCAGCGGGGAGGCCACCAGGTAGGTGACGTCGTGGCCGCGGAATGCCTCTGCCGTGCGCGCCGCCATGGAGTGTCCACGGGAAGACAGGTGGTAGCCCGGAATGCGCCCGTAGAGGATCTTGTCTGGGTTGTAGACCTCACCGTGGCGAACCAGATGAACGATGGTCGTCGACATAAATGTTCCTTTCGCTCTTTACGTGAGCTGCTGCGCTAGTGCGCAGGTAGACTAGCGCACTACTGCGGGCGAACTGCCGCTGCTGCTGCCTGCGCTGCCGGAGCAAGCGCCTTTTCGATTACCTCAAAATCATTGTCGGTCAGCGCATCGGAGACAAACCAGGTCTCGAACGCTGACGGCGGAACGTAGACGCCGCCCTGCAAAAGCTCGTGGAAGAACGGTGCAAAGCGCCAAGTATCGGCAGCCTTCATGTCGTCGAAATTATTGCCCTGCCCCTCTGCGAAGCGGATGGAGAACATCGACGAGGCACGCTGGATGTTGTGGGCCACGCCTTCCTTATCCAGGGCAGCGGAGATAAGGCCGGTGAGGCGGTCTGCGTTAGCAGCCAGACGTGGGTAAAGCTCTTCGTTTGCCAGCTCGAGGGACTTCAGGCCAGAAGCCATTGCCACCGGGTTACCGGAAAGCGTGCCCGCCTGGTACACCGGGCCAACCGGTGCGAGATAAGCCATGATGTCGGCGCGGCCGCCAAAAGCTGCTGCGGGCAGGCCACCGGAGACAACCTTGCCGAAGGTGACCAAGTCTCCCGCCACATTGTCGACGCCGAACCACCCCTTGTGGGAAGTGCGGAAACCAGTCATGACCTCGTCGAGGATGAGCAGCGCGTCGTCGGCATGCGCGATGTCCTTCAGCGCTGCGTTAAAGCCTTCTACCGGGGCGACGGTGCCCATGTTGCCGGCCGCTGCTTCAGCGATGATGCAGGCGATTTCGCCTGGGTGCGCGGCAAAAGCCTCGCGCACGGCAGCGAGGTCGTTGTAAGGGACCACGATGGTGTCGGCAGCGGAAGCGCCGGTGACACCCGGGGAGTCAGGAAGGGCGAAGGTGGCCACACCAGAACCAGCAGAGGCCAACAGGGCGTCGACGTGGCCGTGGTAGCAACCGTCGAACTTCAGCACCTTGGCGCGGCCGGTGTAACCGCGGGCTAGGCGCACTGCGGACATGGTGGCCTCCGTGCCGGAGTTGACCAGGCGGACCTGCTCTACTGCGGTGCGCTCCACAATGCGCTCTGCCAGCAGGGTTTCCGCCTCGGTCGGCGCGCCAAAGGAGAGACCGTCGACTGCTGCCTTCTGAACAGCCTCCACGATTGCCGGGTGGGCGTTGCCGTGGATCATCGGGCCATAGGAGCTAACCAGGTCGACGTACTCGTTGCCGTCGACGTCCCACAGGCGGGAAGCTTCGCCGCGTGCGATGACGCGGGCCTGGCCGCCGACCGAGCCGAAGGCACGGACCGGGGAGTTCACACCACCTGGGGTGACCTTGGAGGCGCGCTCGAACCACTGGGTGGACTGGGAAACTGGCTGCTGACTCGTATTAGGCATAGCCAACATTGTAACTGTTTTAGCACCATACAAAAGTTGGAGTCTCCTGTGCGTCTTGCAGCGCGTTCGCACACTCGCCGTGCGGGCTGTTCACAATGCGGTTACACTGATGGCACCACAAGTTCAGCGCAGGGGGTTGCGCTGGCAAACGTCACAACTTCGGGGGAAGAATTATGCGTTCGCGCTTGCTTATCTGCGTATTGGGTTTGGGCACTACACTGTGCGTTTCCTGCACAACACACGAGACCACTCCAGTAGCCATGCAAGAGGACAAGACGGCTCGACCAACCACCTCAAGCGCCACTGCGTGGGATCCCGGCGCGGCTCCGCAACCCATCACCCGCTTGGCACCAGAGACTTCCGCCACAACGGCACCGGAAGTAGCGGCACCAAACCAGGAGCTGCAGTCTGCCGAGAATGCACTCGGCCAAGGCCAACTAGACCAGGAGCACCTGCCTCAAGCTCACACTGTCACCGTCCGCGCCCCGGCCCCTGCGCCGCGGCCGGCTCCACGTCCAGCGCCTGCGCCGGGACCTGCCTTTCCGCAGATGCCCAAGCTGCCAGAATTTCCCGTGCCGGCTCTCCCACCACCGCCAAAGATTCCAACAGCAATCCCGTTACCGCCCGAGGTACAGGGCGGTATCGATCAGATCCCTAAGCCACCACCGCTGCCTCGCCCTGAGGACATCTACATTCCGTTGCCTCACTAACCGCATTAGCGAACTTCGCTAATGCGGTTAGTGATGTGGTGCGTTTTAATGCACCACATTCAGGCCCACGATGCTTAATGCACCACTTTCAGACCCACGATGCCGCCGATGATCATTGCTAGGAAAAGGATCTTCCACACGGTAGCGGCTTCGTGGCCGGCCAGGATTGAATAACTGACAGTGACCACGGCACCGAAGCCGGCCCACACCGCATAGGCGGTGCCCACGGGGATGGTTTTCATGGCCCAGGCCAAGCCACCCATAGAGATGAAACACGCGACGACAAAAATGACTGACGGCCACAAACGGGAGAATCCCTCGGATTTGTCGAGGGCCGCCGCCCATACGGCTTCGAAAGCACCGGAGGCGATCAGAATGAACCAAGCCATAACTTTTCCTTCTGGCCGTCTTGTCGCGCTACCGGGTACGGCTCCCTCGTCCGGAACGCACAGGCTGCGCGTCTGCGCCTAATCATGGCACACCTGCGCCGGGTAATGGCACACTGGCAGCCATGAAGATTGCATTCCTTGGAACCGGCCGCATGGGCAGCGAGCTTGCCCGCCACCTCATCCCTAACCACGACGTCACCGTGTGGAACCGCACTGCCGAGCGCGCGCAACCGCTTGTCGACAAAGGCGCTACTCTCGCCGCCACCCCGGAGGATGCGGTAAAAGATGCTGAGGTCATCATCACTTCGCTGTTCGGCCCAGATGACATCCGAGAGCGTGTTATCGACACCAACCTCATTCCGGAGGGCGTGACCTGGATTGATACCACAACCGTCTCCCCGGAGGCCGCCCGCGAGTTCGCCGCGGCGGTGGAGTCCTACGTCCATGCCCCGGTAGTGGGCTCCCTCGGCCCGGCGCGAAATGGTGAGTTAGGCGTTTACGTGGGCACGCCTGACGACGACCGTCGCGAACAGGCCATGGACCTGGTTGAGCCGTGGGCTGGTAAGGACAAGCTCATCGGTGTGGAATCGGCCGCCACCGCGGCAATTGGCAAGCTGCTTGCCAACTTGGCACTCGCTGTTACCACTGAGGGCCTGCTCGAGGCTCTGCAGCTCGGCGAGTCCGAGGGCCTCGACTCTGAAGTCGTTCTGGAGATGCTCGACATCACCGGCTTGGCATTCATCAAGAACATGAAGGGCCCGTTCATCACGGGTGAGCGCAACACCACTCCGGGTGACTTCACTGTCGACGCCCTGTGCAAGGACGCCAAGCTCATGGAGGCTACCTCTTCTAAGCCGCTGCCAGCAGTGCACGCCGCCATCGAACGTTTTGAAGAGCAGCAGTCGATGGGCCACGGCGACCAGGACTTCTCTTCTATCTTTGTATTCCGCAACAAGGGCTAGCACGAGCTAGCGGTTGCCGACGATTTCGCGCAGCACCCGCGCCAGCTGCGCGTTATCGCCTGTGTCCTGGCAAAGCCTGCGAGCAGCCGAATTGATAGCCTTGCCATATGCTGAACATCGATGCCACTTACGGACACACCGCAGCCCTCGGCCATCTTGCCCGCGAGTTTGCCTCGGGGCGCATGTACGGCCTCAAGGGAGCTAACGGCTCAGGCAAGTCGACGTTGCTCGCCACTCTCGGTGGCGAGCTCGCAACTCTCGAGGGCACCGTCCGGGTTGATGGGGAGGAGGTGGGAACGAGGGCGTCGGCAAGCGCGGTGCTCACCGTGGCCGACCCCATCTTCCTACCGGACCTCACCGTGGGCGAGCACATCGATCTCATCGCCCGGACCACTGGCGTTGACTTCGCTGAAATCATCGAATTGTGGGCGCTTGAGGAGCTCCTGCCCCACCCCGCCACGCGTTTGTCCGCGGGCCAGCGCCAGCGCGTTTTCCTGACCATCCAGCTCTACCAGCCCGCGCAAGTACTGCTTATCGACGAACCCGAGCGCCACCTCGACGCCGAGTGGACGCAATTCCTCAGCAGCGAACTGCGCCACCTGGCGAAAGAAGGTCGCTGCATCATCGTGGCGTCCCACTCGCCTACCGTCACCGATGCGTGCGATGAGTTGGTGGAGCTATGATGCCTGACACCAACTCTCGTACTGGCATGACACGGGCCCTGTCGAAGTTCGGTGACGTCGTTGGAGCGATCGTCATGTTTGGTTGTCTCCTAGGCGTACTCTTTGGCGTGTGGCAATACGCCGCCGACTATTTGCCTTTCGTTGTAATTCGCGCCGACGTTGCTCCTCTACAGATAACGGGCGGCATCCTGGGGCTGCTGGCGCTGATTGTGCTTCTGGAGGCGCTGTTCCCGCTGCGTGGGATGCCAGGCCCCCGGTGGGTTTACTACCTCCGCCCACAAGGACGCCTGCGGGGCATGGATTCAATTTCAGTTCTGCAGCTGCTCGGGGTCACTGCACTCGTGTTGCTGCTTTGCGTGTCCCTCGGTACATCTCCTCTATTCGCGCTGGCAGCGCCAGCATTACGCATGGCCGTAGGCTGGCGTTCCTTCACCGTTGCGTCACTGCTCGCCGCTGGCCGTTCCCGCCAGGTGAGCAGTTCAGGTGTGAACCTGCTCGACTCTGAGGTCAGCTCCGACGCCCTGGCCAGCCAAAGCATGTGGTTGAAACCGCGGATCGGTTCGTCTGCTTCTTTAGCTGGCCTTTTCGCGCGCCGTCTAAGCAGGCGTTGGTACATCGGCGTCGGCGCACTGGCAGTTGCTGGTTTGAGCCTCGGGTTCGCACCGCACCTGGGTTCGCTGGGCATTCTTGCATTTGCCGCCGCTTGGTCCATGGTGGGTGCGGCCGTAAGCCGCGCAGGTTCCTTTGGGCGGATCGTGGAAGGACCTTGGGCAGAGTGGGGTCTTCCTATGAGCGCTGCGATAGGCACAGCGATTATAGGAACGGTCTTTGTTGCCATCGTGTGGCAGCTTTCACTTGCCGCACTTGCAGTCATCGCGGTAGGCCTGGCGTGGGCCGGCTACACTAGGTCCCGCCCTGCCCGCGTGACGCAAATGAGCATGGTCGATACGGGCGGTTTCGGTGCTTCCTTTTCTCCTGAAGTGGTGGGCTACTTAAGCCGTGGTTGGAAAGGCCTCGCAGTAGTGGCAGTGGCGCTTTTCTTGTAATCTCATTTCCCCACAAACTATGGACAGCACGCAGGCACGCTGCTACCCTTCCTTGCCATGAAGATCCGCTCTTAATTCGAAGCTCACATCAACACCTCTGACTCGAAGGCGGATCGATCCATGCCTATTTCTTTCACTGACCTCACCATTGTGTGGCCCGATGGTAAACCCTGTTTCTCGAATCTCAATGGGACTTTTAGTGCACAGTTCACCGGACTCGTTGGCACCAACGGCTCGGGCAAATCAACGCTGGCCAAGGTGCTGGCCGGGATACTCGAACCAACCTCAGGTACCGTCAGTGCCCCTAGCGTCGGGTACCTCGACCAAGACTTAGGTCTAAAAGTCTCCGATACTGTTGCCGACGTGTTCCACGCCCGTGAAGTATTGGAGGCCATCGAGCAAATCGAAGCGGGACACTACACCGACGAGCTCGTCGAGGTCGTCGGCGAGCATTGGGACCTCAAGGAAAAAATCAGTGCTGCGCTCGCGGCGTCGGAATTGCCCATTTCCTTGGATCGCACAATCGGTAGCCTATCGGGCGGCGAGGCCGTTACTGTCGCGCTTACTGCGCTCTTTTTCTCCGAACCTGACGTGATCATTTTGGATGAGCCCACAAACAACCTTGATGCGCAGTCCAAGGAACTTCTCCTTAGCTTGATCGCTGACTCGCCGGCCCAGGTTTTGGTCATTTCACACGACCGCGATCTACTCAATCACGCAGATTGCATCGCCGAGCTCTACCACGGCTCGTTACGCATGTTTACTGGGAACTATGCCTCCTATGAGGAGGCTATTGACCAAGAGCAGGACGCCGCGCTTGCCGACGTCCACCAGGCCAAGGCCGCCTTACGCAAAGAAGTCCGCCAGCGGTCAGCAATGCAAACGCGGCTAGCCCGGGATGAGCGTCGCGGAAAGAAATACGCGGCCTCCAAGCGCAAGCCACCTCTCGCAATGGGCCTGGACAAGAATCGCTCTCAAAACACAGCTGCCAAGCGCTCGCACGAAGCAGCCCAATCAGTGGCAAGCGCACAGCAGGAGTACGACAAAGCTCAGCTGCGGCTACGCGACGATTCTGCCGTCCATATCGAGCTTCCGAGCACTCAACTGCCTAACGCAACCCACGTTCTCCGCAGTGAGCTACTCAGCATCGTGGGCCCTGAGCACGTCCGACTCGCAGGCCCCAACGGTTCCGGAAAGACAACGTTCCTCAACCGCGTGGCAAACGGCGACGTCGACTACGCACTAGCCTGTGGCTACTTGCGTCAGCGCATAACGCTTCCCGGCAATAAAAGCGTGTGGGAGTTAGTGACCGAGTCCAATCCTCACGCTGCGCCGCAGTATCTGCGCAATCAGCTTGCGCAATTACTGTTCCAGAACGACAGCGTACACGCTCCGCTTTCCCAGTTATCAGGCGGCGAGCGCTTTCGGGCCGAATGCGCCCGGGTCTTGTTGTCAGACCCAGCGCCGACGTTTCTACTCCTCGACGAACCCACGAACAACCTCGACATTCCCACCGTGGATTGGCTTATCGACGTCCTCTCTGCATACTGCGGGGCAATGCTGGTGGTGAGTCACGACGAACACTTCTGTGCACGCTTGCTTCTCGATCGCACCGTTGAGCTTTAGGTAACTAGTTTCAGCCCAAGTTTGTATCATTGACACCAATACAATCTGTGCTATATTTACTAATACAACGTTGTATTAGTAAGAAGAACACAGAAAGTGAGGGTGCATGTTCATCACCCTTAGCCCGGGCTCTGACGTCCCACTGTTTAAACAAATCCACGACGAGATAGTTGCGGCCATCGCTCACGGTCAGCTCCGTGACGGCGACAAGCTTGATCCAGTTCGCCGTCTCGCAGCCGACTTCGGCATCAACCCGGCCACGGTCAAGAAGGCCTACGACCAGCTCGTAGCCGACGGCCTCGTAGAAACCGCTGGACGCTCCGGCACCGTGGTCCGCCCAGGCGCCCGCACTGCAGCCCAATCCCAGCAACTCGACGAGGGCCTCACCCGCGTCGCCTGGCTTGCACGCGCGCAGGGCTTCACCGTTTCCGAAATCCGTGACCATCTCGACGCCAGCCTGAAGGAACTACCATGATTTTCGCATTATCAATGGCCGCGGTCACCTTAGCTGTGACGTGGGCCCTGGCGGCAGCACCGGCGATGGCCGTCTTGCCCCTTGGCGTTTCAGTACCCCAAGACAAACGCGCTGAGCCTGCAGTAACTGATGCCATTAAGCACTACCGCTGCCTCGTGTGGGCGATTGGTATCGCCGCCACCCTAATTTCAGTGGCCACATGGAAGTGGCCAACAATCGCAGCGCTGCCTTCCCTTATCGTCATCTTTGGAGCACTCTTTGCTTACGTTAAATCGCGTCGCCGCATCATCGAGGCCAAAGCCGCGGGCGGCTGGTATGACGATGTCGAAACAGCCATTTCCGCACAGATAACTGCCACACCGCTGAGCAACAGCGCGCTGGCCAACCTCACCGCCCAGCCCCGCTTTCCCTGGATTTGGGTCCTCGGCTCACTGCTCATGACCGCAACTTCCGCGGGCATCGTTGCCCAAGGCTGGGACACGATTCCCAAGACCATCCCTACGCACTGGGGCGCCTCCATGCAGCCCGACGCCTGGAGCGACAAAGGCATCGGCACTGTATTCGGGTTGACCTTCGTTAACCTCGGAATGATCGCAGTCTTCGCACTCATTTTTTGGTTCATCTGCACCTCATCGGTCCATTCACGTTCGGACCGCTCCATCAAGGGTCAGCTGCGAAACCGCGCGGTAATGGACGCAACAAACCAGGCAACAGGTTTCTTGCTCTTTGTAATCTGCCTACCCATGTCGCAGATTCAGGTTGCCTCCGCATTGCCTCGCTACGCCGGCTGGCTGCCTGTGGGATTCATCGGCGTTATCGTCATGAGCCTGGTCGGGGTCATCGCCCTCATCATGATGATCCTGCGCGCACAAACGCGCATCGATGATGCCCTGCGGGGCGTGAATTTCCCCGACGACGGCAAAGACTCCCCCGATAATGACGAGTTCTACAAGTGGGGCATGTTCTATTACAACCCTGACGACCCAGCCATCATGGTAGACAAGCGCTTCGGCGCCGGCATGGACTTCAACTACGCCCGCTGGCAGGCGAAGGTTTTCATGGTCGCCGTTCTGCTACTGCTCATAGGTTCCGTCGCTTTGCCAATTTTGCTCTAGCAGCTTGTCGGTGGAGGTTTTTCGTAGGCGGCCTGGCTGGCGAAAGGCGAGGGGTTTCCGGCTCTCTAGCTACGCGAGCAGGCGCTGCGCAGCCGCGCGGGCATCGGCGATGACGGCTGGCACACCCACGCCGCCGGACCAGGCGCCGGTGGCGTCGATACCGGGGACGTCGGCAAGCGCGGCGTGCGCCGCGGCAACCGTGGCCAGATGGGTCTCGTCGTAACGCGGGATGCCACCGAACCAGCGCTGGGTGAAGATTTCAGAAACGCCCGCCGCGCGGCCGTCGAAACCAGTGATGTGCTGGAGGTCGTCCAACGCGTAATCCACCAGCTGATCTTCCTCAGCGCGCAGCAGTGCGTCGTCGCCATAACGGCCGAAGGAAGCGCGGACCAGGGCACCGCCGCGCTCAGCTAGGTGTGGCCACTTTCTCGAAGACAGCGTAAACGCTTTAGCGTTTACGCCCTCTTGATCCGTGCCCACCAGGATTCCGGTGTTATCGGGCAAGCGGTTGCCTTCCGGATCAGTATCCGAGTCGAACTTGAAGCCCACAACTACGGAGCCGGCCAGCTTCACCTTCTTCAGCGCGGCAGCAGCCGCAGGAGAAAGCGCTGGGAGTAGGCGCGCGGTGGTCGGCGCCGGGGTGGCAAAAAGCACGCGGTCATAAAGGCTGGTCTCGTTTGGTGCGCCCTTCACGCGGAAGCCTTCGCCCTCGCGGGTCACGCCGGAGATGAACGAATCCAGGTGGATAGCGGCGCCGGACTTCTCAGCCAATGCCTCGTAGACCTCGGCGTAGCCGCCGCGGAAAGTTTGGAACGGTGCTCCCTTGCCAGGCGTGCGAGGTCGGGCCTCCTCCATCGCCTTGACTGCGGCGGAAAGGGTCACGGGCCCCTCTGCGGCGAGCTTGTCCAAGGTCGCTGCCAACGCCGGGATGGTGGCGCGCAGCCCCAGGTCGTCCGCGGTGCATGAGTACACGCCGCCCAATAGAGCGGAGACCACGTGCTCGACGACGTCGTCGCCGAACTGCTGGCGCACCAGCTTGCCCACGGACACGTCGCCGCCGATTTCCCATTCAAAGGGCTCCTCGTTGTCGATGCGCTTCGCCGTCTCTTCGGAGACCAAAGGTGCAATGGTGGCCGAGGAAGACGGGATGCCCATCATGCCGCCGGAGGGCAAGGACTGCAGCTTCGAATCCACGTAGACCAGCGGGGAAAGGCCCGATGGGGAGACGAAGGAGTCCGCCAAGCCCAGCTGGGTGAAGAAGTCCACGACCTCAGCGTTGCGGGCGAGGAAGGCCTCCGCGCCCATGTCGGTGGGGCCGTCGTTGAAAGGCACGGTGTAGAGCTTTCCGCCAATACGGCCCTCTGCCTCGTAGACGTCGATCTCGTGGCCCTCGTTGCGGGAAGCGATCTCCCACGCGGCTGTAAGGCCCGCCAAACCTGCACCAATAATTGCGATCTTCATTAGCCCTCCTCGTGGATGATGGCGACGGCGCGGGTGACAGCGTCGGCGTCGGTGGTAGGTAGTACTCCGTGGCCCAAGTTCCAGATATGCGTATCGATGTCGCCGGCCGCTTGGGCTGCCGCGACCTCACCCTTGATGGCGCGCACTGCGCCGCGGATGGCGTCGTCGCCAGCGAACAAGAGCGCAGGATCCAGGTTGCCCTGCAAAGTGCGGGCGCTCACGCGCTTGGCTGCGGCATCCATGGAGACGCGGTAGTCCACGCCCATGACTTCAGAGCCGGCCTCGGACATCGCGCCGAGCAGCTCGCCGGTTCCCACACCAAAGTGGATGCGTGGCACGCGGCCCTCAGCAGCCGCGAGGATGCGCGTGGAATACGGCAGCACGAACTCGCGGTAATCACGCTCGTTGAGGTAGCCCGCCCAGGAGTCGAAGAGCTGCATCGCGTCGATGCCCGCCTCCATCTGCAGCTCCAAGAAGGAGATGATGGTGGGTGTCAGGCGCTCCATCAACGCGTGCCAAGTCTCCGGCTCCGCGTGCATGAGGGCCTTGGTTTTCTCGTGGTTCTTGGACGGGCCGCCCTCCACGAGGTAGCTGGCCAGAGTGAAAGGCGCACCAACGAAACCAATGAGCGCCTGCTGCGGGTTCAGCTCGTCCAGGATGATGCGGATGCCTTCGCGGACCTCGGGAACGTCCTGGTCCAGGATGGGCAGGTTCTCCACGTCCTGACGGGTGCGGATGGGCGCGTCCATGACTGGGCCGCGGCCGGGAACGATGTTCACGCCTACTCCTGCTGCTTTGAGCGGAACGACGATATCGCTGAACAGGATGGCGCCGTCGACGTCGTGGCGGCGGACCGGCTGCAGGGTGATTTCGGCGAGCAGCTCCGGCATAAAGCAGGAGTCGAGCATGTCGATGCCCTCGCGTGCTTTGCGGTACTCAGGCAGCGAACGTCCAGCTTGGCGCATGAACCACACCGGCGGACGAGAGGGAGTGCGGCCAGTGGCAGCGTCGATAAGCGGGGCGTTGTTGAGTCGTGACATGGTCCTCATTATGAATCAAAAGTTGGATACGAATCTAGTTAGCCACACCTTCGCTAGCGGGCCCGCGCATGCGATCCCACGCAAAAGCTAGAAGCGCGGGTTGTGCTCGCGAATGAACTGGTTGGAATCAGGGCGATAAAGCAAGAGCAAAGCCACCGCCAGAACCACTGGAATAACGATGAGGATGAGTCCACCCACACCCAGCGCCATCGCGGCGACGTTGACGAACAGCGTCACCGCAATCGCGATGGTGATGATGCGGCGCGACCACTTGGAACCGTGCGCTAGCTGCGCGGAGCAAACAGCCATGATGATGGCGCACACGATGTTGGAAAAAGCTACGAAGTTGCGGTTGCGGGAAAGGTACTCAGCCACTTCCGGGGAGGCAGCGACTTCCTCAGCGCCGGAGTCGCCGAAGAGGCCCACCATGCCAGAGACCAGCATGATGACTGCAGCAATGACGAGAACCCAGTAGGAAAAGCGCAGCGAACGCGGCCACCAGTTTGCATGGTTCGCTGCCGCAGCAGAGTCTTCCGCGCCCTTCTTCTTGCGTCCTGCACGGTTGTAATCAACCGGCCCCGGCCGGGATGGGTCACCTTTGGGTTGGCCGTTTCCTTGGCCCGGGAACATACTTGTCATCGCCGTGGCTCCTGGTCATAGCGACCGGAGTCGCGCGGGGCATCGTGTTCTGAAGTTTTCTGCTGCTTTTCCAACAGCTCTTTGCGTTCCTGTTCTCGGCGCTCGCGTTCTTTGTCGCGGCGTTCTTGCGCCAGTTCCTGCTCCAGCTTGCGCATTTCCTCGAGCTCGCCGGTGTAGTCCAGGGTTTCTTCCTTCACGGAGAATATTAGACCCATTACCGCAGCTACGCCGACCAAGATCTGCACGGTGCCATCGACCATGATGAGCCAGTCCTGCGCCTCGCTGCCGGCCGGGCTCGAGAGGAAGACGAGCAGCGTGCGAAAAGCAAAGAACAAGGAGAACGCGAACCACAGGCGACGTCCCGTGCCCGCAGACTTCTTGTTCTTGTTCAGCAAGTACAGCATCACCGCAAGGACCACGATGATGACCAAAGAAATCAGGCTGGAGAAGGCCACCGAGCCATAACCGATGATGCTGATCAAGGAGTCGGAGATTTCCTGCCCCGAATCCTTCGCGGCTTCCTCAGCAGTCTTGCGAGCCTCGGCAAACAGCACCGAGCGGTTGAGGAGCGTCATCACCACATTCAGTATCTGGTGAATGACCTCAAAGCCCAAGGCGCCGGCCCACAGCTTGAGCATGAGGCTTACTGCCTCAGGGCGCTCCTTTTCCGGTTGCGGAGCTTGTGGGGCTTGCGGGGCCTGGGCAGCAGTTGGAGCCTGCGGGGTCTGCTGAGGGGACTGAGGAGCCGGGAATGTCACAGATATCCTTTTGAAGGTTCGGTCGCTGTTTGAAGCTGGTGGGCCAAAATCACTTCTGAACTTAGTTCAGAAACTACTTCAGAAGTCGCGCTGCGTCGGTGGCGAAGTAGGTCAGAATCTGATCCGCACCTGCACGCTTGAATGCAGTCAAGGACTCCAGCATAACGGCCTCACCGTTAATCCAGCCATTCTGCGCAGCCGCCTTAATCATGGCGTACTCGCCAGAGACCTGGTACACGGCCACCGGCACGCAGGAGTGCTCCACCGCTGCCGCCAGCACATCGAGGTAAGGCAGGCCCGGCTTGACCATGACGAAGTCCGCGCCCTCTTCGATGTCGAGGTCGATCTCCAGCAGGGACTCGCGGAGGTTGCGCGGATCCTGCTGGTAGGTGCGGCGGTCGCCCTCCAGGGAGGAGCCCACGGCATCGCGGAACGGGCCAAAGAACGCAGAGGCGTACTTGGCCGAGTAGGCCATGATGGCGACGTCCTCGTGGCCGGCCTCGTCAAGGGCCTCGCGGATGGCGGCGATCTGGCCATCCATCATTCCAGATGGGCTAACCATGTGCGCGCCAGCGCGGGCTTGGGAGCGAGCCATGTCCTGGTAGAGCTTCACCGTCTCATCATTCTTGACGCGGCCCTTGTCATCCACCACGCCACAGTGTCCGTGGGAGGTGAACTCGTCCAGGCAGGTGTCCGCCATGACGATGAGGTCATCGCCGAATTCACGGCGCAGCTCCTCGATGCCGCGGTTCAGGATTCCCTGCGGATCCCATGCCACGGAACCGGTCTCATCCTTATCCTCGTCCAGCGGCACGCCGAAGAGGTCCACGCACTTGACGCCCGCATCGAGCGCCTCATGCGCGGCGCGCTTCAAGGAATCGAAGGTGTGCTGATAAACCCCCGGCATGGAGGGGATCTCGCGGGGCTCGTCAATACCGTCAACGATGAACATTGGCAGAATCAGATCTGCCGGGCGCAGTGTAGTTTCCGCAACAAGCTCGCGGAAAGCTGGGGACTGGCGCAGACGGCGGGGGCGACGAATAAGATCCATAATGAATTCTCCTTTGGGCTCACCCTGTCACAGGCGAGCACGCGTGAAGGCTTTTTCTTTTGCCCCGCTAGTCTACTCAGTCGCAGCGTCTACGCAGACTTGGCGCTCGTCTTACGCTTGCGACGTTTCTTACGCGGCGCAGGCAGGTTGCCAGCGGCGCGCAGTGCGGCGACGTGCTCAGCGAGGGCGTCGATAAGCGCAGGCACCTCAGCGACCTCCGGAACCACATCAACGCGCAGGCCCAACTCCTCAGCCGCGGCCTTCGTGGACGGTCCGATGCAAGCAATGATGGTGCGAGCGTGCGGCTTGCCAGCGATGCCCACCAAGTTGCGCACGGTCGAGCCAGAGGTAAACGCCACGGCGTCAAAGCCGCCCGACTTGATCATGTCGCGCACCTCAGCCGCAGGCGGTGCTGCACGCACGGTGCGGTAAGCCACGACGTCGTCGACCTCCCAGCCCAGCTCCTCCAGGCCGGTCACCAAGGCGTCGCCAGCGATGTCAGCGCGCGGCAACAGCACGCGGCCCACAGCATCGATGTCCTCGACGTAGTTGGGGAAGACCTCAACCAGGCCCTCGGCGTTCTGCTTGCGCTTGTTCGGCAACAGCTCCGGGACCATGCCCTTGGCGCGGATGGCGTCGGCGGTCTTGCTGCCCACCGCTGCCAGGTGCACGCCTGCGAAGTCGCGGGCATCCAGGCCCAGATCGGCGATCTTTTCCCACACGGCAGAGACTGCGTTGACAGAGGTAAACACGATCCACTTGTAGCGGCCTTCCACGATGCCCTTGATGGCACGGTCCATCTGAGCCGGGTTACGCGGCGGCTCCACCGAGATGGTGGGCACAGACTGCGGGATAGCGCCGTAGCCAGCCAGACGCGCGGACATGGCAGCCGCCTGCTCCTTGGTGCGCGGCACGAGCACGCGCCAGCCGTACAGCGGGCGATTTTCCCACCAGGAGTACTTAGAGCGATCGTCGAAGCTGCGGCCCAGGGTCACCACGAGGTCGCCCGGCAGCTCGGCGTCGAGCTTGCCCAAGGTGCCCAAGGTGGTCTCGTGGGTGCGCTGCAGGCGGGTGGTGCCATGCACGGTGACGTAGGCTTCCATGTCCGCGGACATGCCACGGTCGATGAGCTCGCGAGAAATCAGCGGCAGGTCCTCAGCAGTAGCCTGCAGTACGAGCGGCTGCGTCGCACTTGCCAGGGAGTCCCAATCAGCGCCTTCGGTAATGTCCGCCTCGGTGTAGGTCGCGCCCAGCGCCAGACCTGCAAAGGAGGGGACGGTGGAAGGCAAGGACATGCCCGGAACAACCTGGAACTCCAGGCCTGCCGCGGCCACGGCGGAAATCTCCGCTTTGATGGACTCGCGGTTGAGCGGGTTGCCGCTTACCAGGCGGATGACATCGAGGCCGTCGGCTTCAACCAGCGCTTCACGCATTTGCTTGACGACGTCTCCCCCCTCCGGGGCATAAAAGACAGCTGCGGTAGGCGCGGCAGGACGCGACGGCTTGCGGCGTGCGCCAGCCTCCTTGGCCTCGGCGCAGATGCGTGCGTACTCGGCCTCGGCGGCGTCGAGAAGCTCCTGCGGCACGGGGACCGCACGGGCGACAACGTCGCGCACTCCGGAGGAAACCTCGGCGTCGACAATAGCGATGGCGTTCGCCTCGAGAACCTCGCGGGCGCGGACGGTCAACAGCTCAGGGTTGCCTGGGCCGGCGCCAACAAATACGACTTTGCCCAGTTCAGACTGGATGTCCGGCACAGCGTTGCTCATAAGGTTCTTTTCTACGTTTGGGTCTCAGGCGCCCCGCACGGACATGATCGTGCGCAGCGTTTTCCCTGCTACCAGCGGGCGGTGTTCTTCACAGCGTATTAACGGCCAAAATCCCAGGCCAGAAGTCCTGGGATCTGTTTAAGGGGGGCCAAATCATTGGAGGCCAATGATCGTGTGCTAGATACACCTTAAATTATCAAGGCCTAAACAAAAAATTAGTTGCCCAGCAGCTCGGCTGCACCGCGGGAGAAAAGCTCCTCGGAGACAGCGCTACCCAGCTGGGCTGCATCGCTCAAAGGTCCCGTTGCGGAAGCCAAAAGCTGACGCGATCCGTCTAGGGCGAAGACGCCACCGCGCACGGTCAGCTGACCGTTCTCTATGGTGGAGGTTGCAGCCACGGGCGCGGTGCAGCCTGCCTCCAGGCGGGAGAGGACAGTGCGCTCGCCGAGGGAGGCGGCGGAAGCCTGCTCGTCAATCAAGGTCTCGATGGCACGGGCCGCGGCGGAGTCGTTGACTGCCTCAATGGCCAGCGCGCCCTGCGCTGGGGCCGGCATGAAGGTGTCCGGGGCAAAGACCTCGCTGGCCATGTCCTGGTAATCGGCACGGACTAGGCCCGCGTAAGCCAAGACCACGGCGTCGAGTTCACCGGAGGTCACCTTGCCCATACGGGTGTCGATGTTGCCGCGCAGCGGCTGAATGTCGAGGTCTGGGCGCATCGCCTTGAGCTGGCTAATACGGCGCGGCGCCGAGGTACCCACGCGGGCCCCCTCGGGCAGCTGCGCTAAGGTCAGGCCGTCGCGTGCCACGAGGGCTTCGCGCACGTCTTGGCGCTCCGGCACGACGAGGAGGAAACGCTCGTCGGCCGCGGTGGGAAGGTCCTTGAAGGAGTGGACCGCGATGTCGCACTCGCCACCGTACAGCGCCTCGCGCAGGGCCTGCGTAAACACGCCCACACCGATGCGCTCGACGGGCGCCATGCTGACGTCACCATGGGTGGTGACGATGTGCAGCTCTGACTCAAAGCCGTTGGCCTTCAGCCAGTCGCGCACGTGGCCCGACTGCGTGGTGGCCAGCTTGGAACCGCGAGTACCGATCTTGAACATAAAAAGTTTTTCCTCTTACTTGGCGTTGTTCTCTTGGCTCTTTTTGACTTCACTCAAGTCGGGCAGCTGGTCGACGTCGACCGCCACACCTGTGCCTTCAATCTGCAGGCCAAAGAGTTCCTGCAGGGCCGTCTCGTGGCTGACTGTACCGGAGTTAGCAGCCAGTTGCTTCGCACGAACGGTCGGCTCGTGCAGGAGCTTGTCCACCACGCGCTTCAAGGCGCGGTTGACGTCATCCATCTGCTTATCATCGAGCTCCGGGTGCTTCTGGGTCAGGCGCGCAACCTCGCACTCGACGAGGTCGGCGGCGCGGCGTCGCAAAGCAGAAACCGCGGGCACCACGTCGCGCACGCGTTGTGCGGAAGCGTAGGCCTCGAGCTCCTCGTTCACGATGCGGCGTGCCTGCGCGTGCGGGCTCGTACCAGCAGCGATGTCGGTATCCGCAGCTCTCAGGGAGCGGCTCAGGCGCTCAATGTTGACCAGATCCACACCTTCAGCCTCCGCAGCTGCGTCCTCGATGTCACGCGGCAGGGACAGGTCAATGAGCATGAGGGTGCGGCCGGTGACGCCATGCTTGGCGACGTCGTCTGCCTCAATGGTGAAGTTCTGTGCACCGGTAGCGGAGATGGCAAGGTCTACCCGGCTAAGCGCACGGGCGCGGTCTTCAAAGTCGATGACCTCGGCGTGAACCCCAGCCTCATGGGCATGGGAAGCCAGGCGCTCTGCGCGCTCGCGGGTGCGGTTAGCGATGATGAGCTCCGCGCCCAAGCGGCCCGCATGCGTTGCCGCGAGGGAAGCCATGGCCCCTGCCCCCAGAATGAGCGCGGTCTTGCCGTGGAGATCCTCTACGCCCATGCGCTGGGTGGCCTGGTCGAAGGCAAAGGACACCATGGAGGAACCGGCCTCGTCGATCTCGGTTTCGGTGTGTACTCGCTTGCCAGTGTGCAGCGCGGACTGGGCCAAGGCGTGGATGCGCGGGCCCACAGTTCCTTGCTCAGCCGCGGACTGGTAGGCGGTGCGCACCTGGCCGATAATCTGCTGCTCGCCCATCACCATGGAGTCAAGACCGGAGGTAACCGTCATGAGATGTTCAGCAGCCGCGTCGGCATAGCGCACATACAGATAACCGCGCAGCTCATCTTCTGGGACACCAGAGACCTCGGTCAGGACGTGCACGACGTCTTGGACTCCGGTGTGGAAGGAATTGGTGACCGTGTATACCTCCATGCGATTGCACGTGGAGATAATCATGGCCTCGGACAAGGATTGTGCAGAAACCAGCTCCCCGCAAGCGGTCGTTTGCACCGCGGCATCCATGCTTAGCTTCTCCAGCAGCGCTACTGGTGCCGACTGGTGGGACATGCCCACGACGAGCACACTCATGCACAATCCTCCACTTTCAGATCAACCCTTTGATTGATGCAAATCAACCAAAAGACTACTAGTTGGTTCGGAAAAATCCGAACTAAGGCAGTACTAATTCGCCTGAATCAATTAAGAAGCGAGCTCCGCGGCCAGCTCATCGTCGTCGACTTCCCAGCAGGAGAACTCCTCGCCGTCAATAACCACAACGGGCACGCGGTCGCCATATTCCATGGCCAGCTCTTGATCCTCATCGACGTTGCGCACATTAAATTCGGCGCCAGCAGCCTCCACGACCGGAGTGATTTGTTCCCGGACTCGCTTGCAGGAACCGCAGGTAGTACGGACCATCAACTCGACGACTCGGCGCGACATATAACTATTTTCTCCTGACTTAGGCGCTCGAAAAGACGCCATTGGCCTAAAGGTTTACTATGGACACGATAGTCCGCCACACCGTCGAAAGCTGCATGCGTGTCCGCATCCTCTAGTTCCCCTGGGTCCTCCCAGCCCCCTACCCCACCGATAATGCCCAATTCTCCGCGCGACTTCCTGGCAAACTGGACAGCCAGCCGCGGCAATCTCCGCAACTTCTTGGAGAACCAAGCCTTTGCCCCGCTTGATGATGAGGCGCAAAAGGCAGCAGGTGAGGCCGCTGCCAGCGCGGCAGTGGACAGCATCTTCGGGCTGGACCTTAAGTCCTACCACTCGGGCGTGGTCTCTGTGCAGGGCTCTTTCGAATCCGCTGGGGCAAAGAAGATCACCCAGCCGGACCCCGACATCCCGCAGGACGCCGGCGCGGCCGCCTTCTTCGACGTGGACAACACGCTCATTCAAGGCTCCTCGCTCGTGGCCTTTGCCTTCGGGTTGTACCGCAAGCGCTACTTCAAGCTACGGGAGATTCTGCCGATTGCGTGGAAGCAGCTGAAATACCGCGTCTCCGGCAGTGAGAACGCCGACGATATCGCCGCCGGCCGTGTTCAGGCCTTGGAGTTTGTCAAAGGCCGCACAGTGGAAGACATGGTGGCACTGTGCGAGGAAATCGTGGACGCCTCGCTGGCTCGCCGCGCCTACCCGGGTACCAACCAGCTGGCGCAGATGCACATCGCGGCCGGCCAGCAAGTGTGGCTGGTGACCGCGACCCCGGTTCAGCTAGCCCAGGTTCTGGCAAAGCGCTTTGGCTTCACTGGCGCTCTGGGTACGGTCCCTGAGGTTGTCGATGGCAAATTCACCGGCCGTCTCGTGGGCGATATCCTCCACGGCCCCGGCAAGACCCACGCAGTCGCGGCATTGGCCACGATAGAGAACCTCGACTTGGAGCGCTGCACGGCCTACTCTGACTCCGTAAACGACGTTCCCATGCTCTCGATGGTGGGGACCCCCGTGGCCATTAACCCGGACTCCAAGCTGCGCGACGTGGCTGAGGACAACGGCTGGCTCATCCGCGACTACCGCTCGGTGCGCAAGGCAGTACGCACCTACGGCCTGCCTGCCATGGCCACAGCTGCCTTCTCCTACGGCAGCTGGCGTTTGATGCGCAAGTAAGGAATCAATCAACATCCAGAATTAGGAACAAAAAAGCCCTGACTCCCAAAGGAGCCAGGGCATTAATGTTTACTTGCCAAGCTTACGACGCTGAACGCGGGTACGGCGCAGCATCTTGCGGTGCTTCTTCTTGGACATGCGCTTACGGCGCTTCTTGATGACAGAACCCATAGTAGGTTTCCTCACTTTCGAGATCAGTACGTACTAAACCTGCCAGCAACAGCCTGGAAATGGCCGCTAAGGTGCACTTCTCAGCAACCCCGCACTCTCCTAGGAATGCTCCTCGGAAAAAGCGGAAGACGCAGGACCGCTGGCACGAATGGTCACTATCTTACCCAGAGTGCACCTGAGCACCAAAAAGGCAGCGCCCACCACCGCAGACCAAGCTGGTCAACAGAGGTGGGCGCTGCAAAGGCGCGAGTAAATTTAAGCTCCGTAAACGGAAGCCTCAAGGTACTCGTTAACAGCAGACTCGTGAACACGGAAAGAGCGTCCAACGCGAACTGCCGGCATCTCGCCTGCGTGAACCAAACGGTAGACAGTCATCTTGGAGACTCGCATGATCTCTGCGACCTCGGCGATGGTCAAAAAGGTTCCCTTATCTTCATTAGCCATAGTTAATCTAACCCTTCAGCCCGTGACGCGCTGTAGGCTTCCCCTCCCACAGGACATTCACGCACGTGCTTGTACTAGCCTAGCGTGAAACCTGTGACTAATGCGACCCAAGAGCCAAATTTTTTCTCAGGTGTCCCCCAGCTAACCTCAAATTCCCCGCACAACTGGTGTCACACCAGGATCACGCCATGAAAAACTTGGTCCACTTAAGGGGACACCCGCATGACAACGATGTCGTTTAGGGCCACAAAAGTCGGGTTCTAGCCAAGCTCCTTGGCGCGCTGCGCGCAGGCCTCAGCCGCGCGGTAGAAAGCACCGCGGATACCCGACTCTTCGAGCTCGCGGATCGCAGCAGCCGTAGTGCCACCAGGAGAGGTCACTCCGGCGCGCAACGCCAGCGGTTCGCGGCCTGAGCCCACGAGCATTGCTCCCGCGCCCGCTGCGGTCTGCGTGGCGAGCTTGGTAGCGACGTCGCGTGTAAGGCCCAGCTGCACACCCGCATCAATCAGAGACTCCACCACGAGGAAGAAGTACGCCGGTGCCGAACCCGCCAGCGCGGCAGCAGCGTCGATGTCTTTCTCGGCCACCACAGCCACTTCACCGACGGCCTCCAAGAGCTTGACGACGCCCTCAAACTGCTCATCGCTCACGTGGGTCCCCTTAGTTGCCGTACTCATGCCCTTTCCCACGAGCATCGGGGTATTTGGCATAACACGCACCACCGGTACGCCCTCGCCAGCCGCGGTCTCCAGCTTTTCGAGCTGAACGCCTGCCGCAAGTGACACAGCGACGGCGGTCTTGGGCAGCTCGGCCTCCGCAAAGACTTCTTCGATGGCATAAGGCTTGACGCAGCCGAACACGAAGTCCGCATCCTGGGCGGCTTCCTTGTTATCACTGGCCGTCTTCACGCCATAGGTCTTCTCCATCTCGGCGCGACGCTCCTCGCGACGATTAGTCACCACGATGTCTGCGCCGTCGTAGCCCGCATTCACGAGTCCAGAAACGAGCGCCTCACCGATTTGTCCTCCACCAAGTACTGCAATCTTTGTCATGGACACCACAGTGCCAGAAAGCCCGAAGTCTGGCCAAAGCCCACTGTTGGCAAACAAAAAGCGCGCCCCCGTTCTAGTGAACGATGGGGCGCGCTGTGCGTTAAGTGTGGCCGCTCAACCTTGGCGATGAGCGCGGTGGTGCTACATCACGATGAGCAGCGGGCCGAAGGTCAGCACGAGGCCAACGAATGCAGCCAGCGTCATCGAAATGCCGTCGCGGTTGGTGCGCAGTACGTGTACGAGCGCCACCATGAGAGCAGTAACCGCAATGGCGAGAATTGCCACGACAGAGCGGGAGAAGCTATCCCACAGGATTTCAAAGCCCTTGAAGACGACCGCGCCAAGAACGATGCCGATGAGTGCAAGGAGAAGTACGGAGAACGGGTTGAGCTTCTCGTCCTCTTCCTCGAAGTCCTCCTCGGTCTCGACAACGTCAGTCTGGTCCTTCTTGTCCAGCTCCTTCTCGCTTGCCTTTACCGAGACACTAGCTTCGGTTGCGCCATCGGTGGGCGGGGTCAGGGCGTCGTCAAGCTTGGCGTCGGATTCCTTCTCCGCAAGCGTGGCCTCAGCCTTGTCCTCTTTCTCCGCGTCGCCCTTAGCGACGCCGCCCTTAGCGACGCCGCTCTTAGCGACGCCGCTCTCGGCAGCGTCGGACTTAGCTGTAGCGCCCGCGCCTGCTGCTGCCGCAGCAACGCCAGCACCGGCCGCAGCGGACTGCTTAGGCGCGGACTTCTCGTCCACGCGCTTGATGACGTGAGTGTCCTCAGTGGAAGGCTGGAATGCACTCTCCGTCTTAGCGTCCTTGACCTTGTCGCTCTCCGGCGCTTCAGCCTTCTTGGAGTCTTCTTCCTGCTTCGGTGCAGGAATGACCGGTGCGGTCTCGTCGATGGAAACGCTGGAGTGCTTCGACTGGGCCGGGGTGGCCGTTACCTTCTCAAGGTTGCCGGTAAGTTCGGCAACGGACACGCCACCGTCTTCCAAGCTACGGCGGCGGCGACGACGGCGCGAGCCGCCCTCAGATTCAGCACCAGCGTGCTCCTTCGCATTACGTGCGAGGAGCTCCGCTACTGTCAACTGTTTTTCATCAGCCACGTCTAATTCCTATTCCAGTCCCTTATCGGTGCGTCGCAGAATCACGCCTTCACGGAGTGCCCACGGGCAGATCTCCAGCTTCTCAATGCCCAAGGCGCGCATGCTTGCCTCGGCCACCAATGCGCCTGCGACGATTTGATGCGATCGGTTAGAACTTACTCCTTCAAGGTCCGCTCTGTCTGCTGCAGTCATGCGGGAGATGAAGGAAATGAGCTGTCGCAGACCCGGTGCGGTCAGCGTACGCTTCACATACGGACCCGCCGAAGAAGGCGCAGCACCCGTCAATCGGGCCAGCGTACGGAAGGTTTTCGAGGTGCCCACCGCAAGGCCAGCTTCGCCCATGGCACGCATCTGCGAAGTCGCACTTACCAATTCAGCATCGATATAGTCACGGAGCATATTGACCTTAGCCTTTTCAGGCGGATCGGTATCAAACCAATTGTGGGTCAAGCGGCCTGCACCCAAGTCAAGGGAAAAGGCCAAGTCAGGGTGTTCATCGGCACCCGTGGACAGCTCCAGGGAGCCACCACCGATATCGAGGTTAGTGATGCGGCCAGCCGACCAGCCATACCAACGGCGAACCGCGAGAAACGTCAGGCGCGCTTCTTCCTCACCAGAGAGGATTTCCAGGCGTACGCCGGTTTCCTTCTCCACTGCGTCGAGCACGTGCTCCGAGTTCGGGGCAGAGCGAACCGCCGAGGTAGCAAAAGCCATGAACTCATCACAGCCCAGCTTCCTTCCCAGCTCATTCGCTTCGCCGACGGCAGAAATCAGCTTCTTCAAGCCTTTTTCATGGATGTTGCCATCCTTGTCCAGCTGCTCCACAAGGCGCAGTGGGGTCTTCCAATCGCTCATCGGGCTCGGGCGTCCGCCCGTTGCGGCGTCTACCGCAACGAGATGAACGGTGTTGCTTCCGACGTCTAATACACCTAATCGCACACTCCTAGAGTAGTAGGTCTACCGTGGTTAGGTGTGAATCGCCCGAAATCTAGCTCAAAAAATAACCCAGATTCTCACACGGTTTATCTCGGTTTTCCCAGCTCTTCCCCCGCTGCCTCCTCGATCCTTGCAGGCCGCGAGGAGGCACCCGATTTCCCACGGGAATGGTTCGAATTCACCAATCCGGCGGACCCCCACCATGTCTTTTCAATCGATCTCACGTGGGTCGAATCGCACTACACGTGTCAGTTCGGCACCGCGGCTTGCCACGGCATCGATGCCAGCCAACCCGACGTCGGATGTTGCGTCCATGGCGCGTACATGGCTGATGAAACGGATCGGGAGCAGCTTTACGACGCCGTCGAGCGCATGCCAGACAAGTACTGGCAGCTACGCCCAGCTGGGGTAGATAAATACCTTTCCGCCGAAGACCCCACCGAGCTAGAACCCTGGCTCGTATGGGACGAGCTCGACGGGGACGACGGGGAACCAGAGCCAGCACTTAAAACGCCTATCGTCGATGGCGCCTGCATCTTTGCCAACCGCGCGGGTTGGGCCACCGGCGCGGGCTGCGCACTGCATCAGTGGGCAATGGCAGAAGGCGAAGAGCTGACCGTGGTCAAGCCGGAAGTGTGCTGGCAGCTGCCGCTGCGCCGCCATGAGGAATATGAAGAGCGCCCAGACGGCCAGGAAATTCTGCGCACCACCATCGGCGAATACGATCGCCGCGGTTGGGGCGACGGCGGAGAAGACTTCGATTGGTATTGCTCCGCTGATGCGGCCTGCCATACCTCGCCGGACCCCATGTGGCTCTCTCAGAAAACCGAGCTCATTGCCCTTATGGGCGAGGAATGCTACGAAATCCTGGCTGCTCACTGCTCCGCACGAGCCGAAGCAGCCAAGGCTGGCGTTAACCTCACGCGGCACCCGGCCAGCGTGAAGGCCAACGCTTACTAAGGCGCCTATTAAAGATCGAACTTGTAGCCCAGACCGCGCACCGTCACCAGGTGCTGCGGGCGGGAAGGCTCCGCCTCGATCTTCGAGCGCAGGCGCTTGACGTGCACGTCTAGGGTCTTGGTATCGCCCACATAGTCAGCGCCCCAAATACGATCAATCAGCTGGCCGCGGGTAAGAACGCGTCCTGCATTACGCAGCAGGTACTCCAGCAGGTCGAATTCCTTCAGCGGCATCGAGACTGCCTCGCCGTCGACAGTGACGGTGTGACGCTCAACGTCCATGCGTACGCGACCGCCCTCAAGAATCTGCTCGTCGAACTCCTCCTGCGGAGCCTCAGAAGCAGAGTCTTGGCCGCGGCGCAGAACCGCGCGAATACGCGCAATCAGCTCACGGGAAGAATAAGGCTTGGTCACATAATCGTCCGCACCCAGCTCGAGGCCGACGACCTTATCAATCTCCGAGTCACGCGCCGTGACCATGATGACTGGAACCGAGGACGTCGAACGCAGCTGCTTGCACACATCGGTGCCGGACATTCCCGGCAGCATGAGATCCAGAAGAACGATGTCGACGGAGTTCTTCGCAAACTCCTCGAGGGCGGTCGGACCATCCGGTGCGAGGATGACGTCAAAGCCCTCCTTGCGCAGAAGGAACGCTAGTGGATCGGCCAGCGACTCTTCATCTTCAACGATGAGGATGTTGGTCATTGTGCTTTGTCCTTTCGACGTGCGGCTACGCGAGCGACGGCACGAGGAAGCCCAGGCGCAGCTGAGCCGATGGCACCATCTACTTCATTATCCTGATTCTCTACGTTATCCGCTGCAGTTTCGTCTTTATAAATAGGCAGCTCGATCGTGAAGGTCGAACCCGTGCCCGGCCGCGACCACAGCTTAATATTTCCGCCGTGGTTGGCCACCACGTGCTTGACGATGGCCAAACCTAAGCCCGTTCCGCCAGTCTGGCGGGAGCGGGCCTTATCCACGCGGAAGAAGCGTTCGAAGACTCGCTTTTGGTCCTCCGGGGCGATACCGATTCCGCGGTCAGTCACGCGTACGAGCACGATGTCGGTACCGACGATCTTGAGAGTCACCGACACCGGCATCTCATCCGGCGAGTAGTGGATGGCATTGGAGATGAGGTTGGAAATAGCGGTGATAAGCAGAGCCTTATCGCCTTTGACCTGCACTCCCACCGGCTTGCCGCGGGTAAGTTCATTCTGATGTGAATCGGCTGCCAGCTGATTGCGGGAGATTGCTTCATCCACCAATTCATCAAGATTTAGCGGCTCCATCTCCGGCAGCGCCTCCGCACCTTGAAGCTTGGAAAGCGCGATCAGCTCGTTGACCATATCCGCCATGCGGTTGGCTTCTTTTTGTAGTTTGCCACCGAAGTATTCCACGGTTTCAACGTCAGCCGGGTCATTGAGCAGAGCCTCCGCCAGCAATGCGATGCCGCCGACAGGGGTCTTAAGCTCGTGGGAGACATTCGCCACAAAGTCGCGGCGAGCGGCTTCCATGCGCACAGACTCCGATTCGTCGGTGCCGTAGACGATGACGAAGCGGTCGTCGTTAAGCGTCAGCGGCTTAACCACCGCCAGCACCTGAGTCACTCGGTTACCGGTACGGCGCTTCGGAATGGAAAGGTCAAGCGAGCGCGTTTCCTTGTCCGCGAAGACCTCCTCCGCGACCTTCCAGATATCCGGATTAACAGTGCGATCATGGACCAAAGACATCTCATGGGCTGAAGGATTAGAAAGGATGACCTCCTTCGAGCGCGAGAGAACCGTGATGCCTGTCGGCGCGCCTTGGATAGCCAAGTGCAAAACCTGGCTCACGGTAGTGACTCTGTTGGAATCAGCATCATTAGATTTGCGGAAACGCTCGATGCGCCCGCGCACCCAAGAGATCACCGGTAGAGCGAAGGCGCAAACCACCACGCCGGCTAGAAAAGCTAAAAATAATTCCACGTATCTATTACCAGTTAAAACAAAACAACCCCCAGGGAGTATAGACCCCCGGGGAATTGTACGCAGTACTTCTTTAGCCCTTACTTGCCGCCCTGCGCCGCAACAGCTGCGGCGCCGGCAGCAGCAGCTTCCGGATCCAGGTAGGTGCCGCCTGGGTTCTGGACGCTGCCGTCTTCCGCGATCTCGTAGACCAGCGGAATACCCGTAGGAATATTCAGGCCAGCGATGTCCTCGTCAGAGATGTTGTCCAGGTGCTTGACCAGCGCACGCAGGGAGTTGCCGTGTGCGGCGATGAGAACGACCTCGCCCTTCTTGGCGCGTGGGAGGATCTCCTCCTCAAAGTATGGAACGAGGCGCTCGACGACGTCCTTCAGGCATTCGGTGCGGGGGACCTGCTCCAGGTCCCCGTAGCGCGGGTCGTTGCTCTGGGAGTACTCGGAGGAGTCTTCCAGCTCTGGCGGCGGGGTGCCGTAGGAACGGCGCCATGCCATGAACTGCTCTTCGCCGTACTTGTCTTTAGTCTCTGCCTTGTTCAGGCCCTGCAGAGCGCCGTAGTGGCGCTCGTTGAGACGCCAATCGCGCACGACCGGGATCCAGTGGCGGTCTGCCGCGTTAAGCGCAATGTTTGCGGTGCGGATAGCACGGCGCAGCAGTGAGGTGTAGAGAACCTCCGGCAGCAGGCCCTTTTCCTTCAGCAGCTCGCCGCCGCGCTTTGCTTCTGCCTCGCCCTTTGCGGTGAGGTCCACGTCGACCCAACCGGTGAACTGGTTGGATTCGTTCCACTGGGATTGTCCGTGTCGAAGAAGAATAAGCTTTCCTTGAGTCATGCCTTCAAGCATGCCAGTTTTTAATGGCCCGCGCTGCAACTTTTAGCCCTCAGAGGTAACCGAAAATTTCCTACAATGGGCTTTTATTGCTCAAGAAATCTAAATCACAATTAAATGGAAAACACTCGCCGAAAGCAGAAGCTGCCATGCACGTCATTCAGATAGCCCCACCCCACTTGGAAAACAACGATTCCCCTTCCCTGACGCTGCGTGTATGCCACGAGGCGGACAGCGCATTGCTTAAATACCTCGCAGGCAACGATGATTTCTGCGAGTCCATGGACAGCTTGCTCAATAGTTTGCGTCCAAGTTCCCAGCGCCTTTCCTTCCTGCTCGCCGCCTGCGAGCAGGAAGGCCAGCTGCGCGCCCAGGAGGATGAGACCGACCTCGGTGCGCGCGGGTTCCTGCGAGTAAACATGCCGCTGACGGGTGAGACCACGCTGGCCTATTTGGCCCCCATCTTCGTCGATGACTACAGCGAAGAAGTTCTCGATACGCTCTTGGATGCGGCCGCGGAGCTCATGGCACAGCACGGCCGCACCACCATTACATTGGATGTTGACTTTGCTATAGGCGGGCTTGACGACGACCCCCGCGCCGCCGCTTTCACAGGCCACGGCTTTGTACTCGGCATCGTGGAGCAGGCTTGCCAGCTTGAACTCGCCAAAGCCGAGCCAGCGCAGCTGCCTGCAGGCCTGCGCGCCGAGTACTTCGAGGGCCACCTCCTGCCCGAGCACCTCTCGGACCACACCGACTCTTTCCTTGAGATCCTCTCAATTGCTGACCTCGACGTCCCCACCGCCGAAGGCCCCATCGAGCGCGAGTGGACCGAAGAAATGCTGCAGGAAGCCGCAAAGCACCATGCTCGCTCCAAGACGGTCACGGCCAATGCGGTTCTCATCGATGAAGAAGGCATCGCCGCCCTCTCCGTGCTGCTCCTCGATCCCTCACACCCCGAAGTAGCCAAGCAAGAGCTGACCATCACCCACCGCCGCGCCCGTGGCCGTGGCTGGGGCATGCTGGTCAAGCAGGCGCTCTGGGGCGAAGCCGCTGCCCGCTACCCACGCTTAAAGCGTGTCACCACCTACAACGCGCTGAGCAACGAGCGCATGCTCGCCATCAACGCGAAGCTGGGCATTGAGCCGAAGTTCTGGTGGACTTCCTGGACGAAGTCACTCGCGAGTTAAGAATCCGAGCTCCCGACCATGGGAGCCTTCTTCTGCCAGCAGAAACAAAGGGATGCGAGCGCTACCACAATCACGGGTATCGCTACTGTCATTCGGCCGATATTCGTGACCGTCTCCGGCCAAGCGCTAAAGACTACAGTCCACAATGGAGTATTCGCTAGGACATCTCCGCCCAACGTAAGCGAAATGATCGCAAACACGATGCTCAGAACAAGCGTGAACGTGCTCCCGAATCGGGCATTTAATAGCAAGCTTGCCAAAGCGATAATGGTGCCCACTGCGATGCTGAGCATGAGGCGGCGAAGCTCATCGCCAAGCGCACCGCCAGCAATGAGCCCAGCAAGCAAGCTGCATGCTGACATTACAGCGACCACGCTGATTAACCAGTAGATCAAGGTGCTTCGGCACCCTCGATATTCGAGCAACATCAACGGCCAACTATCGCGCAGTGCAGCCCATCCCAGCACGGGTGCAAGCCCCGATCCGATGGGCAAAATGCCGAACACGAACAGGCCATGGACATAAGAGGCCGGGTACAGCAAAGCGGTAAATACCAGCAGCGTTGCGCTAAGGACCATGCAGGCCACTAGCGCTGGTGCCGTAGCCGCAAAGCAAAGCGCTAAAAATGGCCGTGGCCGTTGTGCACAATCCCTTGTAACCACAGCGGGCTTCCACCCCACCCCAGGTTCGTTTGCTGTCGCTTTCGAGCGTCGGACTAGCCGTGGGTGCCAGCTATCTGGTGCCCAGAGCGCTGCTGCAATTCCCACCAGAGCAAGAAGAACGCACAAAGCTAATGCGTTCCATGGTTTCTCAGCTGCCAAAGACGCACCCGGCTCAAGTGGAACGGAGTTTCGGTGAATGCCCATAATCGGCAATACAGCTCGCACCGGCCATGCTGGC
>NZ_NOVQ01000011.1:0-25253 GCF_008042215.1 Corynebacterium sp. LK14
AAGTGAAAGGTCCTCATTGTTTTCGTAGAGGGCCACAGCATCACGTTTAAACTGTTCGGAGTACCTAGGCATGGTGGTAGATTACCTTTCTTCCCAACCCAACCGGGCTGGATATCAGGTGTCCACCAAACAGGGGTCAGGTCCAATTCCATAGTGTCTACCGCACCTACATGAACCAGAAAACACGCAACCCAGACACTGGAGCAATGACGTTTACCCACGACAGAGTGCGCAAAGCCTACAACAGCTTGGCAAACCTAGAACGCAACAAATGGCTGTTTGGATACCTACAGCCACCGCCTGAGGGATTGGCCACCACGAAATGGGCATCGACAACCAACAGGCTGGAAGGCGGCTTCAATTCCCCGCTAAAAGATGTAGCCAAGCTACATCGTGGACGTTCAGGAGAACACCAGCGACTCATGTTGGATTGGTGGCTTTACCTTCGCACCCAAGCCCATGAAAATCCCGCTGATATCGCTCGCCGAGCTAATTGGGGGCGTGATGCACTCGCCAAAGTAAACACCACGCCCCAACAAAACACCGGCAACCAGGAAACCGGTAGACCAGCGCTCTACGACAACGCTATCGGAGACGAGTACTCACACAACCTTGGCATCCAAAAAGGCTGGATCCACTAACCCACGACACGCCGTAACGGACACACTTTTTGCTACTTAGCCCTGGCTCCAAGGGTAGATCTAACCCGAGAAACAGAAAAAGCCAGGCACGAAGACCTGGCTACCTCTGTTAATTCGTTACTCGTATGTGTAAGAACACAATGGTACCCCGTACGGGATTTGAACCCGTGTTACCGGCGTGAGAGGCCGGCGTCCTAGGCCGCTAGACGAACGGGGCTCGTTTAGCTGTCCGTTGCGGACTTGTTAAGAGTAAACGATGCGTAAACAATTAAACAAATCGCCAGCTAGCAATAGAAAAATCCCGAACCCTTTGGCGCTTTTCTTGCGTGGTTAGCAGCTTGTTTTCTCATAGGCTGGGCGCGGATCGAATCAGTGGTTATTCCGCTTGCAATCTGTTGATAGACAGAGCCTGGAAATTTAGCGTGCCAACTCGGGTTCGGGATGACGCTTAACGTCTAACAGCATTCGCACGAGGCTCCTACTTCTACGAGAGTTGGTTAAAGGAAGTTATGGATTCTAGCGATGCTGCCTAGTCGAAGGCGTTAGAGTAGCGTCGGTGAAAATGATGCGTTTCAATATCCGCCATCTACTCTCCTTTCATCCGGTAACTGCTTATATCTGCAGTCTAGGCACCGAATATTAGCCGCGGAAGCACTTTGAAGAACTTCCCAGTGGTCCCTCCCCTGGTACTTAAGCCTAAGGCAAGGAGTGCTCGAGATTTAGCGCGCTGGTATGGGGTAAACAAGGACCGGTCCGCGCCGCAAACATGAGAAAAATCTCGAAACACCATCTTTAACGAAAGTGTTTCGAGATTTTTAATTTGTACCCCGTACGGGATTTGAACCCGTGTTACCGGCGTGAGAGGCCGGCGTCCTAGGCCGCTAGACGAACGGGGCATAGGACTGTGACTTCTGCTTAGCAGTAATCACTGCTGGCCTACCAGGACTCGAACCTAGAATGACGGTACCAGAAACCGTAGTGTTGCCAATTACACCATAGGCCATTATCGCTTTGAGCTTTAACCACCTTCGAGGCGAACCCCGCGGTATTGCTCGCTGCAACGGTTTATTACTATAGCCACCGTTTCGGTTTTCACACAAATCACCACGTCATCGGAGCTTTTTAAACCTTAAAAGGTACGTTTAAGCGCGTTCTAATTACATCGTTGCGCTTTGCACCAGCCGCCGCTTCTGTCTGCCCCAAACGGACGTGGCCCTACTTCCAACGTATTGCGGGAATGGGGCCACGAGAAGTGCTTAAATAGAAACTACGCCTTAGCTAGCTCTACTGTGCGGGCGCTTGGAACGGCGTAACAGCCAAAGCAGCGCGCAAGCGATTGAGGGTGGACTCCTTGCCCAGAAGCTCCATGGACTCAAACAGTGGCGGGGAGACCTGCTGGCCGGAGATGGCTACGCGCAGAGCACCGTAAGCCTTACGAGGCTTCAGCTCGAGCTCCTCAATGAGGGCCTTGGACAGCACGCCCTCGATGGCGTTGGTCTTCCACTCTTCCAGTTCCTCCAAGCGAGCAATGGAGACCTCCAACGGCTGCACCGCATCTTTCTTGAGGTTCTTCTTTGCGGACTTCTCGTCGAGCTCCAGCTCGGCATCCGGAGTAACCAGGAAGCTCATGAGGCCATAGGCGTCGCCAAGCATCTTGATGCGGGTCTGAACGAGGTCTGCCACGAAAGCAAACTTCTGCTCGTCATAGTCAGCCGGGAAATCGGTGTACTCGGTCAGGTAATCACGCAGACGCTGCGCGAAGACCTCGGGCTCCAGCAGGCGAATGTGATCGGCGTTGATAGCCTCCAGCTTCTTCTGATCGAAACGAGCCGGGTTACCCAGAACGTCTTCCACATCGAAGTTCGCAACGAGCTCGTCCACGGAGAAAATGTCCCGATCCGCAGACAGAGACCAGCCCAGCAGGGACAGGTAGTTGAGCATGCCCTCCGGAATGATGCCGGCGTCGCGGTGATTAAAGAGGTTGGACTGCGGGTCGCGCTTGGAAAGCTTCTTGTTTCCCTCGCCCATAACGAACGGAAGGTGGCCAAATTCCGGGGTCTGCTTGGCTATGCCGAGTTCCTTCAGCGCCTCGTACAGCGCCAGCTGACGCGGAGTGGAGGAAAGAAGGTCCTCACCGCGCAGAACATGCGTGATGCCCATCAGCGCGTCATCGACCGGGTTAACCAGAGTGTAAAGCGGCGCGCCGTTGGAACGTGCAACGACGTAATCCGGCTGGGTCTCAGACTTGAAGGTCAACTCACCACGAACGAGGTCCTTCCAGGTCCAATCCTGCTCCGGCATACGCAGGCGCCACACTGGCTTGCGGCCTTCCGCCTCGAATGCCGCAATCTGCTCGTCGGTGAGATCGCGGTCGTAATTGTCGTAGCCCAACTTTGGGTCACGGCCGGCCGCCTTGTGGCGCTCTTCTACCTCCTCGGCAGTGGAATAAGCCGGGTAGACGTAGCCACCCTCCTTCAGCTTCTCCAGAACATCGGCATAGATGTCCATGCGCTGGGACTGGCGGTAAGGCTCGTGCGGACCACCTGTCACAACGCCCTCGTCCCAGTCCATGCCCAGCCACTTTAGGGAGTCAATGATGGCCTGGTAGGACTCTTCGGAGTCACGTGCAGCGTCGGTGTCTTCGATGCGGAAAACCAGCTTGCCACCAGTATGGCGCGCGTATGCCCAGTTAAAAAGCGCAGTACGAACCATGCCCACGTGCGGGGTGCCGGTGGGCGATGGGCAGAAACGTACGCGTACGTCAGAAGTAGTTTCAGTCATGCCGACCATGGTAGTGCAGGCGCTTTAGCGCCGTACCACCGGCCAAGCATGCATCACCCCGCGCTACCCTCCCCAGCGACGGGTTGAACCCAAATTGGGGTAACCGAAAGTCAAATTCATTAAGTTTTCCCAGCGACTAATGCGGGAGCGAGTTTCTATTCCCTGAAATGATTTTCATTTTCTATAGTGTAGACCTCACACCAGAACTGAAGAAAGGTCTCCACGCTGTGGCTCGTAACCGCACTCGCTATCTAGCTCTTCTCACTACCCTCTCGCTTCTCACACCTGGAGTAGCACTCGCGGGTCCTGACGACGGAAAAGCAATCGCAACCCAAAGTCACGTCGATTCCCCAAAGACATTTTGGGAAGGCGACAACTTCGTCCTAAAGTCTGAGCACAACTCAACCACTACGCCGCTGCCAGATACCGTCGCGTGGATCGGAAAAGGCTGGGGCCGCGATGGCGGAAACCAGTACCAATTCACTCTTCCTGCAGATAACTCGTTCGACTTCATCGGAAAGCCCGGCGAAACCTACTACGCTGCTCCTCACAACCCTACTGGCTCCCACGATCCGATTTGGCTCGGCTTCGGCGCCGATGCAGGCTTGCCTGTGAAAAACTTCCGCGACGAGTACGCGTCCCTAGACATCGTGTCTGTCGATGGTCCGGGCGACTTCGAGCTCTTCAACTATCACAACTCACCAGCCGGCCTTCGCCGGATGCTCGGCACAACACCGAGCTCTGCGCATTCTGCTGAGCTCACCGCTGGTACGCACACGCACAACTACACAATGTTCACGAAGCCTGGGCGTTACGAGGTCACCTACCGCACCACCGCGCGTAAGAAGGACGGCACGCTCGTCGCCTCGGAGCCGACCACCACTTCCCTACAGGTAGGAGGCATGAAGCCTGCCGATGACCCGACTCCTTCCTTGCGGGAGCGCTACGACGCCGCGACTGACGGCGATGCCTCTGCGGCAGGCTACAAGCTCGACATTGCTCCGAAGTCCAAGCCTGAAAAGGACGGCGACGAGAACCTGTCCACTATCAGCTTCAATGCAGAAAACAAGGCTTCAGGCACGCTGACGCTGCTTATCGACGGCTATTTCCTCACCGATCTGCCCGTAAGCGATGGCGTGGCGCAGTGGGATGAGTTCCTCGGCCCACTGGGCTCTGAGATTCAGGCGGTCTTTACCCCTGAGGACGACGCACCGCGCTGGATCTCCGAAACGCTCGCCTACGCGCCGCAGAGTAAAGTATCGACGGATTCCACCAAGTCCGCTGACAAGTGGAACGAATCGCACGCGCCGCGCAATCTCGCGCCGATAGAAGAAACCGTTCCGTCGACACCTGCATTCCATACGCGAATCGAGCGGGTCGACGATTCTGTATCCAAGCTTGTGGTCGATACCGCGGACAAAAGCTTCTCCGGCTTTATCAACGGCGGTCTTTACGAAGGCAATTCTAACTTCGCCACCGTCGATTTTGAAGGTGCGATCAACAATGGTCACGGCGAGTTCCTCTTTGCGGACGGTGGACTCTACGACGAGGCTAAAGTGAAGGTCACCGTCACACCTCATCCAACAATTAAGGCGGGATCCGGCTCAGTTGTCTTGACGGACAAGTACAAGTCCGGCAAGACCTACGACGCCGACGGAAAGCTCGGCGTAGCCGAGGCACCATCCGATGAAAATCCAGCCAATCCGACGACCTCGCCAGAGGCCTCTCCAGGAACCGGAGAAACCTCTGTCCCGGCAACGGAAGGAAAGAACCCCGAGGGCACCGAGGGCACAGTGTGCTCTGCGAAGCTCTCCCTGGACCGCGGTCACGTCGACATCATGAGTGTTCGCGAGGGAGATGCGTTTGAGACCAAGCTAAAGGATGAGACAAACATCGGTGCTTCAGGGCTGACCTACCGCAAGCTTGACGACGTCGTCTTTGCGGTGCACAACAATGCAATGATCTCCCGCCCTGAGAACTATGGTGACCCAAGCTTCGATTTCATGGGCCCGGTCGGTGAAAAGACTTTCTTGCTTCCGCAGACTCAAAAACGCGACGTTATCTGGCCTGGCTATAACACCGAGAAACTCAATTACAAGGACTACAAGGACGGCGTCGTTCAGCTGAACATCAAGCCGGTTTCCATGCCTGAAGGGGCGTCGTTCGGTATGTGGCTCACCGGTAATCTCGGTGGCCCAGGCGAGATTCTCGTGGACTCCACTAAGGACGACTTCACGATCGACACCACGTTTCCAACGCACACCCATACTAACTGGGCTTTCTCCAAGCCAGGTACCTATGTGTTCGAGGTGACCTACACCGCTGAGACGACAGACGGTAAGAAGCTTGCTTCCCAGCCACAGCATCTCACCATGGCAATGGGTGACAAAGCTATTGCTGACTGTGCCGCGGATAAGCCAGAGCCAAAGCCTGCCCCAAGCTCCTCGTCTAAGGCCCCTGCGCCTAAACCAGCACCGTCTTCGACGTCGGCTGCACCTAAGCCAAAGCCGCAACCAAAGCCAGAGCCAAAGCCGCAACCAAAGCCACAGCCGCACGAGGAGGGTTCCTCCTTTAATCCGTTGTCGCTCGTGCTTCCAGTGGTCCTGGCAACTATTTTCCAGGCGTTCTTCAATTTCTACCGCGATCACCGCGCCGAAATTGACCGGTGGATGCGTGGTCTTACCGGACGCTAATCCGAGGACTCCCCTCGCCTCCCCAACTCACCCAAACTCATTCAGGACCCATCTTCATGAACTCACTCGTACGCCTGTTAGAAACGCCTGTCATCCATCCCCGCCAGCTGTGGCGGAGGTTTAGCCTGCTCTTGGTATGTTTGCTAGCGGTGTGCATCGCACCGTGGCCTAAGGCGCATGCACAGGAAGTATTCGATTCCGGGCACGTCGACGCGTTCTTCGTGTCTGCGCCCGATGGTCAGCTTTCTTTGTCTATGAAAGAAGACATCACGGGCGCTGCCGTGGAGCGACCAGGCAATGACGTGATTTTGAAAGTCAATGAGAACGCGTGGTCCGACGTCACTGAGAGCATCGACGGAATCGGCGAATCCACCTACTACCTGCCCCAGACGCAGCGACAAGACATCCTTTGGCCCGGGTGGGACACCCAGCCCGCCCAAAAGGCCGGCTACACCGACGTTGATCTCAAGTTCCGTGAAGTCAGCGGACCAGGTTCCGTCTATGTTTTCGAAACCGCTGGCTTTGGCGAGCTCAACGCCGTGACCAACTCCGGCTCACTGGAGTTGACCAGCGGCGATGTCATCAATCAGCCATACCCAGCGCACCGTCACGTCAACTGGGCGTTTAGCCAACCAGGAATCTATACCATGACGGTGCAGGCAGCCTCCAACGGCGACACCAGTAACACCGTCACCTACACCTGGGACGTGGGCGATGGGGAGGCAGCGTCCTCGGATGAAGAGGCGTCCGAGGACGGGGACTACTCCGGTTCGGAGGAATCCTCCGACTCCGCTGCCTCCGGAGTATCCCGCAGCGGTGGCTCGTCCGCCGCGGGCCTTGCCGGTGCTGGAAGCGGCGCAGCTGCAGGTTCGCGCAACGGCTCCTCCCGAGGATCGTCCAACGGAACCACGGGTGACGGACGAAAAGCTAAGGCTGATCAGAAGAAATCCCGCAACAAGCACCACTCCAAAAAAGCCGCGGCCCACGCTGGGGAAGGTGATCCGGATACCGACGTCGAGTTGCAATCAGTAGCAGGTGCTTACGGGGAACCCAGGAGCTACTTGCCTTGGGGCATCGCAATCCTCGGCGGTGGAATGTTGGTACTTGGCTTGGGCGTTGCTCGTCTCGCATTGGCTAAGGCGCGCGACTAATGCAATACCCAATCCCTAGCCTTGGGATGCGCAGATGCATGGTGCTGGGGGCGTTGTTAAGCGCACTCGCTCTCAGCGCCTGTACCAGTGCAGGCCAAGCGGAACTACATCCAGGCGCGACGACCAGCCCCGCGGCCTTGAACGTAGTAGCCACTACGCCAATCCTCGCCGACGTTGTTCGCAACGTCGCAGGACCTGACGTCAACGTCACCACGCTCATTCCTGCAGGCAAAGACCCGCACACCTTTGAGCCCTCCCTGCGTACCATCCGCGACGCAGCGAACGCCGACGTCACCTTCGCCAACGGTTATCTCCTCGAACCCCAAGCGCTGATGGACACCCTCCGCGAGACGTCGTCGGCTCCCGTCGTTGAAGTCTCCGATCAAGCCTCAACCCGTGGTGCAAAGCTGGTCCCACTCGTAGAAAACGTCGCCCTCGACGCCATCTGGCTGGGCCTGCGCATCCAGGATGCCCCAGCAAACTCTCACGCCGTTGAGCTGAGCATGGTTTCTGCAGAGGGGCCCGGTGATGTGTCCGCATACGTGGTCACTACCTTTGGCACCCCAGAAGTTCTTTTCAACAGCGCTGATGGTATCTCCGCCCGCGAGGACACCGCGCGGCTGCCGGCCAACGCTCATACCCACGTCTCCTGGGGCTTTTCCAAGCCGGGCATCTACCACCTTGGGTTCCGCGCGGACTCCAAGGAGGGCGATACCGAGCCGACCGAAAGCACCGAGATCACCGTGGCTGTGGGCGTTAACCCACCTGACGGGATGCAGGCACTTAGTGAAGGCCACGTGGACATCACCGCGAACATGGCGGGCAGCACCATTGACCTCCAAGACAATGGAAAGCACTTCGATCCAGCGACTACTGCCCTGACGCTTCCCTCTTCAACGCTGCAGGAGATTCCCCCGAACCCAAGCTATCGTTTCCTCGGCCGGCCGGGTTCGGAAACCTATCTCCTTCCCCAGGCGGTCTTGGGCAAGCACATCCACGGCGAGGTGGACCCGCACCTGTGGCACGACGTGGACAACGTCATTGCCGAGGCCGAGGTGATCGCGGACCAACTTGCCCTCGTCGATCCCACCCATGGTGCGGAATATCGCAAGCGAGCGCAATCCTATTCAGACTCGTTACGTCAGACCGATGAATACGTCGCAGCGCAGTTAAACGCCATTCCGCAAAGCCGCCGGCATCTGGTCACGCCGCACCACGGCTACGCCTACCTCGAACAGGGCTATGGAATGCAGGTGGCTGGTTTCGTGACACCAAACCCGGCAATCGAACCCTCACCCCGCGACGTCATCGCGCTGCGCCGCACGCTGGAAAACCTCCAGCTGCCCGCAGTCTTTGTCGAGCCCACTCAGCAATCAAGCACCGCCACGCTCACTGAAGCCGCAGCTCAACTAGGGGTGGCAGTCTGCCCCATTTATGGCGACACCCTCGACGAACGCGTCCCCACCTACATCGACTTCATGCGTTTCAACGCTGATTCGCTTCGCCGATGTCTGGCCTAACCCAATTCACGCCCCCTCACTCGCACACAACGACACACACCACAGAAGGAAACACTCATGCATAGATTTTTACTTTCACCCGATACTCCACATGGTTCCCTCCTCGCCCGTCTCCCCGTGGTCTTCCTAGGGTTGGCCACCGCCTTGACAGTGCTGGTGACCTCGGTGGTTCCGGTTCCGAGTGCGTGGGCAGGCGATCTGGCCCAGGTGGTCTCGGGGGACGAGGAGATCGCGCAGCCTGGCACCGAAGCTGTCATCGACCATGGGCACGTCGATGTGGGCGCGCAATTTATCGACGGTAAGGCGCAGTTCTTGGCGCGTGACGATTCCGCCGCCACCCCAGTGTGGCGAGACTTGAACGACGTTGTGTTCAAGGTCGGCGATGACGCACAGCTGGCGCTGCCTGACGACGCCCAGTTCGACTTCGTTGGCGGCACCCCTGGCCAAAATGTTTGGGTTGTTCCACAGATAGAGCAAGCCGGGGTGCCGTGGGTAGGTTGGAATACTCAGTCGCCCTCGCTTGTCGACGCCGTCGATCGTGGCGTCACCTTGGAGTTCCTCGGGCATTCCGGCCCCGGTGAGTTCTCCTTGTTCCTACAAAACGGCGGCTTTGAGGCACCCCAAGTCCTCTGGTCCACTGCTAAGCAACAGCAGGAAGGCTTTTGGGTCGATCTCAACACCCACACCCATGCGAACTGGACCTTTACCGAACCCGGTGTGCATCAAGTAGGAGTCCGCTTCTCCGGCAAAACCAAGGACGGTAGTGACTTCAGCACAGACGGCGTCCTCACCTTTGCGGTGGGCAATGACACCGACGTGGCGGAGGCCCAAAACACCGAGTGGGATCCGGCCGCGGTAAATGAGAAGGCCGATTCTGGATTGGCGTGGTGGATATGGGCCCTCGTGGGGCTAGGCGCCCTGGTCCTCGTAGGGTCCGTGGCGATGCTCGTCGCCTCTTCACGCAGGAAGGCAGATAATGGAAACCTCTAAGGTGATTAGCGCGGAGCACGTATGTGTCACGCTCAGCGGTCGAAACGTAATCGAAAATGCATCTCTGCGGGTTGACCGCGGCGAGTTCATCGGCCTATTGGGCCCTAATGGTGCTGGCAAGACAACTTTTATGCGCTCGATCCTGGGCCTCATTCCGTATCGAGGCAACATCGATCGCACAGCTGCCGTGGGCTATGTTCCGCAGCGCCACGACGTGGAGTGGGACTTCCCTATAAACGTCTATCGTGCCGTCCTGGGCGGACGCACAGGACTTATCGGTTGGTGCCGACGCCCCAAGCGCGTGGATCATGAGGCCGCTCGCCGGGCGTTGGAGTTGACCAACCTCGAGGAACTGTCGCGTCGACCCATTGCACAGCTTTCCGGTGGGCAGCGCCAACGAGTACTTATCGCCAGAGCCCTTGCCACTGAACCGGAAGTCCTGCTGCTCGACGAGCCTTTCACCGGGCTGGATGCGCCCAACACAGAGGAGTTGCTTTTCCTTTTTGACCAGCTGTGCCACCAAGGGACGAGCATCGTCATGTCCACCCACAACCTCGCTGAAGCCGCCCACTCCTGCCATCGCCTAGTCCTGTTCAACCGGGGTGTGGTGGCAGATGGACCAGCAGAGCTCGTGCTTGGCGACGCCGCCTCGTGGGTCGCTACGTTCGGTGTTCAGGCAGACTCTCCCTTGCTGTCCGCGATTGGAGTCGCCGCATGATTGAGGTGACATTAATTGACTTCTTTAGAGACCTGGCGAATCCGCACTTGGACTTTCTCGCGCGTGCGGTCGGGATTTCCATATTGGCTGCCATTGTCTGCGGTGTGGTGGGTTGCTACGTGGTGCTACGCGGAATGGCCTTCATAGGTGACGCCGTCTCCCACGCCGTGTTCCCGGGGCTGGCGGTCGCCTTCGCCTTGCAGGGTTCTGTGCTTTTGGGCGGCGCCGTCGCAGGGACTGTCGTGGCGCTGCTCATTGCGGGCTTCTCACAGCGTCGTAACCTACGGGAAGACTCAGTCATCGGAATCTTCTTTGCCGCATCTTTCGCGCTCGGTATGGTCATCATCTCGCGTGTTGAGGGCTACACGGCTTCCTTAACCAGTTTCCTCTTCGGAACACTGACGGGCGTGTCCCGCATTGATTTGTACACCGCTGCGGCAGTAACCGTCTGCGTGGTGGGCGTCATCGTGTTGCTCGGACCGCAGCTGACAGCCGCGTGTCTAGACAAAGAGACCGCCCGCGCGATGGGACTTCCAGTCTTCGCTCTGGACTTGGTTCTCTACCTGTGCGTTACCGCCGCGGTTGTCATCTCAGTGGGGACCATCGGCAACATCTTGGTGCTGGCCCTTCTCATCACGCCGGCTGCGACAGCCCGGCTGCTTACCAACTCGCTTGGCGCCATGATGTGCGCCTCTAGTCTCATCGGCGCCGCAGCGAGCTTCGCCGGTATCTACCTCGCATGGGCCATCGACCTGCCCGCGGGCGCGACCATCGTCCTAGTACTAACGGCCTTGTTCCTTCTAGCCTGGCTTGTCTCCCCACTACTCCAACGCAGGCCGTCACGCCAGCCGAGAGTGAATTCAACTAAGGACGCAGCCTCTCCAGGTTCTTCAACCCCATCCATTTCCGCCCCTGTAGCTAGCGAAACCCAGAACCAAACCGACAAGGAGCCTTCAGCATGAACTTCGTAAAACGACCACTCCGTTCCAAGCTTTCTCATACTCGTCTCCCGCACACAGCGCTTGCCTTGGGCGCAGCCGCTCTGTTGGGCACCGCAGCTCCCGTTCTCATGCCGACGTATGCCAACACCGCCGTGGCTCATGCTGAAGAATCATGCAGCCTTGCTAACGCTTACCGAATTACAAAGGGTCACCAGGATCTAGCGGTACGCGACGACAATGATGGCCCTTTGCGCTTTACCGTCGACGATGACAGCAGTGGTAGCCACGTAGAGCGCGAAGAGGGCGAGTTCGTCGTTATGGTAGACGACGCAATGACGCGCTCCCTCGACGATCTCGGGTTCCCAGGTATCTCTGGCAATGCGTGGCTCCTGCCGCAAAAACAGGAATACTCCCGCCCCTGGTTCGGTTTCTCGCTTCTCCACTTGTCCACGATGACGGACTCCGATACGGCACAGCTGACAATGGAGCTCAACAGCGCGCCGGCCGGTGGGCGTATCGTCGCATGGGAAGACGAGCTTACCGGTCACCAGCTGCGGCTCGACAGCGAAGACCCCGGCATGGCGTGGGACTATTACCGTTCACACACTCACGTCAATCTTGGCTTTACCGAGCCTGGCGCATACGCGGTTACGTTTACTTTCACCATGTCCGATGGCTCCGAGCACTCCATGAAGGTGCCATTCCTGGTGGGTAGCAATACCTCGGACTCGGAACTGTGCAATCTGGGCTTTGACGCTGGGGGGTCCACTGCTAAGCCAAAAAACAGGGCCCAGCAGTTGGCTAAGGACATAAATGATACTGGCAAAGCCATCGCCGGCCTCGACAAAACCCTAGCTGGAACGCTCAAGGAAGCAGAGAAGCTAGTAGGCAGCCCTAGTTCCGCAAAGCCCACTGCAACCAAGAACGCTAAGAAAGACAAGACAGGTTCCACGACGGCGAAGAAGACCTCGAAAGAGCCGACAAAGGACTCGTCCGACGGACAAAAATCTGGTGGCTCAGCTCAACGCGGTAAGACTGCACCCGCTATGCGTTCAGGCGGGACCACGAGCGACCACAGCCCAAAGAACTCCGGCTCAGGCAATTCCGGGAAAGGCACGGCCCAGAAAACAGCGGACAAACAGAGCGATAAGAAGACACAAGACGCCAAGGGCCATGGCCTTAGAAATCCAGCTAAAAGCCATAATCTTGCCGCAGGTGACGAGCAAGGATATGTGGAAACAGATGCGCAAGAGATGAGCTACGAGATGCCTTTGTTTAACTTTTGGGCAGGATTCCTCGCAGGAATGGGGGTATTTGCTTTGCTCCTCGGCACCGGCCTTTTCGTGTGGGTGCAGTTCTTCCGAAACCGCAACCGACAAACCGATGCACCCGCCCAGCAGTTCCCGAGTAACACGCTGAGCTAGGAACTAAGGACCCGTGGCTGGGCTCCTCACCGGTCCTAGCCACGAGGCTACTTACGCTTGTCGGACAGGAAGTTCCATACCTCGTTGGAGGTGTCCGGCTCATGCCACCAGGTATGGTCGCCCTTGACCTTAAGAAGCTCGACAGCCTTCAGGCAGTTGTTAAAGCGGAGTCGCTCTGCCATAGGACCGTTCTGCTCGGCTTGGAAGGTCATGTCGCATCGGTTGCGATTAAGGTAGCCACCAACCACATCGCGAACGGGAAGATACCCGGCCTCATGGCGTGTTCCGCCTTCATACTGCATCATGCGGTCATCGACACCATGCATGATGAGGGTGTGCATGGGCGCATCAACACAGTTGACCTCTACGGGGTTGTAGAAAGCTCCGGAAACAGTGGCAATAGCTGCAAATGTTTCCTGTGCGTGGCAGCCCAATACCGAGGTAAAGCCACCACCATTGGACATACCCATTGCGTATACGCGCGAGCGGTCTACGCGGTAATCAGCATCGACCGCGTCCAGGATCCGCTGGATGAAACGGATGTCCTCGCCATCGCGGGTCTTGGCATAGGGAGCCGCTTCCCAAGCACGCTCGAAGCCCTCTGGATAAACAATGATTGCCTCGTTAGCAGCGCCAGTACTACCCATTCGGTTGTAGCTAGCAAAGTTTTCCGGGGAATCCTCCCAACCGCCGAAGCCGAAGAGAACTGGTGCAGTAACTTCCGGGTTGTAATTATTTGGCACACGGACCAGATAGCGTCGGATCTTGCCCTCGTGCTCCATCTCGATCGAATGGGTCTGCCCATTCGGAATTGGCTGAGCTGGATTGACGGTGGAATCAACTGGGGCAACTGGTTCGGCCGGTGCTGCAGGATCAACGCCCTCTGGTGGAAGCTGCGGCTGCGTTGCCTGCTCCGGAGATTCCGCCGGGGTGGACTCCTTCACACCTTCCGGAAGCAGGTGCGAGCCGTCCGGCACAGGTGCAGGCACCGGATCCCCCTCAGGTGCTGGTGCTGGTGCTTGTGTTGGCTCCTGTGCAACCACTGGAGTAGGTGCTTCTTGCGCGACGGCGTGAACTGGGCCGCTCACGACGAGGACAGCAGCTCCTACAGCCATCGCCGAACGAGCTACCTTCTTCGTCCAATTTCCCAGGTTTAACACCGACAACTCCTTAATCAAGGGCAAAATTTACCCTTGTCACAATAGTCACATTCTTCACACAGGCATCTTTGAACTCGCGGAATTCTGTGAATTTTCAGCAAAGAAGTAAGCTAGATACCCATGCATGCGAACAGACCCTCCACGGCCCCCGACTTTTTGCTCTCCCGCGCCACAGGATCTGTCCGCACCCAAGGAGCGAAAAAGACCTTCACTGACACTGATACCGCAATTAACGCCCTTCGAACTGGCAACGCAGAAATGATTGTCGGCGCCCTTCCCTTCAACCCTGACGAAGCTGTTGCCCTAACCGAACCCGCTTCCATCATTCGCGAAGACGGACCGCTGGAACCACACGCGTACTACCGCCAGGGCACCCTCAATGCGCGCGTTACCGGTTTCGACCCAGAGCCTGAGGAACATCTGCGTCGAGTAGATGCTGCAATCGCCACGATTCAATCCTCAAAGCTTGACAAGGTAGTTTTGGCTCGTGGGGTAGACATCGAATTCGCCGCACCGGTCGACCCCCGATTCGTCGCAGCACGTCTTATCGATCTCTCCGCTAACCGTGACGGCTTCATCGCGGATCTCTCTCCAGCAGGACGTCCCGGCGCAATGCTGGTCGGCTCTTCCCCTGAGGTTCTGGTCAAGAAGCAGGGCTCTACCGTAACCGCTTTCCCACTAGCAGGCTCTGCCCCACGCCAAGCAGACCGCGCCCGCGACCACCTCGCCGGACAGGACCTACTACACTCCACAAAAGATCTCCACGAGCACATGTTCGTCGTTGATCATCTACGCCGCGTGCTCACTCCGCTCTGCGATACCCTGCGCGCGCCAACCACCCCGGAGCTCATCAGCACCAATGAAATGTGGCACCTAGGCACACCAATCGCAGGAACTCTTAAGGACCCAGAGCTCACTGCACTCGAGCTCGCCCTCCTGGTGCACCCCACACCAGCGATTTGCGGCACTCCAACTGAGGCTGCTCAAGCGCTCATTGAAACTGCGGAATCCGACCGCGGCTTCTATGCCGGCGCCGTTGGCTGGTGCGACTCCTCTGGCGACGGCGAGTACATGGTCGCCATTCGCTGCGCCGAAGTCGCAGGCGACGGCCTCTCCGCGCGAGCTTGGGCCGGTGGCGGAATCGTTGAATCCTCTAACTCTCAAGAAGAGCTCGCCGAGACGAGCGCAAAGCTACGCACCATCCTCAAGGCTTTGGGCCTCTAGCTTTCGGAACGTCGAACCCCTAGCCCTTTAGCCAGCAGCTTCAGTTGGGCGCTTGGCCACCAAAACCACGTCGTGGGAATGGTGGGCACCTGCGCCGCCCTCGACGCGGCGTTCCCGCTTATCCAGCTTGACCACCTCAAGCTCCTTGAGGTTCTCCGCAAGCCACGCGGGCATAGCAACGGCATCTGATTCAAGATCGTGGTGAACAAAGACCAAAACATCACTCGTCAAGGCCTCAAGCTTGGCCACACCCTCCTCGGTCGCCGGGATGCCGCCATAGTGCACCGCCACCAAATTAAAAGGTTCGTGCTCAAACTCGTTATAGTCTGCCACCTCTGCATGCAGCCCACGATCCAAGCAACGCTGCACAGCAGTCGGCGCAAAGTCTATGCCAAGCGCCTCCCACCCGCGGTCAGTTAACCACTGGAGGTCCGCGCCTTCGCCACAGCCGACGTCAAGCGCGGTACCGGGCCGTAGGTCAGCTACTTCGTCAACCAACGTTGCGTTCACATTGCCAGACCATATCTGTTGGCTCTGCGCGTAGCGTTCCTCAAACTCTTCCCGGGTGGGCAGATGCCCTGGGCCATGAGTTGACCCATGCCCCTCATTATCGTGCTCATGATGATTGTGCATACTGTCCACGTGGGGCATGGGTCTACCTTTCGCCAAATTAAGCGCGTTCGATCGGGTTGATCAGCGAGCCTAGACCCGGAATCTCAATCTCGATGGTGTCGCCCGGAACCATCGGCGCTGTACCAGCCGGAGAACCGGTAGTTACTACGTCGCCAGGCAGCAGCGTATAAGCCGCGGAGATCTCCTCCAGAATGCCGCCCATCTTGACGATCATCTGGTCAGTGTTGGAGTCCTGCTTCTGCTCACGCTTGCCATCGTGGGTCAGGTAGGCGTTGATCTTCTGATCATCCAGGTTCAGTGAATCCAGGTCGGTCTCAATCCATGGACCCAGTGGGCAGAAGGTATCAATGCCCTTTGCACGCGCCCACTGGCCGTCCTTGAACTGCAGGTCGCGGGAGGAAACGTCATTGCAGATGACGTAACCCAAAACGTGGTCTTTCCAGTTCTCAGCCTTGATATTCTTAGAAACCTTAGAGATAACAACGGCCAGTTCGCCCTCGAACTCTACGTTGGTGGCAAAGTCTGGAATCTTGATCGGCACGTTCGGCCCGACGACCGCGGTCGATGGCTTGATAAAGATTGTCGGCGGAAGGTGCTCAGCGGACTCCTTGAAGACCTCAGCCACGTGGTCCGCGTAATTGCGGCCCAGGGCAACAACCTTGGTGGGCAAAGTCGGGGCGAGCAACCGTACGTCGCTAACCTTCCATTCGCGTCCGGTAGGTTCTGGGGTGGTAAATGGAGTGCCGGAGATTTCCTTAGCCACAAGCTCCTCGAGCGGGGCGTCCTTCGGCCCGTCGATGATGGCGAAGCAGATTCCTTCTGGGTGAGCAATTCGTCCTAAACGCATAACGGCCATGCTACCAATATGGGATCTTCACACGTTAGCTAAGGTCATATTTGAATTCTGCGAATTCCTCCAAGACCTCTCCCGCACCCAGCGTGGACCCGTGACCTGAAGCTTAAATCGCATAACCTATCGCCGCTCCGACGCCGCCACCACTTGTTTCAACGTCATCCCCGCAAGGTCGTGGCGCATGGCAAGAAAGAGCTCGGCGCATGCCTGGGCGTCGCTAAGCGCATTGTGATTGCCGTAATTGGGCAAGCCGTAACGCTGCCGAACGCGCGCAAGGCGGAGATCCTCCGCACGCGGGTACGTGGCCATGCGTTCCATGTGGCGCCGTTCCAACGCAAAGGTATCCACCACATCAAGGCGCGGCGCAGCTCCGTAAATTCGCTTGCAGGCGGCCTCCAGAAAACCCACTTCAAGCGCTGCGAAGTGCGCCAGCAACACCCGCCCCTGCAAGGCTTCGCGCAGTCTCGATATACCTTCTTTTTCTGCAACGCCCGCATCCACCACGTCCTGGGTCAACATGTGGATGTGCACGGACTGTTCAATCTGGCCAGCAGTAGCTCCCTTAATCAGCACGTAATCGGCGCCGCCGAGATCGATAACACCGCCGTTAATGGGCACCCAGCCAATCGAAACAATCGCGCCTTCTCTTGGATCCAGCGACGTGGTTTCCATGTCGACAGCCAACAGCGGAAGGTCCTCTAAGCGCGTGCGCGGATCGGGACGCTGCCAATCCAGGTGCTGCACGAAGCGATCAAAGAGTCCCATCTAGATGTTCCTCACGGGATACTTCGTGGCAAGGGCATTCTGCATGCTTTTGATCGCGCGGAATGCGTCGCGCAGGCGCTCGCGCTCGAGGCGGCCCAGCTGTTTCGGATCGATGTGATAGTCCGGCGCAATGCCATCGCACAGCTGCCGTGCTTGATGCGCGAGAGTAAGTGAACGCAGGTAGTCGAAGGCGTCGAGAAGCTCCTGGGCTCCCGCCTTGCTTAGCGAGTCCCCCGCAGCCTCCCGCAGACGCTTGCGGGTATCGACCTCCTCGCTGCCGATGGCCAAAGCGAAAAGGCGCGCCATCTGCACGATTCCCGTGGTACCGCCTTTCTTGATGTCTAGGGTGTTGGCGTATTCGCCGTCCCTTTCCACCACCAGTCCGCGGAAGAAGGTCAGCGGCGGTTCGCGGCGGGCAGCCAAGCTCGCCAGGTGCGCGTGCATGCGGCGAGCCCCCTTGCCCATGGTCACAGCCGCAGAATGGACGCGCTCGCCCAGTTCCCGGCTGCCGTAGAGGACGCGGAAGTCGAAGAAGATCTGCGCATTGAGCAGCGCGTCCGGCTGCGGTGCGGTAATCCATTCGTGGAAGGTCTTCTCCCACTGCGTCACCGTCATGCGCCACTGTGGCGTCATCGCCATCATCTCTCCCGGACACAGGACCTGGCCGGCCTTGTCCAATCCGGTGCACACGAACAAAGATAGTCGCGCAAAGTACTCCCCATGGAGAGCTTCGTCATAATCGTCCGCCAACACCAATGCATTGTCCTGGTCGGAGGCAAGCGCCATTTCACGCCGGCCCTGGGAACCCACCGCCACGAAGGCGTAGTCGATTGGTGGGGCGCCCAGCTCGCGCTCGGCAAGCACACACAAACGCCGCGCGATTGCGTCTGCCGCGATGGTGATGAGGCTCGCTGCTTCCGAAGGCGTGGAGCCGCGCTCGACGTAGCGTGCTGCGAGTGCGGTGGCCTCGTTGAAGGAACCAGCAAGCTCCTCGACAGAGTTCTTGCGGGAAAGATCCGCAGTCAGATAGAGCGGGTCGTTCTGCAACAAACGCGTGATGTCGGATTGGGTAACGATGCCGCGCAACTGTCCTTTGGCCACGACGGGCAAGTGATGGATTCCTCGTTCTGCCATGTGCAGCAGCGCTTCCATGGCTGGCGCGCTAGCGTTCACGGTGACCGGGGTACGCGTCATAATCTCCGCGATCGCCTCCTGCGGGTCACGGCCTACTGCAAGCACCCGCGAGCGCAGGTCCCTATCGGTCACAATTCCGGTCAGTTCCCCACCGTCAACCACGAGCAGGGAGGACACGCCATGCTCAGACATGAGTTGGGCAGCTGCGCTTATCGACGTCGTAGAATCGGCCTGCAACGGGTCCGTGCGGGTGATCTCTTCAATAGGTGTGCGCAGGGCGTCGCCCGTGGTGGCGTCCGACAGCTCGCGCGCAGCGGCACGGATCTGCCGGGACTGCGCCGAGAAGAAGCGCGCGATGTCCGGGTTGCGCTCGGCGAATTGAGTAAAAGCTTCTTGTGGCAGGCGAAAGACCAAGCAGTCTTCCACGGCGATCATCTCGTAACGAGATTCCGGATGCCCCATTAACGTGGAATAGCCAAAGGTCAGCCCGGGATCGCGACGATCCAAAAGCACGCCATCTTCACCGAGGACATCGATTGCCCCGGCACGGATGACGTGCAGGAAGGAGTTTTCTTCGCCAAGACGGACGATGACATCGCCGCGGCGAAAATACGCAATGCTTAGGTGCGCGGGCAGCGCGTCGAGCTCCTCCTCCGGAAGGCGGGAGAAGGGCTCGTGCTGGGCGAGGAAACTGCGGACCTCGTCTAATTCAACGCTCATGCACCCACAGCGTAGCGATTTTTAGGTCAGTGCGGCGGCGATTCGGTCACCAATTTCGGTGGTGCCGAGCTGCTCGCTACCACGAGCGGAGACGTCGGCGGCAACGGCTTCTTCGATGCGCACCGCATTGGCTTCGTCGCCGATGTGACGCAGCAGCATCGCTGCAGACAAAATGGCGGCGGTTGGATCAGCAATGCCCTTTCCCGCAATGTCCGGCGCCGAGCCGTGGACCGGCTCAAACATCGAAGGGTTGGTGCCGGAAGCATCGATGTTGCCAGACGCGGCCAGGCCGATACCGCCGGTCACAGCGCCAGCCAGGTCGGTGAGGATGTCGCCGAAAAGGTTGTCGGTGACGATGACGTCGTAGCGGCCAGGATCAGTAACCATGTAAATCGTGGCGGCGTCGATGTGGTTGTAGTCCACGGTGACCTCAGGGTATTCCTTAGCTACCTCTTCTACGGTGCGCTGCCACAAGCCACCGGCATTGACCAAGACGTTGGTCTTGTGAACCAAGGTCACATGCTTGCGGCGGCCCATTGCGCGTTCGAAGGCATCGCGAACAACGCGCTCAACGCCGAAGCGGGTGTTCTGGGAGACCTCGGAGGCCACCTCGTGCGAAGTGCCCTCACGCAAGGTGCCGCCGTTGCCACAGTACAGGCCTTCTGTGCCCTCGCGGACGACGACGAAGTCGATCTCTCCTGGGTTCGCCAGCGGCGAGGTAGCCGTTGGGTACAGCTTGGAGGGGCGCAGGTTCACGTGGTGGTCCAGGGCGAAACGCATCTTCAGCAACAGCCCACGCTCCAGGATTCCCGGGCGAACCTGACCTGGCGCGCCGATAGCGCCCAGCAGGATTGCGTCGTGCCCGCGAATAGAGGCGAGGTCGGCATCGGTGAGGAGCTCGCCATTGCGCAGGTAGCGACGCGCACCCAAGTCATACTCGGTGGTCTCGATGTCGTCCCGTACCGCGTTGAGCACCTTGAGGGCCTCTGCAGTAACTTCTGGGCCGATTCCGTCTCCGCCAATAACCGCCAGTTTCATTTTGCGGGATTCCTTTCTCACAATATGGATACACGGTCACATTAGCAGACCCCCATGCATTCCGCATGCAGCGGGAACACATGGGGGTCAGATTGACGGATTAAGCAGAAAGCGTCAGGCTAGGCGTCCAGATCCAGCTGGACACACTCTGCACCGAGGGCAACCTTGATGTCCTCAACCAGCTCTTCTGCAACCTCGCGCTCGACGCGCAGAATAAGCACGGCGTCGGCTGGCGTCTTGCCCTGCGTAAGAGCTGCAGCGACGATGTTGATGCCGGCAGCGCCGAGCTTCGTACCCACGGTGCCCAGGGCGCCTGGGGCGTCATCGTAGCTAAAGAACAGGTTGCGTCCGGTGGCGCGCATGTCGACGCCGCGTTCATTGATGCGAATGAACTTCTCAACGCCATCGATACCGGTGATGGCGCCAGTGAGCTGCGACGTCGCGCCGTCCGCACCAATGACGGTGACAACGAGGGAGGAACGTTGACCCTTGGACTCGGCGCGAGTGCGGACCTCAACATTGACGCCACGGGATTCTGCGATCTGCATAGCGTTGACAAAGGTGACCGCCTCGGAGAGCACGCCGCTGAACAAACCGCGGACAGCGGAGAGTCCCAGCGCGGAAACATCCTCGTTGGAAAGCTCACCACGCGCCTCGACTTCGATAGCCACGGGCGCCTGGCCCAGCAGCTTGCCAGCGGTAAGGCCCAACTTACGCGCTAGATCGAGCCAGCCCGCAACTTCTTCGCCCACACGACCACCGGATACATTCACGGCATCTGCCACGAACTCTCCAGCCAGCGCCTTGAGAACCGAGTCTGCGACGTCGGTACCAGCACGATCCTGTGCCTCGACGGTCGAAGCTCCCAAGTGCGGCGAAACCGTTACCTCCGGCAGCTCGAATAATGGGGAATCCGTGCACGGCTCGCTGGCATAAACGTCGAAGCCGGCACCGCGGTGGTGACCCGCCTTAATGGAATCTGCCAACGCCTGCTCGTCGACGAGTCCACCACGCGCAGCATTAATGATGATCTGGCCTTTCTTGGCCTTAGCAAGCAGCTCGGCGTCGAACATGCCCGAAGTTTCTTCAGTCTTCGGCAGGTGAATCGTCACAAAGTCAGCACGGGCCATCAGTTCTTCAAGCTCAACAAGCTCCACGCCCAGTGCTGCCGCACGAGCAGGGTTAGCATAAGGGTCATGCGCGATGATGGTGGTCTCAAATGCTTTCAAACGCTGAGCGAATAGCTGACCGATGTGGCCAAAGCCAACAATACCGATGGTCTTGCCGTATACCTCGACACCCTTGAAGGAAGAACGCTTCCATTCCCCCTGACGCAGCGACTGGTCAGCCGCTGGAATCTGGCGTGCTGTGGCAAGCAACAAAGCAATTGCCTGCTCACAGGCGCTGTGAATGTTACTGGTTGGGGCGTTAACGACCATAACGCCACGCTCGGTGGCTGCGGGGATATCGACGTTGTCAAGGCCCACACCTGCACGGCCAACAATCTTGAGGTTGGTGGCCGCGGCGAGCACCTCGGCGTCGACTGTAGTGGCGGAGCGCACCAGCAATGCATCAGCTTCTGGCACCGCCGCAAGCAACTCAGCACGGTTGGGACCGTCGACCCACCGAACTTCTACTGAGTCGCCCAAAGCGGCGACGGTGGACTGAGCAAGCTTATCGGCGATAAGAACGACCGGCTTCGACATGACTTCCTTAACTTGGTTGGGGGCGAACGTATACCTAACGCATACGTTGCATGGAAGTGTAGTTTATTCCGTCCATCCGCGGGAAATTTTTGCGCTAAATTCTTTCGCTGAACCGAATTCGGGGCCAAGGGCAACTACCGGCCCTTCTTCTAACCCAGCTACCATCGCAGCCCCTACCTTCGTGGCACTAGGGTCAGGGTCGGTCATGATTAAAACGGTTCCACCGTATGCATTGGCATTCACAACATTTGCAATGGGACTCTGGGAGGTCGCAACGATATTCGGCGACATCTGGCCATCCCTACGGGCCGAACCGGGGATTGCAGGCATCTTTTTATGCGAGATTTGCTGTGGCAGCGGCTCCCAAGCCGCCTTCAATTCAATCTTTTCATTCGAGTCTAAGGCGGCAACTTCCTCCACCATACGGTTGGGATCGACAATCACTTTGGAGGTAAACCCAAACGCGGTGTACTCGCCGAGCGCTTTGGTATTGCCAGGGTCACGGACCACTTGGTGTTGCCTTTCCTCGCCTGGATAAAAGGCATCCGCAAACGGCACCTTGCCCACGGTCACAATAAGGTTGGCGCCGACATCTTCGGCCAAGCGGTATATATCATTGCGCACCGAATCGTCATAAACCACCATCGGCGCTCGTTGGGAGACTGCAATTGAAGCAGCACGCAACTTAGCTGCGTCCGAGTTCTCAGCCACAAAGAGCGTATGGGACTGTTTGAAGAACAGACGTGCCGACTCAAATCCCCACGGGTCTTGGACAACGGTGGTCTTCCCCACAAAGGCAGGATCGATCAGTCGGTTGGTGTTTTCAGCCGCCGCCCGCGCCAGATCGATGTCTTCATTTGCAAGCTCTGCCAGCTCAGGGGTGACGAGTTTTTGACCGCGACCAATGCCAGAGCAGCCGCCGATGGTGGGAACCATTACGGCGGCTAGCGACAGCGCGAGGAACTGTCTAACGCGCAAAGGCCTGCGGGCCCTCTTCGCCGCCAGAGAGGTTTGCTTCGTCGACATCGCGGATAACCTGCTTGTCCAGTGCATACTCGACAATTCCTACAAACCGCTCACGGCGGTCAATGAAAAATTCCTGGGCACGGGTAGAACGGAAAAGATCGATGTCGAGCTCATGGGAGGACAATACCTCATCGAACTCAGCATCCTCCATTATGGACTTAGACTGCACACGCGGCAGGTAACGTTCAGGCGCGTAGCCATCGAGCACGACTTCCGTGCGCTTCCCCATTGGGGTGCGGTTGAGTACCGAGTTTGCCAGCACCTCGCTTACACCGTGACGCTTGCACCAGTTGAGTGGGAAGACCGGGAAGAACCCCGGCTTCAGCTCCTCGAAGGTATTGCGATTGAACTCAATTCCCGTCCGCCAATCGCGCGCACCGCGGGCCATCAACAGCGCGTAGAGGCCATGCCAGACGCCATCGGATTCGTCGATGGAAAGCAGACGAGACTCGCGGAACGATGCGTCTTGGACGGTCTTCGGCACTACCTCGGACTCCCCTGCCACCCATGCGGTGACCTCATCGACGTCGCGCGCTGCACGCAGCTTGACTGCGGAAGAGCCGTAAAGCTCACCAAACACGCCACTCCAGAACCACTGATTGAGGCGATCCCACGACTCCTTCTTAGAGAGCACACCGTGGCGCTCGGCCAGACGAGCAAGGATGACGGCGAGCGGAATGATCTGCTCGTTGTAAGGAACCTGTTCCAGGCTCAGGATGCAGCGCTCCGCAAGGTACTCCGCGACCTCTCGGAACGTGATGCGCAGCGTTGCCGACGCCGCCTTGTACTCCGCGAGCGAAAGCTGCAGGATGTCCTCGCGCTGCCCACCCGCATTGCCCTTCTCGCCGGAAACATAAAGGGATACCGCCGAAAGAAACTCGTTGCGTCCAATACCGTCGAGTGCTGGGGAGCGGCGCAGATCAGCCTCTACCTCAGCCCAATCCTGCGCCAAGTGGAAATCAGGATCCTCTGATGCAAAGACGGCGGTCAGGAGGTCGAAGACGTCCATCTGCAGGCCAGCGGAATTGGCCTGCGCGAAGATGGAGCCCACGCCAGCGCGAGCGGTCTCACGGGACAAACGGATCATCGGTACGTCGTAACCAGACAGGGGGCGCAAGATGCGGTTGTTAAACGCCGATACGACGTCGCGGTTCACGCCATCGTTTGCCGCAGCCAGTTCAAAGAGCATGCTGGTGCCCTCTTCACTGAGAAGCGCCGAAACCGGGATGCAGCAGGCATCAAGCGCGGTTTCGCGGTCCACAATTGCACCCGCAATATTTGGGGCAAAGTGCGAACGCAGCTCGCCATGCTGGTTCACAGCAAACACCGCCTCGTCGGGCATAATCTCCTCCGAGATTGCCTTGTGCAGATCAACGTAGAAGGTACGGGTGATCTTCTTCGAACGGAAGTCAGTGGTGTCGACCGAGCCATTGCCGCGGAAACAATGATATAGCGTGGTCAAGCGCTGCTGGCCGTCCAGCAGCAGCAAGCCAGGGTTAACGCCAGTATCGGGCGCGCCGGTGAGAGGACGCGGCCTAAACCGCATCGTTTCATTTCGTGTATCCAGCGCCATCAGAGCACCCACTGGGTAGCCACGCAGCACGCTAACAATGAGGGAACGAATGCGGTCCTCATCCCAGGAGTAGGCGCGTTGGAAATCCGGAAGTTGAATATCGCCGCGGTCGATGCGTGCGAAGAGGTCATTAAGATCGTAGCTTGGCGTGGTAAAACCCATGGCTCCGACTGTACCCCTGCTCACAGCATCTTGCCCGCCCAGAAATATATCTCACATAATCCGACAAAATCGGACTCTAAAACCACAAATGCGCCGCCTAGTTAGGCAGTAGCATCGAGCGGGTTCTTGACCCAGCTCATCAGTAATCGCCAGATTCGCGACCAGCGACGTCGGGATAGTCACAGGTTAGAAACGTGCCACCCTCGCCACCTCTAGCACGGTTGCCAGCCCGTTTGCGGGATCTTTGCGGGATCGAGCCTGCAATCCGACGCGCAACAGGAGGGGTTGAGTATCAGGGTCGAAAAGTTTCCGATTTCCAGCTTGCCCCATAGCGGCCTAGAACGCTATAAAAAGATACAACTTAAGAGAGGAGATGAAGCGTTGAGCGAAATTGCACAGA
>NZ_NOVQ01000018.1:0-21032 GCF_008042215.1 Corynebacterium sp. LK14
ATGCTGGCGGGCACATCCACCAATTGTCGGCTTCCACGACGGGATTTAGAGCAAAGAATAGTTGCCAGATAACAAACACTACGAGTGTCACTACCAAGTTGGTCAGGCGTGCTACTGCTGCTGCCAATCCAGCAATACCAATCGAGCCGACAAAGCACAGCACACCGACAGCGAGAATGCGTGAGCTATTCTCGCGCGAATAGACGGCCAACCAACTTCCGCCGAAATTAATTACATGAAATACAGCGATGCTGAGGAGGACAACGAGGAGGCGGGCCAACCTTTCGGCATTCAAGAATCGCGTCCTTTGCACCTTCGGAAGCCCCGCCAAACGCATATGCGTCCCGCCAAACCGAGCACGCTTCTCCCGTGCCTCCGCAGCTGCAGCAAACATTGCAACAAGTGGAGCCGCCATCCCGGTGACATACATTGATTGCCACATGAGTACGCCCGTCGCATCGGTGGCAGGAGATGCAAGGCGAGAAAGGTTATATGTCAGAAGGACCAAAGGCACGGCTATCAAAGGCAACCACACCAACGAAGTACCGCGAGCGCGCAACAGCTCGGTATGAAGCTGACGCCTAAACATTGCGTCCCCCTGCGGTGAGGCGGAAGAACTCTTCTTCCAAGTTTCCTTCCGGAGCCAAATCACGCAGAGGCCCCGAATAAACGATTTCACCTTGTGCAAGCACAGAAATGTCATCTGCGAGATGAAGTACTTCCCCAAGTTGGTGAGAACTAACTAGAACCGTGCCGCCTCGCGCAGCCCAGTCACGCAGCAGCTCACGCAGCTCACTAATTCCTTGCGGGTCAAGGCCATTTTGCGGCTCATCAAGTACGAGCACTTCGGGGTCGCCGAGAATCGCTTGTCCTAGGGCCAACCTAGCTTTCATTCCGGTGGAAAAACTCTTGGCTTTCTTGCCACCGACGTCCACCAGCCCAACCACAGCAAGAGCCCGATCGGCCTCCTCCGCGGGCAGACCAAGCAATCTTGTGTGCACAAGGAGGTTATTCCGTGCGCTGAGGTGGCCGTAGAAAGCTGGCCCATTCAAGGACGCACCGACCGTGGGCAGCTTACCGATTGTTCCCGAATCTGCAGATGAAAGTCCCAACAAAATCGACATCAGGGTGGACTTTCCCGCGCCGTTTCGCCCAAGCAAAGCATGTACTCGTCCAGGAGTTACTGAAAGCGAGACGTCGTTGAGGACTCGCTGGTTCCCGAACGACTTGGTGACACGTGACAAGCTAAGTGATGAGGACATGAAAGAAGTATGTCGCCGTAGCTTCTTTCCTGTATCCCCCAGCAGAACCAACCTTGGCCGGAAGTTCTCCTACTGCAGTAGGACTTTTTGGCCTAGCAACACCAAAGCCACGCGGTCCCTAGCTTGCAGCTTCGACATGAGCGAGGAAACGTGCGTCTTTACGGTGGTCTCAGCGAGGACGAGTTCTTGGGCAATTTCCCGGTTAGTCGCGCCACTAGTGATCAGCCGCAGCACTTCCAACTCGCGTCGAGTCACCAACGCAAGCCCCTGCCTTTGCGCTGCTGATAGTTCGGCTCGTCCAGCAATCGCTGCGCGATACCCCTCCAAAACGGTTCCGGTCACTCCGCTTGCTAGGACGGCTTCTCCTGCATGAACCGCACGAACAGCGCCTAAAAGCACCTCCGGGTCTGAATCTTTGAGAAGAAAACCATGGACTCCCGCGAGCAACGCAGAACGAACCAGCTCCTCTTCATTAAACGTCGTTAGCATGATCACCCTAAGTGACGGGTTCCTTGCCAAGAGGGCACTTGCAGCAGCTATTCCATCCATCCCTGGCATCCGAATATCAAGAATCGCAATATCGAGCGAATGCGCAGCTGCAGCCTCGACGGCTGCTTGCCCATCACCGACCGCGGCAACGACCTTAATGTCCCCTGCGGCATTAAGAATGGTTTCCAACGCACTGCGCAGCAGCGGCTGGTCATCAGCAAGAAGTACTCGAATCATTATGTTGTCCTCTGCGGAAATTGTGCTTCCACTAGGAAGTGCCGAGCGTCTCCGGAGGTACGCACCCAGCCACCCAATGCTGTAGCCCTTTCGGCGATTCCCACCAAACCTACACCGGCTCCTGATGTCTCTCCTTGTGGTCTACCCCATGACTCAACACTCAGCGCAGCAGAATCAGAAAGTTTCAGGCGAACTGTCGCCCCTGTCCCTTGGTGGCGAAGCACATTAGTCAGTGCCTCCGTGATAATCCGGACCAAAGCCAATTGGGTTAGCGCAGGAAGAGTCACCGGGGTATTCGGTAAATCTGCGCTGATATCAAGGCCTGCAGCGCGAAAACCTTCCACGACCTTGGGAATATCGGATAGTTGGCGAGATGGCTCGCGCGTTGTCGGCGCCCGTAGCGAGGACACAATTGAACGCACCTCCGCGAGCGCTCCGTCCGCTTCAGTTCGGATAGTTCGCAATGCTTCCTCCGATGTCCCCGAAGCAACAAGACCAGCATTTGCTTGAACTTTGATGAGGGTCAACGAATGAGCTAGTACGTCATGTAGTTCACGCGCGATAAGAAGCCGCTCTTCTTCCTGAGCTTCACGCTGTCGCGCCTGCCGTTCCACCTCCTTGTCTCGCAAACGCACCGCAACTACATAAACGAGTAACAAAAGTAGCCAGTGGAAAAGGAAAGTAAATAGAAAATCCGTTCCGCTTCGGTATCGCTCGGTCAGGTCTGGTTGCAGCTTCCACATGAACGGCGAAGCGAAAGTGCCAGCGAACGTTGCGCCGAGAATAGCCTTTGGAATCCACCGTTCTTCACATAAACGCGCAGAAGAATAAACAGCTAAAGGAGCAGCAACCAACCACGGAGAGAATCCAGAATTCGTCGGGAGCGCCAGCATCCAGGTAATTGCCCATGCCCCTAGACAGAAAATCATCCCTACCGGAGCAATGACAGGCCGCGACCGCCAAATGAGAAAGAACGGGACAAAGGCCCACGAAACCACAGCTTGCACGATGTGGATCTCCATAGGCAGCGGCCCCGGTACCAGGGTGTACAAGAGCGCCAGTAACACGGCCAAGCCCGCAAGCAGCACATCGCCTAAGCGGAGAGTGCGCAGAAAAGTCATGCCTTTAGACATCAAGTCTTTTCTCCCGCTACTTAGTAACCAATTGCCCGGCGCGCATGGCAATCCGGGACCTCGATGTGCAGGGCTTCCTCGTAGATCTGGGCAAGAACGCTTGCGGACTGGGCCCAGCTGAACTTCGCGGCGTGGCCGACGGCGTCTTCGCCCATGCGGATGCGCAGGGGGTCGTCGTCAAGCAAGTGCTCCAAGGCATCCGCCCAGGCCTCCGGCGAGTGACCATCGACTAGCTCACCCGTCTCCCCATCCGCCACGGCGATGGGCAGGCCGCCGACGCGGGAGGCGATGACCGAGGTGCCCGAGGCCTGAGCCTCCAAAGCCACCAACCCGAAGGACTCATTGTAGCTGGGCACCGCCACAACGTCGGCCGCGCGGTAAATAGAGACCAACTCCTCCGGCGGACGCGGACTAAGAAAGCGCACGTGCTTGGAAAGCCCCAGCTTGTGCACCAGGTTCTGGTAGTACTCCGGCGTCGAGTTCGCACCCGATGGGCCGCCGCAGAACAGCACGCGGATATTGCGATAAGGATCGCGCTCAATGAGCTCAGCGGTTGCGCGAATGAGAACCTCCGGGCCCTTGAACTTCTGCAGGCGGCCCACGAAGGCCACGACCTTGGTGTGGATAGGAATGCCCAACTCACGGCGCGAGCGCTCGGTGTTGCGGTCGGTGCCAGGTGTAAACAGCTCGGTGTCGGCGCCCGGTGAGACCACCTTGATGCGAGAAGGCTCGGCGTCGTAATGCTCGACGAGATCGCGAGTCTCCTGCTCTGTATTCACCACGAGGAGATCCGCGTTATCCACCAGCTGCTGCTCGCAGATGCGACGGGCTTCCGATTCCCGGGTGTCATCGGCGGTGCGGTGCGCATTCTTCACAGCAGCCAGGGTGTGCGCGGTATGGACGAGCGGGACGCCCCAGAGATCGCGCAGCAGCCAGCCCACTTGGCCGGAGAGCCAGTAGTGCGTGTGGATGAGGTCGTAATCAAGATTGAAGCACTTGACGAACTGCACGAGCCCACCCGCGAATGCTGCCAGCTGCGTAGGGAGGTCTTCCTTATCAAGCCCCTCGTAAGGCCCCGCAACGATGTTGATGACGCGCAGGTGCTCCTCGACCTCGACGACCTCGCCTTGGCTGGGACGAGTGGCTCGCGTGAAAATGTCGACGTCGACGCCCTGCCGGGCAAGTTGGCGCGCAATGTTGATGACGTAGACGTTCATTCCACCTGCATCACCGGACCCCGGCTGCTCGATGGGCGAGGTGTGGAGTGAAATCATTGCGATGCGCATAGGTAAACAGTCTAGTCGTCCGGATTCGAGGCTATACTGGCCCATGCTAAAACTTACGCAACCGAAAGGTGCTGAACCCCATGTCGGCATTCGACACCAAGGAATGGCTCCAGTTCTACCCAGAATGGACCCCGCATAACCTTGACTACGGAGATACCACTCTCCTCGATATTTACGACAACAACCTGGCAATCAACCCTGACAAGCCAGCGACTTACTTCTTTGGCAAGACCCAGACCTTCGCGGAGATGGACAAGCAGGTCCGTCGCGCCGCCGCCGGTCTGCGCGCATTCGGCGTGCGCCCGGGTGACAAGGTGGCCATCGTGGCGCCGAACTGCCCGCAGTACGTAGTTGCTTTTTACGCCATTTTGAAGCTGGGCGCCATCGCGGTCCTCCACAACCCGCTCTACACTGCGCACGAGCTGGAAGGTCTGTTCAAGGATCACGGCGCACGCATCGCTATTGCCTGGGACAAGACGGCTTCTACCCTGGAGAAGCTGCGCGGCACCACCAATCTGGAGACGGTCATCTCCATCAACATGATTGATGCGATGCCGACCGCCCAGAAGCTCGCCCTCAGGTACCTGCCTTTCTTGAAGTCCAAGCGCGGGCAGCTATCGGCGCATGCCAAAAACACCGTCACCTGGGACAGCCTGGTGGGCAATGCCATCGGTGGCGACGGGCGCGACGTCGAGCCTCCGGCGGACATCACCAAGGACACCATTGCCGTCATCATGTACACCTCCGGCACTACGGGGCAGCCGAAGGGCGCGCAGCTTTCACACGGCAACTTCTTCGCCGTCATTTTGCAGGGCAAGCACTGGGTTCCTGGCCTGGGCGACAAGCCGGAGCGCATGCTCTGCGCGCTGCCCTTCTTTCACGCTTATGGCCTGGTTATGAACGTGGTCCTGCAACCACTTATCGGCGGCGAGCTGGTCATCATTCCAAAGCCGGACATTGCGCTCATCATGGACTTGATGAAGAAGCACACTCCGACGTGGGTTCCAGGTGTGCCAACCCTCTACGAGCGCATCGTCGAGTCTGCTGAGGAACAGAACATCGACATCAAGGGCGTGCGTGCGGCATTCTCCGGCGCCTCGACCTTGCCGGTGGACACCGTAGAGAAGTGGGAAGAATACACCGGCGGCTTGCTGGTTGAGGGCTACGGCCTGACCGAGTGCTCCCCCATCATCGTGGGTAACCCGATGAGCACAGACCGCCGCCCGGGCTACGTGGGAATCCCATTCCCGGACACCGAGGTGCGCATTGCGAACCCGGACAACCTGGATGAGACCCAGCCGGACGGCGTCGAGGGCGAGGTCCTCGCGCGCGGCCACCAGGTGTTCAAGGGCTACCTCAACAACCCGGAGGCCACCGAAGCCGCCTTCCACAACGGCTGGTTCCGCACCGGTGACATGGGCATCATGGAAGAAGACGGCTTCATCCGCCTGGTCTCCCGCATCAAGGAAATCATTATCACCGGCGGCTTCAACGTCTACCCAGGTGAAGTTGAGGAAGTACTGCGTAAGCACCCTGCCATTGACGACGTCGCCGTGGTCGGCCGCCCGCGCTCCGACGGCTCTGAGGACGTCGTGGCCTGCATCGACCTGGCCGACGGCGCGGCGCTCGACCCAGAAGGCTTGAAGGAATTCTGCCGCGAGCGGCTCACCCGCTACAAGGTGCCGCGCACCTTCTACCACTTTGAGTCCCTAGCGAAGGACCAGATGGGCAAGATTCGCCGCCGCGAAGTCCAGGCCAATCTGCTCGAGCGCCTGAAAAAGGAGAAGGCTGGGCAGTAGCCGCTGCTGCCTCCTCCGGCCGGGCCTTCGGCCGCGCTTCCCGGCCCCGACCAGGACGATTTCCTGACCCAATTCCCGGTCCCTTCCAAAAGCTCCTTTTGCTCAGCCCCCATCACTGGGTAAAAGGAGCTTTTGGCCGTTTTCTGACGAACTTCTACTCGACATACAACCATGTGAAAGGGAGCTTTTGCACAGGACCAACACCGCCTCGCAGGCCCAAGGTCGATACCCTCACAACGCAGAACAAACTCTCTCCCGCCCTTGAGTATGCCCCACAACACATTTAAGCTTTGAGGAACGTCGTTCAATCTCTATCGACTGGGAGAGAATCACATGAATTCATCCGCAAAGAATGGAAACTATTTGCTGGCCGCCGTTCTCGCCGGCGACGCCCTCATCTCGTTCAAACCCCCACGTTTCATTCGGCGATGTCTCAATGGCGTCAACTTCCCAGAAAACTGGTGGTGGACGCTCATCGCTATCAAATCGCTCGCCGCAACGGGTCTTATTGCCGGCACCCTTAAGAAGAATGCTTCAATCACAACAGTCGTTTCCGGTGGAGTACTGGCCTACTTTGCCTGTGCAATAACCGCACACATCAGGGCAAAGTTCCTGAAACAAGAATTCTGGATAAATTGCCTCGGCATGACAGCGCTAAGCGCTACGATCCTGGCAAACAACGTTGCTGAACTGCGAAAAGCCTAGCTACGAAACCAAAAAGCGCAGCAACAGCCTGAAACGACTATTCCCTCAACCGCGCCATAACGCGGATCTGCAAAAGGACCGGGTAGACGTGGCCAATTATCCCGATCATTAGGAGGACTACCGCTGCCAGCCAGCCGTCGGCGGTAACCGCCCAAATCGCACTGGCTACATGAAGCAGCACCGACCACGAATGCCCAACCGCAGAGGCGCGCACTTGCCGCAGGATCGGCTCTTTCTCATTGCCATCCGATTCGCGCTTTCGCATTGCGACTATGTGCTTGTTCCAACCGATTCGCCAGAGAAAGGCGTTGAAGCAATCCACGCCCCAACGTCGGCTGGCAGCACGTGAAAGAGAGAAACGGCGCCACAACGAGGCCGGAAGATAGCGCTCCAGCGAGCCACCGACGAACAGCGCAAAGCCAAACCCTATGAGCGTTACCGTGACAACAAACCCCACGGAATCAGCACCAACCGCGCCCGCCGCTACAACGAGACCGTAAATTCCCGCAGCCGTGAGAAGTAAAGCAACCACGAAACACTCACCGCTTCCCCGTCTCGGTTCCTGCAAGAACTATGTGTACAAATGTGGATTCTAGCGGCCCGCAAACACGGCGAGCAGAGGAGAGACGGCAACTACCCCGTCGCTAAAGTTTGGCGAGCAGAAGTGTTTAGTTCACAAAATGGTTATACTGTCCGAAACAAAACTGTTTGCCTTCCCAAAGGAGACCTCTCATGTCGGATCCCCAACAGTCTGCGTTCGAAACCAAGGCCTGGCTTGCCAGCTACGCCGAGTGGACCGACCACTCCCTCGAGTATGGTGAACTCACGCTGCTCGATTTCTACAATGAGAACTTGGAAAAGCGCGGCAATAGGCCAGCCACCTGGTTCTTTGGCAGGCAGCAAAACTACCACGAGCTCGACGCCCAAGTGCGTGCCGCTGCCGCCGGCCTCAAGGCCTTCGGTATCCGCCCGGGCGACCGCGTGGCCATGGCTCTACCCAACTGTCCGCAGCAAATCGCGGCGTTCTACGCGGTGCTCAAGTTAGGCGCGACCGTGGTCGAGCACAATCCGCTCTACACCGCACACGAGCTGGAGGGGCTGTTCCAAGACCACGCGGCCCGCGTAGCCATCGTGTGGGACAAGGTGACACCGACCTTCGAGCAGCTGCGTGAGACTACCCCGCTGGAAACCATCGTCTCCGTCAACATGACCGAAGCAATGCCGCGCCGCCAGCAACTCCTGTTGCGCATCCCACTTCCGCCTATTACGGAAAAGCGCGATCAGCTCACTGCCGCTGCCCCGAATACGGTTCCATGGAACGTGCTCACCGGCACCGCCATCGGCGGCAACGGCCACAAGCTCGAGGACGCACCGGTAAAACCCGACGACACCGCGATCATCTTGTACACCTCCGGTACCACCGGTAAACCAAAGGGCGCTGAGATTACCCACGCGAATGTGTGCGCCAACGTCAAGCAGGGCGTGGCCTGGGTTCCTAACTTCGGTGCTAAGCCCGAGCGCATGCTCGCCGCCTTGCCCCTGTTCCACATCTACGGCCTGACTCTCATCGCAGCCCTCGGCGTGTATGTAGGCGGCGAGTTGGTACTTACTCCGGCCCCCAAGATCCCGCTCATCATGGACATCATGAAAAAGCACCGCCCAACCTGGTTGCCTGGTGTTCCTACTTTGTATTCCAAGATCATCGAGGCAGCCGAGGAAAAGGGCGCAGATATCACCGGCATCCACAACTCTCTGTCAGGTGCTGCGGCGCTTCCTCCAGAAACCGTGGAGAAGTGGGAGTCGCTCACTGGAGGTCTGCTGGTTGAGGGCTACGGCCTCACCGAGACCTCGCCGGTCCTCACAGGTAACCCGATGAACAACAACCGACGCCCGGGCTACATCGGCGTTCCGTTCCCGGACACCGAAATCCGCATCGCCAACCCAGAAAATCTTGACGAAACCATGCCCGACGGCGAGGCTGGCGAGTTGCTAGCCCGCGGCCCGCAAGTGTTCAAGGGCTACTTCAAGAACCCGGAGGCCACCGAAGCTTCCTTCCACAACGGCTGGTTCCGAACTGGCGATATGGCTGTCATGGAATCAGACGGCTTTATCAAGATCGTCTCCCGTATCAAGGAAATGATCATCACCGGCGGCTTCAACGTCTACCCAGGCGAGGTTGAAGAAGTCATCGCCACGCACCCAGACGTGGAAAACGTCGCCGTCGTTGGCCTGCCGCGCGCGGACGGTTCCGAGGACGTCGTCGCCTGTGTCATTCTGCGCGACGGTGCCGCGCTTGACCCCGAGGGAATGAAGGACTTCGCACGCAAGAACCTCACTCGCTACAAGGTTCCGCGCACCTTCTACCACTTCGAGCACCTCGCCTCCGATCAGCTGGGCAAGATTCGCCGCCGCGAAGTCCAGGCAGACCTCATCGCCCTTCTCGAAAAGAATAAGGCGAAGAACTAAAGCATCCACCCACTAACGTTGATTCGCCTTTTAGGCGAAAATTTCAGTTAATGCCCCGTTCGCACCTTTTGCGAGCGGGGCTTTTTCTAGCTAAGAACAAGGAGAATTCGCGCCTTATAGTGGCTTTCCCTCAAAAACTCACCATCATTAGCAAGCTTTTCAAGAATTAACACGTTAGTTAACTCACATTAGCAACTACACTGTGTTGCAACTAATACTTCACCTCGGAAACTGGAAGGCATGATCATGGGAGCTTTTGACAACGCCGCTTGGCTTCAGCACTACGCCGAGCGGACCCCTCATTCCATCGACTATGGCGACACCACGTTGGTTGATATCTATATCAACAACCTCGCGGTCAATGCCGCAAACCCTGCGACCTACTTCTTCGGCAAGACCATGACCTACGCGGATCTCGACGCCCAGGTTCGCGCCGCCGCCGCCAGCCTCAAGGCCTTCGGCATCCGCCCCGGCGACAACGTCGCCATCCTTCTACCCAACTGCCCGCAGCACCTCATCGCCTTCTACGCCATTACCCGCCTCGGTGCGACAGTCGTGGAACACAACCCGCAGTACACCGCCCACGAGCTCGAGTCCCTGTTCCAAGACCATGGCGCCCGCGTAGCCATCGCCTGGGACAAGGCCGCCTGCACGCTCGAAAAGCTGCGTGACGTCACCAACCTCGAGACGGTCATCTCCGTGAACATGATCGACGAGATGCCACCCCTCCAGCGTCTCGCGCTTAAACTCCCGTTCCCACCGCTGAAGGCCAAGCGCGAGGCCTTGTCCGCCGACGCCCCGAACACCGTCCCGTGGTCCACCTTTATCAGCACCGCCATCGGTGGCGACGGCCGCCGCATGAAGTTCCCCGAGGTATCGAAGGATGACATCGCGCTCATCCTCTATACCTCAGGAACCACCGGCAAGCCCAAGGGCGCCCAGCTCTCTCACGGCAACCTCGCCGCCAATGCCTTGCAGGTCGACGCCTGGGCCCCAGACCTCGGCCGCAGCCACGAGCGCTTCATGGCTGTGCTGCCCATGTTCCACTCTTATGGCTTCACCATGTCCATCACCTTAGGAATCCTGGCTGGTGCGGAAATCATCCTCCTTCCTTCACCGCAGCTCCCGCTCATCATGGACATCTTGAAGAAGCACACCCCCACTTGGTTCCCAGCCGTACCCACTATTTACGAAAAGGTGCTCGCTGCCGCCAAGGAAGAAGGCGTCGAGGTCAACGGCATCCGCTACGCCATCTCGGGCGCTGCCACCCTGCCCGTACACACTGTCTCCGAGTGGGAGACTGATACGGGCGGCGTGTTAGTTGAAGGCTACGGCCTTACTGAAGCCTCGCCAGTCGTCACCTGCAATCCGCTGACCGACGCCCGCCGTGCCGGCCACATCGGACTCCCCTTCCCAGACACCGAGGTCCGCATCGCGAATCCAGATAACCTCGACGAGACTCAGCCGGACGGCGTCGAAGGCGAGCTTCTCGTCCGCGGCCCGCAGGTCTTCCAGGGCTACCTCCACAACGAAGAAGCCACCGCTGCCAGCTTCCACAACGGTTGGTTCCGCACTGGCGACATGGCCGTCATGGACGAGGAAGGCTTCATCCGCTTGGTCTCCCGCATCAAGGAAATGATCATCACCGGCGGCTTCAACGTCTACCCGGCAGAAGTCGAGGCGATCATCAATCAGCACCCCGACGTGGTCAATGTCGCGGTTGTGGGACGCCCACGACACGACGGCTCCGAGGACGTCGTGGCTTGTGTCATCCTGCGCGAAGGCGCGGCGCTCGATCCGGAAGCCCTAAAGGACTTCTGCCGTGAGCGTCTCACCCGCTACAAGGTCCCGCGCACCTTCTACCACTTCGAGCACCTCGCCTCCGATCAACTGGGCAAGATCCGTCGCCGCGAGGTACAGGCTGATCTCATGGCACTTCTGGAAGAGCCCGACCAACTCCGCTCGGACCACCACGGCGACTCCACCACCGACACCAACGCCGACGCACATGCCGCAGCCGGCCCGGCAGATGCCAAGTCACCCCCCTCCACTCAAACATGAGAAAAACCTCACATTAAGACGCGTCAAGCACATACCTACGCCCAAGTAGGCTACGGTGGCGTAATCGCTTTTAGTTTTTTCACACTAACTAAGCGCATTTCAAACGTCACCAGACTTTAAGAGGGAAAATGTCTTTGACTCCATTACATTCCATGCCTAATCCAGCCGTCATTTTCGCAGGACAAGGCTCCAATTGGCAGGCCACGCTAAGCGATGCCGCGCAGGCCCCCGCCACCGCACAGAACCTGCGGGAGGTGCTCGCTGAGGCCCGCCGCATCACCGGCCCTGCCGCACGAACCATCGCCTCGACCTGCCCAGGCGCCATCGAGCGCCTCGAGCAACTGCTCGAAGGGGATGCTGCCACTGCCGCCGCGCTCGATGCCTCCCCGGCCGTATCTATCCCCGGCATCGTGCTCAGCCAAATCGCCACCATCGAACAGCTGCGCAACCTCGGAGTCATCATCAACGAGACCGCCGGACACTCCCAGGGATCCTTGGGCGAAATGGCCGTCGACAAGCCCGCGGAAGCCCTAGCCCTCGCCCTGCTGATGGGCACCGCCGCCAACGCCGTCAACGGTTCCGATACCCGTTCCCAGATGTTGTCCATCCGTGGCCTTTCCCGTGACTTCATCACGGAGAACCTGCGCGGCGCCACGGTAATCGCCGTGGTCAACGCCCGCCAGCACTTTGCGCTCTCCGGATCCCCGGAGGATCTCGCTGCAACCCGCGCAGCGCTCGACTCCGCAGTACAGGCCTTCAACGATTCCCTCGAGGAGCGCACCATCGGCGGCGACCCCCTTGAGCCGCAATACACCGAGCTGCCCGTGGCTCTTCCTTTCCACAACGCCATTCTCGCGCCCGCTGCCGAGCGCACCGTCGAACTGGCCACCACCTGTGGCCTCGACGTTGAAAACGCTCGCGAGCAGGCAAAATCCATCCTGGTCCACGAGCACAACTGGCCGCATGTCCTGGCTGAGCTGAAGTCTCGTCACTTCATCGTGTTGGATCGCTCGCTGGCCAACATCACTAAGCGCGTCGTCGAAGGCAGCGGCATCGTCGTGGTGTCTGCGGGCGGCCTGCAGGATCTCGATGCTCTAGCAATCCCCGGAAATTCCCTCCCCACGTCCGTGGACTACTCCGAATTCGCGCCGCGCGTTGTCGAGCTGCCGGGCGGCCGCACGTTTACCCAAACCCGCTTCTCTGATCTCACCGGCCTGTCCCCCATCATGCTGGGTGGCATGACGCCGACCTCAGCTGATGGCGAGATCGTGGCCGCAGCAGCCAACGCCGGGCACTGGACCGAGATGGCCGGCGGCGGCATGTACTCCGACGAGGTCTTCCGCACTCACCTCGCCGTGATGGAAAAGCACCTGGAGCCAGGCCGCACTGCGCAGTTCAACACCATGTTCTTCGACCGCTACCTGTGGAACCTGCAGTTCGGCCAGGCTCGCATCGTGCCGAAGGCTCGCGCCGCTGGTGCTTCCTTCAACGGCGTGTGTATCTCCGCGGGTATCCCGGAGGTAGACGAGGCCGGCGAGCTCCTCGCCCAGCTTCATGCCGATGGCTTCCCTTACATCTCTTTCAAGCCGGGCACTGCGAAGCAGATTCGCGACGTCCTCAAGATCGCTGCCGCCTACCCGGACGACCAGATCATCATGCAGGTCGAGGACGGCCACGCAGGCGGCCACCACTCGTGGGTCAACCTCGATGACATGTTGCTCGAAACCTACGCCGAGGTCCGCGCGCACCGCAACGTCATCCTCGCCGTCGGCGGCGGCATTTACTCCCCGGAGCGCGCGGCGGACTACCTCACCGGCGAGTGGGCACAGGCCTATGAACTGCACGCCATGCCTGTCGACGCCGTGTTCATCGGCACCGTCGCCATGGCCACCAAGGAGGCTAAGGCCACCGACTCCGTCAAGGACCTGTTGGTGAAAACCTCCGGTATTTCACCAACCGAAAATGATGGTTGGGTCGGCCGCGGTGCCTGTACCAACGGCGTGGCCTCCTCCCAGTCGCACTTGTTGGCAGACATCCACGACCTGGACAACTCCTTTGCGGCTGCCTCCCGTCTCATCACTTCTTTGAGCATCGAGGACTACCCCGCCCGCCGCGAAGAAATCATCACCGCGCTGAACAAGACGTCGAAGCCTTACTTCGGCGACGTCGAGAAAATGACCTACGCCGAATGGCTCGAGCGCTTCGTCGAACTGGCTCACCCGTTCGTGGACCCCACGTGGGATGACCGCTTCTTCGACCTCCTCCACTGCATCGAGGCGCGTCTCAACAGCGCTGACCACGGCGAGATCGATACCCTCTTTGGCTCCATCGACGAGGTCCACGACGCTCCGGCCGCGGCGGCGCGTTTGCTGGCGGCCTACCCGGAGGCGACGTCGACAAGCGTGTCCCCGCGCGACGCCGCATGGTGGATTTCCCTGCATTACAAGCACGTCAAGCCGATGCCGTGGGTGCCTGCCATCGATGGCGACCTCAAGGTCTGGTTCGGCAAAGACACCCTGTGGCAGGCACAGGACGAGCGCTACACCGCAGACCAGGTGCGCATCATCCCGGGCCCAGTGGCCGTCGCTGGCATCACCAAGAAGAACGAGCCGGTAGCCGAGCTGCTTGCCCGCTTCGAACAGGCCACCACGGACTCCCTGCTGGCCGCGGGCCAGACCCCGCAGCAGGTCTTCTCCCGCCTGCAGGCCGCACAGGACGAGGCCGCCTTCATCAAGGCCGCACCGACCTTGGTCTGGCATGGCCACCTCATGGCCAACCCGGCCTATGAGATGGACGATAACGCCTACAGCCTGCGCCAAGACGCGGACGGCAACTGGGAGATCGTCATCACCGCCGATTCTTATTGGGACTACCTGCCGGAGGACCAGCGCCCGTTCTATGTCCGCGAGGTCACCGTTCCCGTCGATCTTCCCGAGGGCGTTGCTACCGGCGGCTCCCCGGTGGTCTCGGAGGAGCGCCTCCCGGCCTCCGTCTTCACTCTGCTTGAGGGCCTGGCCGGCGTGGGTTCCATGTCTGAGCAGGGCGACGAGATCACGCAGATGCCGCGCATTGAAGAAGGTTCAATCAGCGAGGACGCACCTTATGGCGTGGCCCACTACTCCTTCCACCTGCCGGCCTCCTTGCTGGAGGCGCACACCGCAGTCACCGGTGCCGCACTTCCTGCCAGCGAGGACGCCACCGTGGGCACCCCGGACGCCCTCGTCGGCCCCTGCTGGCCGGCCATCTACACCGCGCTAGGTTCGGGCCTTTTGGAGGACGGCTACCCCGTCATCGAGGGCCTGCTCAATGCTGTGCACTTGGACCACGTCGTGGACGTCCGCGTTCCGCTTGCGACTCTCGCCGACGGCCGCCGCATCGACGTCACCTCCAAGTGCACCGCCATCGACGAGTCCGTCTCCGGGCGCATCGTCACCGTAGAGCTAGAGCTCAAAGACCACAGCACCGAAGAGATCGTCGCAACCCAGATGCAGCGCTTTGCCATCCGCGGCCGCGCCACCGGCACCGCGATGCCGAAGCCTGCGCCTGAGTGGGGCGGCGGCAAGTCTGCCTCCAAGGTGGAATCCACTCCGCGATCCTTCGTGGACCGCGCCGTGGTCACCGCGCCGCACGACATGACCCCATTCGCTCTGGTCTCCGGCGACTACAACCCGATTCACACCTCCTATAACGCCGCACAGCTGGTGAACCTTCAGGCACCGCTAGTCCACGGCATGTGGCTCTCGGCCACTGCGCAACACCTGGCCGCGCGGCACGGCCAGGTCGTGGGCTGGACCTACTCCATGTACGGCATGGTTCAGTTGCACGATGTCATTGACATCGTCGTCGAGCGCGTGGGCCGCAAGGGTATCCACGCGGCCCTCGAGGTCACGTGCCGCATAGGCGGCGAGGTCGTTTCCCGGGGCCAGGCACTGCTTGCACAGCCGCGCACCGCTTATGTCTACCCAGGCCAGGGCATCCAAGCCGAGGGCATGGGCAAGGGCGACCGCGACGCTTCCCCAGCCGCACGCGAGGTATGGCGCCGCGCCGACCAGCACACCCGCGAAGCACTGGGCTTTAGCATCCGTCACATCATCGACGGCAATCCCACGTCCCTGCGCGTCGGCGAGCAGACCTTCGTGCACCCACAGGGTGTTTTGCACCTGACCCAATTCACCCAGGTCGCCCTGGCAGTCGTGGCGTACGCACAGACCGAGCGCCTGCGTGAGAACAACGCCATCGGCTCCAACTCGATGTACGCCGGCCACTCCCTCGGCGAGTACACTGCTCTGGCATCGCTGGCTAACATCTTTGACCTCGAAGCGGTCATCGACATCGTCTACTCCCGCGGCTCCGCAATGGGCAGCCTCGTTCCACGCGACGCGGAGGGCAACTCCGAGTACGCCATGGCCGCGCTGCGTCCGAACATGATCGGCGTGAGCGGCGATGAGGTGGACGCCTACGTCGCCTCCATTGCAGAAGAAACCGGCGAGTTCCTAGAAATCGTCAACTACAACATCCGCGGTCAGCAGTACTCCGTGGCTGGCACCAAGGCCGGCCTGCGCGAGCTGGTCCGCCGCGCCAACGCTGTCAAAGAACGCGCAGCCGTGATGGTTCCGGGCATCGACGTCCCGTTCCACTCCCGCGTGCTGCGCGATGGCGTGGCCGCGTTTGCGGAGAAGCTCGACGAGCTCCTCCCGGCTGAGCTCGACCTCGACGCGCTGGCCGGCCGCTACGTGCCGAACCTCGTGGCAGTGCCGTTCGAGCTGACCCAAGAATTCGTCGACACCGTGGCTCCGATGGCTCCTTCTGGCAAGCTCGACGGCCTCGACGCCTCCTCGCTTGAGCCGCAGGCCCTCGCCCGCCTGCTCCTCATCGAGCTGCTGTCCTGGCAGTTCGCCTCCCCGGTGCGCTGGATTGAGACCCAGGAACTGCTCTTCGACGAGGTCGATCAGTTAATCGAGGTCGGCCTCGCCGCCTCCCCGACCCTGACCAACTTGGCCAAGCGCTCCCTGGCCGTGGCAGGCCGCGACCTGCCCGTATTCAACGTCGAGCGCGATCAAGACCAGGTCATGCTCCAGGACGTCCAGGCAGCACCAGAGCCCGAGACCGCCCCCGAGACAGAGGAACCGGCTGTCGAGGCCGCGTCGGTCCCAGCTGCTCCAGCCACCCCGGCCGCTGAATCCGCGCCAGCCCCGGCCGAGTCCGCTCCCGCAGTTCCTGCCCCGGCTGCGCCTTCCGCAGGTGCCGCCCCCGAGCTCACCTTCCGCGCGGCCGAGGCCATCATGGTGCTCTTCGCGTTCCAGAACAAGATCCGCATCGACCAGATCAACGACTCCGAAAACATCGAGGAGCTCACCAACGGCGTTTCCTCGCGCCGCAACCAGCTCCTGATGGACATGTCCGCTGAGATCGGCGTGCCTGCAATCGACGGCGCCGCAGACGCCGACGTCGCCTCGCTGCGCGAAAAGGTCAACGCCGCCGCCCCTGGCTACGCGCCTTTCGGCAGCGTCCTTGGCGAAGCCGTCACCGCACGCCTGCGCCAGCTGCTCGGCGCTGCGGGCCTCAAGCCCACCGCGGTGGCCGAGTACGTCACCGGCACCTGGGGCCTGCCCGAGTCTTGGGTCGCCCACGTCGAGGCTGAAATCCTGCTCGGCTCCCGCGACGAGGATTCCGTCCGCGGCGGCAGCCTGAACACGGTTCCGTCCAGCGCCACCAGCAAGTCCGCGGCGCACGAGCTTATCGACGCCGCCGTCCAAGGCGTCGCCAATGCGCACGGCGCCAGTATCTCCAAGGGCGCTGCCGCAGGTGGAGCCTCCGGCGGGGTCGTGGATTCCGCTGCCCTCGAGGCCTACGCCGAGACCGTGACCGGTGTAAACGGCGTGCTAGCCACCGTGGCCCGCCAGGTCCTCACCCAGCTCGGCCACGTCGCCGAGCCGGCCGAGGTCACCGCCCCAGACACCGAGGTCATCGAGGCCGTCGAGGCTGAGCTCGGTTCCGGCTGGCTCAAGTCCGTCACCCCTTCTTTCGACGCGGCACACGCTGTGCTTTTCGACGACGCCTGGGCCACCGCCCGCGAGCGCCTCGCCCGCGTAGCACTCGGTGAGATCGCAGCTGACGACGAGCGCGCGCAGCCTGCCGCCTTCCAGGGCGCCGGCGCCACCGTGGCTGAACAGGCTCGTTGGTGGGCACGCTCGGGGAACACCGCCGTCAACTCTGCCCGCTTCGAGCAGATAGCCACATCCGCCGAGTCCACCGAACACGGCGCTTACGCCGGCGACGTCGCCCTCGTCACCGGTGCCGCTCCTGGCTCCATCGCCACCGCGCTTGTCGAGCGCCTCCTCGCAGGCGGCGCAACCGTCATCATGACGGCATCGCGAGTGACCCAATCCCGTAAGGAATTCGCCCGCCGCCTCTACGCCGAGCACGGCCGCCAGGGATCTGCCCTGTGGTTGGTTCCGGCCAACCTCACCAGCTTCCGCGACGTGGACTCCCTGGTGGAGTGGATCGGCTCCGAGCAGCGCGAATCCGTGGGCAACGAGGTGAAGATTCTCAAGCCAGCGCTCACCCCAACCTTGGCATTCCCATTCGCGGCACCGTCTGTTTCCGGCTCGCTTGCAGACGCCGGCTCCTCCACGGAGACCCAGGCTCGCCTGCTGCTGTGGTCGGTCGAGCGCCTCATCGGCGGTCTCTCTGACCTCGCGGTTAAGGCCCCGAGCCCCACCCGGTGCCACGTGGTCCTGCCGGGCTCGCCCAACCGCGGCACCTTCGGCGGCGACGGTGCTTATGGCGAAGTCAAAGCCGCGCTCGACGCCATCCTGGCCAAGTGGAACGTCGAGGCTGGTTGGCCTGCCGGCGTCACCCTTGCGCAAGCCAAGATCGGCTGGGTCGCAGGCACTCACCTCATGGGCGGCAACGATGTCCTCGTTCCAGCCGCGCAGAAGGCCGGCATCCACGTGTGGTCGCCGGAGGAAATCTCCTCTGAGTTGCTAGACCTAGCTTCCGCCGAGTCCCGCGCCCGCGCCACCGAACGCCCGATCGAGGCAGACCTCACCGGCGGTCTCGAAGGCTTCTCGCTGACCTCCCTAGAGGTCGAGAAGCCTGCTGCGCAGTCCGCTGCCGAGGCTGCCTCCAAGGACACCACCGCCCGCATCAAGGCACTGCCTTCTCCGGCGCGCCCGGTGCAGCCGCAGCTGGCTGAGGAACTTGGCGACATCACCACCGACCTCGACGACATGGTGGTCATCGCCGGTATCGGCGAGGTGAGCTCCTGGGGTTCCGGCCGCACCCGCTTCGAGGCCGAGTATGGTCTGCAGCGCGACGGCTCCGCCGAGTTGACCGCCGCCGGTGTCATCGAGCTCGCGTGGATGACCGGCCTCATCGCATGGCACGAGGAGCCCACGCCGGGCTGGTTCATCGGCGAGACTGACGAACAGATTGCGGAAGAGGACATCTACGAGCGTTTCCACGACGAGGTCGTGGCCCGCGCCGGCGTCCGCGAGCTCACCGATAAGTACCACCTGGTTGACCGCGGCTCCATCGACCTGACCACAGTGTTCTTGGACCGCGACATCACCTTCACCGTCGATTCCGAGGCCACCGCCCGCGACATCGCCGAGGCCGACCCAGAGTTCACCAGCATCCGCGAGGCTGACGGCGAATGGGAGGTCACCCGCCGCAAGGGCGCCACCGCAAAGGTACCGCGCAAGGCCACGCTCACCCGCACCGTGGCCGCGCAGATGCCAGACAACTTCGACGCCGCCCGCTGGGGCATCCCGGACCACATGCTCGACGCACTCGACCGCATGGCGGTCTGGAACCTGGTCACGGCCGTCGACGCCTTCATCCAGGCCGGCTTCTCCCCTGCTGAGCTGCTGCAGTCCATCCACCCAGGCCAGGTTGCCACCACGCAGGGCACCGGCATCGGCGGCATGGAGTCCCTGCACAAGGTCTTCGTCTCCCGCTTCCTCGGCGAGGAGCGCCCATCCGACATCCTGCAGGAAGCACTGCCGAACATCATCGCGGCTCACACCATGCAGTCCTTGGTCGGCGGATACGGCTCGATGATCCACCCCATCGGTGCCTGCGCCACGGCCGCGGTGTCCATCGAGGAGGGCGTCGACAAGATTGCACTGGGCAAGGCCGACGTCGTGGTCGCCGGTGGCATCGACGACGTTCAGGTCGAGTCGCTGCAGGGCTTTGGCGACATGAACGCCACCGCGCAGACCGCAGCGATGACTGCGAAGGGCATCGACGAGCGCTTCATCTCCCGCGCCAACGACCGCCGCCGCGGCGGCTTCCTCGAGGGCGAGGGTGGTGGCACCGTCCTGCTTGTGCGAGGTAGTCTCGCGCAAGAGCTGGGCCTTCCGGTGCTCGCCGTGGTCGCCCACGCCGCTTCCTACGGCGACGGCGCCCACACCTCCATTCCAGCTCCGGGCCTCGGCGCCTTGGGCGCCGGTCGTGGTCGCGAGAACTCTCGTCTCGCACGCTCGCTGCGCGGGCTGGGGCTGACGCCAAACGACGTCTCGGTCCTGTCTAAGCACGACACCTCCACCAACGCCAACGACCCGAACGAGTCCGAGCTGCACTCCATCCTGTGGCCGGCGATCGGGCGCGACGCGGAGCAGCCGATGTTCGTCATCTCGCAAAAGACGCTCACCGGCCACTCCAAGGCCGGCGCCGCGCTCTTCCAGACCGGCGGTATCATCGACGTCTTCCGCACCGGCCGCATCCCGGCCAACGTGTCGCTGGACTGCGTTGATCCGCTCATCGCACCGAAGGCGAAGAACCTGGTGTGGCTGCGTTCGCCGCTCGACCTAGGGGCCGCTGGCCGTCCGGTCAAGGCCGCGGCGCTCACCTCGCTCGGCTTCGGACACGTCGGCGCGCTCATCGTGTACGCGCACCCGGGCGTGTTTGAGAAGGCCGTCGCCAAGCAGCGCGGCACTGACGCTGCAGCTGCTTGGCGCGAGTGTGCCGAGCAGCGCCTCGCCGCGGGTCATGCCCGCTTCGAGGCCGGCATGCTGGGCCGCGCGCCGCTCTTTGAGATCATCGACGGCCGCCGCCTGCCGCACGCCGACGCCAAGGTGATGATTGACGGCTACGGCCTCGTCGACGCCGACAAGGCCGCGGAAATCTCCATGCTCCTCGACGCCGATGCGCGCCTGGGCAGCAACGGTGAATTCCCGGGTGCGTAACCTCTAGCAATTAGGGCCAGTTCAAGTAAGAACTGGCCCTTTCCTTTCGGACTAACCTCGTTTGGCTCTATGTCGCGACGATATTTGCTCACCAACGCTTTTCAATTAAATGTTCCATCACACGCTTTCAAACATCCGCCGAAAAATATTGACAAGCATGATTACGGAATCAGCGATTATGCCAGCTTCACGGCGCGATGAGTTCGGTGCGTGTTTTATTGAATGAGCTAACGAAACTGCATTACGAACAAAACTACGCAGTTCACTATTCGCTGGTCCTGGAAGTTCTACGTCAACAACACGTTCCAGCTGATTTTTTGAGTTTCCCGGGCCTGACCCCCGGAAAGTGGACAGGTCGGGGGTTAGGCCCTAACCTGCAAGTTTCCGTGAATACGTGTCAATG
>NZ_NOVQ01000008.1:0-16173 GCF_008042215.1 Corynebacterium sp. LK14
TTGCACCAATAACGGCATCAGAATACATCTTTAACCTGCGTTTTTACGGGTGCTCACCCACTTGTAAAACGAGGAACGATTCAGCTTTAACACATCGCACATCCGCTTAACCGAGTACTCGGTTCGGTGGTCATCGACAAACTGGAAGCGGATCACCAGTGAGTCTCTTCGGCAAAATATTTCGCGGCCTTACGCAGGATGTCGCGTTCTTCGCGCAGCTTAGAGACTTCTTTTTCCAGCTGACGGATTCGCGCAGAATCATTCGCCGCTTGGGCTTGATCGTGCACGGCCTTCGTGCGGGCACGTTTGCCAGTGCCGTACTTTTTGACCCAAGAATGTAGCGAGGCACGGTTGATACCGAGCTCAGCTGATGCTGAGTTCAGCGAGAGATCCTCGTTGTTCTCATAGAGGGCTACGGCATCGCGTTTGAACTGTTCGGAGTACCTGGACATGGTGGTAGATTACCTTTCTTCCCAGCTCGACTGGGCTGGATATCAGGTGTCCACCACATGGGGGTCAGGTCCCATCGATGCCATGCTTGCTGCCATCCACGAACAGACCGTATCCATTGCCGGCGCAGAATACGCCGAACTTGGCGTAGCAATGTCCGCCACAGATGCACTAACCAAACTCGAGCATCGTAAAGAAATCGAAGCGCAGGTACTCAAGCTGATTCAGGACATTCCGCAGACCGAGATTCTTTTATCCATGCCTGGTATCGGCCCGCGTAGCGCAGCGCAGATCCTCATGACTGTTGGCGATATGTCCGACTTCCCCGATGCAGCGCACCTAGCATCCTATGCAGGGCTATCACCGCGGACGAATCAGTCAGGAACGTCTATCATGTCGAATTCGCCTAAACCGGGCTGGCAACAAAAAATTAAAGAACGCCCTATGGCAATCGTCTTTTGCATCGATCAGATTCCACGAGCGTTCCCGGCAATTCTATGAACGAAAACGCAAAGAAGGCAAAAGACACAACGCCGCAGTCGTCGCACTCGCACGCCGGCGCCTCAACGTTCTCTTCGCCATGATGCGAAACGGCGAGCTCTACCGAGACATCTCCACAGTCCAGGAGGCCGCAGCAGCCTAGAACCAACAGACCCTCACCTCAAGCCGATTGCACAGCAAGCCCAATCGGCTCCTCACCGTGCCCGAAAACAACATCCACAAGGAAAAGCAGAAACCCTTCACACCCCCCAACAAACTCACCCACGGAATTGACAAACTATATAGGAACACCTCCCTGGGCGATGGTGCAGGCGCGGAGAGCGCCGCTGTTGCCGATGCCGCGCCCAACACCGCGACGGTAGTAGAGTACCCGCTGCCGGTGCAGGAGTTTGCGGTGACCCGCTACGATTTGCCCGCCGGCACCACGGTTTCCACGCAGCTTCCCGGACCGGCCATCGCCCTGGCTACTTCTGGTGTGGTCACGGTAAACGACCTGGAGCTAGCCCCGGGCGAGGCCGCCTGGTTGCCGGTAACCGGCGGCGACACTACCCGCCTTAGCGCGGCCGCGGGTAAAGATTCGCAGCTCTTTATCGCGGCGGCGCGCCCTGCGCGGCAAGTAGCGCTACCGCGCCGCTGGGGACGCCGCCGCGCGACAAGTAGCACTGTCGCGCTAACCGGCGCTATTTACGACATGGTGGGGCGGCGGAACGCAGCTGCGGCGGCTAGCAGCACTACGGTGAGTGCTACCATCCAGGCCACGAAAGCCCAGACTGCGGTGCCGGGCTGGCCGGTGGCAAGGATTTCGGCGCTTGGCGTGCCGTCGATGGCGGCGCCGGCGCGGGCGGCGAAGGTAAGCGGATTCCACCGGGCGATGGGTTGAACCACACCAGCGAATTGCTCCACGGGCACGAGGCCGCCGTTAAGTGCCATGGCCGCCATGATGATGGGGGCCGGGCCAATGGCGGCCTCCGGGGTGGCGCACATCGCGCCCACCATGGCCGATAGCGAGGCGGCCACCACCGCGCCGAAGATGATGACTAACAGCACCCAGCCAAACCCGGCCAGCGTGTGAATACGCAGGCCAGAAGCCACGGAAGCCAGCAGCACCGCGCAGCCGGAGATAAGGCTGCGTAAGGAATCGAAACACCAGCGGCCGAAGATCTCCGGGCTGGTGCCGTAGCGCGTGGTCGCGATGCGGGTGGTGATACCGCGTTGGCGTTCCTTAATTATCTGCGCGGCGGCGGAGGTGCCATTCATCAGTTCGCTGGAAAGGATGAGCGCGATGGTAAGCGGTAACGCGTCGAGCGTGGCAGAGCCTTGCGAGGCCGCCATGAGGTCGCCAAACAGCCACCGCATGACCAGGAACATCAAAACGGGACCAGCCACGGTATTGGTAATTACCGCGCTATCGCGGCGGGCGGCGCGCAGGTGCCTTCCAAAATGCGTGGCGACAGTGGACAGCCAGGTGGTGTCGTGCGACACGGTGGCGGTGGTGTGGTTAGTCATGTTTCCTCCCCTGGAAAGCGGTGATAAAGCCCCATACGCCAACGACGGTCATGGCGATGAGCCAGCACAGTGCTTCGACTCCGCGCGCCCCCAGGGCAGCGCCACCTAGTAGGTTGCGGGCGGTGTCCAAGATGGGAGATAGCGGTACGTGCCGGATGATGGGGCCAATGCCGCCGGGCAGCGCATCCGCAGGCACGAATGCGGTGGAGAACATCACCATGACCAGCACGAGGTTTTGGAAGAGCAAGGACGCCGAGGTGGGCTTGGGGGCCAACAGGCAGGAGCCATCGATAAACGCGGAGAGGATGATGGTGAGGGCGGCGAAAAGGGCGATGGTAAGGATAATACGACCCGGTCCGGCAGCGTAGCGGGCACCGAGCAGGATCGTGGTGAGGACGACGATGCTGCACGACCACGCGGCGCGGGTGAGATCTGCCAGCAGCCGGCCGACGACCGTGGCCCAGGCGGGCGTCCCGGTGGCGCGGATGCGGTCGTGGATGCCGTTTTCGGCGTCACGCGTAATCGCCAAGGAGGAGCCCCCGGCGGCGAACACAATCGCCTGAATAACGCCGGCGGGCAGGAGGAAGGCGGCGTAATCGATGCCGAGTTCCGTCGAAGCCTTGGCGAAGGTGGCGTAAAAGATGACCATGAACAGGCTGGGTATTGCCACGGCGGAAACCATTACGGCCTTGTTGCGGACGGTGCGCAGGACATTGCGGTGCCACGAGGCAGCGACTGCTCCGAGCGCGTTCACTGGGAGCCTCCACCGGTGTGGGGAGCCTGCTGCGCGATGTCGCCGGACCCGGCGATAGCGAAGTAGACATCGTCCAAGGAGGGCGGAACCAAGGAGACGTCCGCGACCGAGGTGTCGTCGCCATCCCACAAGGCCAGCGCCCGGACTAGGGTGCGGTGGCCATCGGGCGCATCGACGCGCAATACGGTGTCCTCTTGGCGGCAGTCGATGCGGTGTTCTTGCAAGGTGTGGGTGAGGCGTGCGGCATCGTCCGGGCTAGACATCGTGATGAGGCACACCGTGGTGCCATAGCGGTCCTTGAGCTCGGCGGGGGTGCCTTCGTCGAGCACCTTGCCTCCGGCGAGCACGGCGACGCGGTCTGCGAGCTGGTCAGCTTCTTCCAGGTATTGGGTAGTAAGAAGGATCGAGGTGCCGTCGGCCGCCAGCCCGCGGACGGTATCCCACACGGAGCTGCGCGCGGCGGGGTCGAGGCCCGTGGTCGGCTCGTCGAGGAACAGCAGCGCGGGCGGGACAGTGAGGGAGGCGGCGATATCTAACCGCCGGCGCATGCCGCCCGAGTATGCCGAAACCAGGCGGTCGGCGGCGCCAACCAGATCGAAGCGCTCAAGAAGTTCCGCGGCGCGGGCCTTCGCATCGCTAGCTTTAAGCCCTGCCAGGCGGCCAAAGAAGATGAGGTTTTCCTTGCCGGTAAGCTCCTCATCCACTGCGGCGTATTGCCCGGTCAGCGCGATGGAAGCGCGCACCTTGGGAGGATCCGTGGCTAAGTTGTGGCCATCGATGATGGCGGTTCCGCCCGTGGCGGGCAGCAGCGTGGAAAGGACATTGACCAAGGTTGTCTTGCCGGCACCATTGGCGCCTAGGACGGCGAGGATGCCCCCGCGCGGAATGGCGAGGGTCACACCGCGCAGGATTTCCGTTCGCTTCTTGACTTTTCCCAGGCTACATCGCAGATCTTGGACATCAAGCACCAGGTCGCGGCCTTTTGCGTGGGCGCTGGTTGAGGGGACTGCGGTGGCGCTGGGGTCACCGCTAGCGGTTGCCGTGGTGGGGTTTTCTTTCATGATTCATCCCTGGATATACGTCAACGGTCTATTAGACGGCGCACCGATTCTCCTACCGCAGAAGGAAAACCGATTATTGCCCGCGAACGATGGATTGTGGTCCACGGAGCAAGCGCCTGGGGTAGTGCCAACTAATCCTTAGAAAATGATGTATTCTAGCGGCACCGGGTCGTGCACAGCGCCCCGCAGGAGAGGGCTGCACAGGTCGGCTGATCGGCGGCGACGCTGCAGGTTGCTGCAAAGTTGAGCATACCATAATTAGGCATGGCATGCTTGACAATTAAGTCGAAGGCCTGTGAGCTACCAAGTGTGAGCTAAGAATCTGGGTATTCCGACTAGTCAGGGTCAAACCGCGTGGCTGACCGTAATTCGTATTGTGGCTCGCGCCTCTCAAGCACAAAGGAGTATCCATGGATTCTCGAGAGCAAATCGAAGATAAGATTCTCTGCGGTCAGCCCTTCCGCCCTATTGAGGACCCGGATCTCTATTACGAGATGATGGAGGCGGCGGAGAAGTGTCACGATCTCAACCAGCTTCGTCCACTTCAAACAGCGGAGAAGCAGGCAGTGATGGCAGACCTGCTTGGTGAACTGGGGGAGCGCTTAATGGTTTTCCTGCCATTTCATGTCCAATATGGCTCGAAAATCAAGGTCGGAGATGGCGTGACCTTCAATCGAGGAACGACGGTACTTGATATGGCCCCGGTGACATTTGGCAATGAGGTCATGGTTGGTCCATGGTGTTCCTTCTTTGCTGGCAATCACGCCTTAGACCCCGTAGAGCGGCAATACATGGTGTGTACCGGGGGTGCGATCACCATACAAGACCATGTGTGGCTTGGTGGCAATTGCACGGTAACTGCGGGTGTCACGATTGGGCATGGTGCAGTAATTGGTGCTGGCAGTGTTGTGACAAGAGATATTCCGCCCATGGTACTCGCAGCCGGTAATCCGTGCCGAGTCATTCGTGATATTGGCCCGGAAGATAAGCTCGTGGGGGAGTCTTGGGTTCCTGAGTGGCCTAGTTGGATTACGGATTGAGACGGCTGTGAAAGTTCTCGCGGTCGTCCTGGGTTCTGAGGGTGATATGCTGCCATTTGCGCACCTTGGTGTCGCACTTCGAGATCGTGGCCACCAGTTTGTTTTGGCTGGGTTTAGCGAATTCGGCGGGAGTTTTCGTGCAAACGGGGGGGACTACATCGAGTTACCCGGTGATTACCGGGCGTTAATGAAGCGCCTTTTGGGCGATAGTAAAGGCATGATGGACACTGTCTTAGGTATCCGTGAGATGATATCTGACGCCCACGTTTTCGATGTGTTAGAGCATGCCATGGATGGCGTTGACGTGGTCATGTACACCCAATTCAGTGAAGTTGCTCGGTTGTTAGGGGCTGCACGCGTCGTCCCCAGCGTTCGGGTGCAGGTTTTCCCTACCGAACCCTGCCTCCGTTACAGCCTCGTGGATCCGCGAAAACTGGACGGCTCTGTCGGAGCTCTGGTCACCCACTGGATGTCCAATACTCTGATGGCTTGGGCGATGCGCCCAGTGATAGCGGCATGGCGCCGTAGGTTGGGGCTGCGTCAGCGAGCGCTCTCCTCTCCACCAACCACGATCTACCAATTCAGTCCCGCGTTGAGTCCGCCGGCGCCGGAATGGAAAAACCACATTCACGTCACTGGCGAGTGGCTTGACCCGCACCACAGTGAACTCGCCCTAGACCCAGCAGTCGAGGAGTTTGTGGCTGCCGGCTCGGCCCCGGTTCTGGCAAGCTTTGGGAGTATGGTCTCAGATCGCGTTTATGACCTTCAACGATGGACTCGAGACGCGTGCATCGAGCATGGTCTGCGGGCGATAATCGTCGATCCCGATCATGAGCCTGGTGTGAGAGAAGGAATCCTCACCGTCGCCCGGGTCCCGTTCGCGACTGTGCTTCCGTGGTGCCGTGCAGGCATCTGCCACGGCTCACTGGGCACCACCGGGGCGATCCTGCGCGCCGGCAAGCCGTGCCTTGCGGTTGCATTCGGTGGTGACCAACACTTCCATGCCAACGCAGTTTGTCGAAACGGTGCCGGGCCGAACTATATTGACGCCCAGCGAGGCGAACTGAGTGCCCAGTCCCTGGCCGCCGGAATTGCCGATTTGGTAAGTGGAGCATACGACTCCGCAGCCCGCAGGATGCCCGAGTTGCTTGCCACAGACCCGGGTACCGTCGCAGCAGTAGAAATCGTGCTTAATCAGTCCGACCTAGCGAAAGGCGAAAAATGACAGAAATCAGCTGCGAGGGAGTCTTTCCGTTTGTGGCCGGACATCGCACTGGAACCCTCTTGTTTTGCTTCCATCACGCAGGAGGCAGCGCTTCCGTCTATCGTGGATGGGTGGGGGTCAACCCAAGCATTGACGTGGTGCCGGTGGAGCTTCCCGGAAAGGCAACCCGTCGCCGAGAGAAATGGGTAAGCGACTTTGACAAGCTCGCCGATATGTGCGCAACCGAGATAGTAGATCTGGCGGCGGGCGCGCCGATTGCGTTGTACGGCCACTCCATGGGGGCAGCGCTGGCCTACCAGGTTGCTGCCTGCCTGCAGCAGATGCATCGGCCCACTATACCGGAAGCCGTGGTGGTGGCCGCACGGCAGGCGCCCGGAGAAACCGTGCCTGGGGAATACCACTCGTCAATGGGGTTCGGTGCGCTGCGCAGGGAGTTTGAGAAGGTAGGTGGCACACCACCTGAGATCCTTGCCAATGATGATGTGATGAAGCTGCTGCTCGCTGACATTCGTCGCGATTATGTGTTACACGAGGGCTTTCACCATGCAACCACGGTGCTTCGCTCTCCTGTGCTGGCATTGGCGGGGGATAGCGACCCAGCTGTCAGCCCAGAGATGCTTTCCCGGTGGGAAAATTTTACCAGCGGTAGTTTTGAACTGAAGGTCCTGCCGGGTGGGCATTTCTTCCCGCTCGATACTGGAACCGAGTTCCTCGACCTGCTTGCCGGTTTTCTAGCGGGAATTACTGGGAACACTGCCTGGTTAGCGCGGAACAATGCGTGATTGTGACTGTTAAGTAAAGAGGCCCCGATGACCGAACAAAAACCACCCATTACATTTAGGCAAATATCTCAACCTGCCCACCGGCAGATCACGGTGTCGCTGCTATTGGCGGTGCTGGCGGCGGTTTTGTCGCTGGTGCCGGTAATCGTGCTGGTTGAGCTGGTGCGCACCGTAATGCTGTCCTTCCAGGGAGAGCCGATAGATGCGTCAAAGCTGTGGCTGCTAGTCGCGGCGCTCATGGTGGCCACCGTCCTACATGGACAGGCAACCGTGAAGAGCCTCCAGGTAAGCCACCAGGCCGACGGCCTTTTGGGCGAGCACTTACGCCAGCAGCAGATTACCAAGCTGGGTAGGCTCCCGCTGTCTTGGTTTACGCGGACACCTTCGGGGACTGTGAAAACCTACATCGAAGACGACGTCACCAAGATCCACCAGCTCATCGCCCACGCGCCGCACGATTATTCGGCCGGTGTACTCGTACCGCTATTGAGCCTGGGATACATGTTCGTGGTGGACTGGCGGATAGGCCTGCTGGGCCTGGTACCACTGCTGTTGGCAGTGGCCACCATGCCGTTTATGATGCGCGAGTTTCAAGAAAAGGCGGAGAAATTTAAGTCCAGCCAGAAGCAGCTAGACGCCGCCGTCGTAGAGTTGGTGCGCGGCATCCCGGTTATCAAGGTGTTTGTTCCGGAAGGCTACGACGAGAGCATTTTCCTTAGTCGTTCCCGGAGTTTTGGTGGGTTCTATCGCGAGTGGTTGCACGCCACCGTACACCCCACCGCTTTGATGAAGATCTTCACCTCCACCGGGTTTGGCCTGCTGGTGGTAGCCGCGGCCAGCCCGTGGCTCATCACGTCTGCGGGCGTACCAGTGGCCGATGTGCTGGCAGCGTTTTTGTTCATCAACAACATCGCCGCGCCTCTGCTTATGCTTTCGCGCACTAACATCATGTTTTCGGAGGCGAAGGCTGCCGCGGCGGATCTCACCGAGTTCTTCAACATCCCGGTATTGCCGCCCGCTGCTGGCGGCAGGGAGCCTGCAAACGCCGGAATTGAGTTGAAAGATTTAAGCTTCTCCTACGTGCCGGACACCCCGGTGCTTTCCGGCATTAACCAAAAACTTACCGCCGGCAGCATCACTGCGGTGGTGGGACCTTCCGGCTCGGGGAAGTCCACGTTAGCCGCGCTCATCCCCCGGCTATTAGACCCCACGGAGGGGTCGGTGCGCATTGGTGGCGTCCCTAGTACTGATCTCCGATCTGACCAGCTCTACCGTAGGGTAGGGTTCGTCTTCCAGGACCCTTACCTTATGCGGATGAGCGTGCGGGATAACATTCGCCTCGCTCACCCGGAGGCCACCGACGCAGACGTGGTTCGCGCCGCCCGCGCCGCCCAGATTCATGAGCGCATTACCCATCTGCCGCGCGGCTACGACTCGGTGGTGGGAGAGGACGCGCAGCTTTCCGGTGGCGAGCAGCAGCGGCTGGCTATTGCCCGGTCCATCTTGCTCGACGCGCCGATCCTCGTGTTGGATGAGGCCACCGCTTTTGCGGATCCGGACTCCGAGGCCGCGATCCAGCGGGCCATTACCGAGCTGGTGGCCGGGCGCACGCTAGTAGTTATCGCACACCGGCTCCACACGATCACCGGCGCTGACCGGATCCTCATGCTGGAAAACGGTGAGGTCACCGAAGCAGGCACTCACGAAGAGTTAGTGGCGGCAGGCAAGGGCTACGCCACGATGTGGGCACGCTACCAAACCGCGCAGGCGGGCATCCAAGGGGAGGAAAAATAATGATCCGCACGCTCTATTCACTGGGCAGTCCGGCTGATCGTCGCCGTCTGGTGCTGGTCCTTACGCTAATTGGGATTTCCGCGGTGGCGTTGGCCATTGGCCTTATCCTCATTGCACTGTTTTTGGACACGCTGTTTAGCGAAGATCCCGCGCAGGCCGCAGCATGGTTGCCCTGGATCATTATCTCCGTCCTCGTCTACGCCGCCGCAGACTGGCCCACTGAGGTTATTGCCCAGGACCTGGGGCATGATTACGTGCTGCGCATCCACCGGCTTATCGCCGATCGCACGGCACAGCTACCCCTGGGCTATTTTGAAGAAGATCGCGCCGGCCAGATCGGTGTTGTAGCCACCAGCGGTGCGCTGTTTGCCGCTAACGCGCCGGCAATGATGCTGCGGCCCATGCTGCACGGTGCTGCCTCGGCCGGTTTGGCTTGCGTGTTTCTCATCGCCGTGGACTGGCGGCTGGGGCTGGTTACCGTTGCAGTGGCTGCCGTGGTGTGGTTCGCCTATAACCGCCTAATGCGGCAGTACCGCGTGGCAGAGCGCCAGAAGGGCGAGCGCAACGAGCACGGCGCCGCGGAGGTGCTGGAGTTCGCCCAGGTGCAGCCGGTGCTGCGCATGGCTGGGCCGGATTCGCTGGGGGAGCGCGCCGTGCGCGCCTCGATTCGAGAGCAGCTTAGCGCCCAGCAGCACACCCAGAAGACAGGTGAGATGATCATGGGTCGTCTGGCTTTAATCATCATGGTCGGTACCGTGGTCATTGATGCCCTGGCCACAGTGCTACTTCTCAACCACTGGCTAGAAGCAGGCACCTACATTGGCGTCATTGTGTTGGTGTTCATCCTGGCTCGCGTTGCTATGTCGGGCATACCCTACGGCGAGGGCTTGGAATCCGCGCGCAATACCTTAGATGAGATCCAAAAGATCCTCGATGCGCGGGTGTTGCCGGAGCCTGCGGTTCCGGCGGCGCCACGCGACTATGGCATCGAGTTCGATGGGGTGGGCTTTGGCTACGGACCCAACACCCCAGTGGTCCGCGACGTGAGTTTCCGCGTGGCGCCCGGAACTACTACTGCGTTGGTGGGTCCCAGCGGCTGCGGCAAGAGCACCTTGCTAAAACTTGCGGCACGCTTCTATGACGTTGACCAGGGGACCATCCGTATCGGTGGTGTGGATATTCGCGATCTTGGCTCCCGGGCGGTGTTGGATTCGCTGGCTATGGTGTTCCAATACGTGTACCTCTTCGAGGACACACTGTATGAGAACATCCGCCTGGGCTGCCACAATGCAACGCGGGAGGAGGTGCTCCGCGCAGCGGAGTTGGCCGGTGTCACCGAGATTGCCCGGCAGCTGCCGCAGGGGTTTGACACCCTGATTAGCGAGGGCGGGCAGAATCTCTCCGGTGGTGAGCGTCAGCGTGTCTCCATCGCTCGTGCGCTACTGAAGGACGCGCGGATCGTGCTGCTTGATGAGGCGACTAGCTCTCTAGACGTGCAGAATGAGCACCTTGTGATGCGCGGTATGAAAACGCTTTCTGCCGAGCGCACCATCGTCGTCATTGCGCACCGGCTGCACACCATCCGCGACGCGGACCAGATTGTGATGATGAGTCCCTCCGGCACCGTGGAGTCTATCGGCAACCACGAGGAACTCATGGAGAGTTCCCCACGCTACCGCAGCTTCTGGGGTGAAAAGAGCGACGCCACCAGCTGGAAGCTGTAGGGACTAGCTGTCGCGGCCGCGTAGATACCGCACCGTGCGCGCCAGTGCGAGATCATCGCACGGTTCGCAGGCGGTAAGGCGGCCTTTTTCCACGCGCAGGAGAAGATCGCAGCACCGCGCCACCAGCTCCATGTCATGGGTTACTACCAAAACGGTCTTGCCCTGCCGGGCTAGGGCGTCTAGCAGGTGGGCCACCCGGTGCATGCGGCACAGGTCCAGCCCGCTGGTGGGTTCATCGAAGACGATTACCTCGCGCTCACTTAGGACTGCTGAGGCGATGGCCACGCGCTGGCGTTCGCCGCCCGAAAGCGACATCGGGTGCCGGGCCCGCTTGTCCGCGAGATCAAGTGCACCAAGCACCTCGGTAAGGCGCGCTTCGTTTTTCCCATCCGGTCCACTGGTGCCGATGATTACGTCGGACTCCACGCTCTCCCCGAAAAGCTGGTGGTTTACGTCCTGCATTACTAAATAGGACTGGCGCAGGCGCTGCCGGGGACCCGAGAGCGAGCGGTTATTGATGTCCACCACGCCGGTGGCCTTAGATTCCAGGCCAGTCAGAACGCGCACAAAGGTAGATTTTCCGGCCCCGTTGCGTCCTACCACGCCGATGACTTGTCCTTGCGGCAACTCCGTGTGGCTGATGCTCAGGGATGGCTCTGTAGCCTTGGGGTAGGTGAACTGTAGCTTTTTGAGCACCATCGTGCCACTTGAAGGGCGTGGCTCGCGGGTCACCTCGGGGACCTGCTGCGCTGAGCGCAAGCCCATGCGGTACAGTTCGGCCTTGTCTAGGGTGCGAAACTCCGAGCCGCTGAGATCATGAGCGATCTGCCCGTCCTGCATAACCAGCACTCGGTCCACGATGTCAACTAGGTAGGAAAGCCGATGCTCAGCGATCAGGACGGTGCGGCCCTGTGTCTTCCACTGCGCGACGATGCGGCGCAGCTCATCGACGGCGGCGAGGTCGAGATTTGATGATGGTTCGTCTAGTAGTAGTACCTGTGGGTGCATCGCGGCCACTGAAGCGCATGCTATTTTTTGTTTCTGGCCGCCGGAAAGTGTGAACAGGTGCCGGTCGAGGAGATGAACCATGCCGAAATCTGCGGAAAGTTCCCCAATACGCTGTCGAATCTCGTTGGGCGCCACGCCGAGGTTTTCGCAGCCAAAGGCGAGTTCGCTGGCTACTTCCAGCGTGAAAAATTGCGACTTGGGGTTTTGGAACACTGAGCCTACGCGTTCGGCGATGTCGTGTGGGTGGGCATGAGTGATGTCTTCGTCGTCCAGCAGCACCTCCCCCGAAATCTGGGCGTCGCAGAACGTGTGCGCCACGCCGTTTATCAGGCGTAGCAGGCTGGACTTACCGCAGCCTGATTCGCCACACACTAGAACTAGTTCGCCCTTCGCCACGGTGAGATTTACGTGGTGCAGCACCGGCTCCGCTGTGTTTTGACCATAGGATAGTGACACATCGTGCAGCTTTATCACGGCAGCATCACTATATTTACCAGTAGTAGGATCAGGGACACGACGAGCACGCTTATGACTATTGCGTCGCCTACGCGGAAGCCTATCTCGCACAGCGTGGTTCGTCGGCGAGGCGAGCCCAATCCGCGGGTCACTGCAGACATAGCCAGCTCGTTGCCGATGCTCACAACGGACGCCAACAGTGGCACAAAGCGGTATTCGAGCATAGCGATCGGGTTGCGCAGGCCCGAGATGCCACGCATCTGCATGGCGGTGCGGATATCGCGGTATTCCTCGAGAATCGTCGGGAAGAACCGGAACATGATGGACGTGGGGATGGTCAGGGCGTCGGGGCTCCTCATGCGCTGCATCGCGGCCATGAATTCGCTGGCCGAGACGGTGCGTAGTAGGTACCAGCAGCACGTGATGCCAGGGAGGATGAGCGAAAGCCCTGCGAACCACGTAGCGCACACGTCCACGATGATGTGGCGCTCGGGCAGGGCCTGTACCACCACCGCAGGAAAGCCGGCGAGCACCGCGAAGGTGAGTGCGTATCGCAGTGCAGCGGCCACCATGCCGGAGGCGAGGAAAAGTGCCCCGGGAACGGCAATGAGCATCCACCGGGCAATGCTGCCCAGCGCCCCACTGGACCCGGCCGGTGAGATGAGCACCGAGGACACCACGAGGATGACCAGCACCGTGGTGCGTGGGTCCAGATGGAGTCCCGCTGTGTGCGTGCCTGATCCGGGCAAAGTGGGCGACATCAGGCGATTCCTGCTCGCTGGAAGTGCTTGGTGAAGATGCGCCGGCCGAGGATCCCGCCGAGGATCCCGCAGACGAAGGTTACTATCACAATGATGAGGAATAGCCAAGTCATCTGGCCAATAGAGGTGAGGCCATCCGCGAAACTAGCACCATATTTGGTCTGCATGCCGCTGCTCTCTATGTAGCGCCGAGTGGTGAAGAAAAGCGGAATATATGATGCGGTGGGTGACACTGCTATAAAGGCATAGGCGATCACACTGTGTATTGCGCTCGTATACTTGCCGGCGCGCAAAATTAACTCGGCAAACACGGCCATGACCAAGCTGAGCAGCAGTGGCCATATGCCTAAACCAAGCAGCAGGCTGGCGAGGCCGCTGAGAAGAAGGAATATGAAGACCATGCCGGGCTTGTGCACCTTGGCCAAGAACAGCATCATCGGGATGCCCAGGATGAGGGCCTGAACGCTGGTGATCATCACGTAGGTGATGGGGGTGATGCCGATGAAGGCGATGACCACGCCGGCTACCAAGTTGATGACGAAGAAGATGCCGATGTTCATCAGGTCGGTGATGTTCAGCCGTCCTGCTTTTGCATCTTTCGGGGTGGTGTGGGGAGTACTGGGCATGATGTTTCCTTTCAGATTAGGCTGCTTGTGCGTAGCACTGGGTTGGGGGCAAGTGGCTTGTCAGGTGAGTGAAACAGGTGTGGCATGAACTCTAAATTTCGCCTTCTTCTACGTCGCTGCCGACGATGTCGGCGATCAGGTCGGACAATTCTCGGACCGTTGGATGGTTGAATACGTCACGTATGGAGATCTCTACTGACATTTCTCGACGAATCGAGTTAGTAAGCCGCACGGCCGTGAGCGAGTCGGCACCGATGGTGAAGAAGTCATCGTCGATGCTGATCTCCTTGGGCCCGAGGAGTTCTTGCAAGATGGTAATGATACCCGAATCTCGGTGATTACGAGAGCGTTCCCTTGTTTGTGGTTGTTCAAAGGTTTTTCCTTCTAAACTCTTGCGATCAATCTTGCCGTTCCAAGACCGTGGTAGCCCATCAATGCGTGATATCACGCGTGGACGCATATAGGCAGGGAGAGACTCGGCGAGGTGGTTATTGAGTGCTGCCATGTTAAAGCCCTCATGCGTAACAACGTAGAGAACAATGCCATGGTCGTTGACAGCGACGCAATCGCGGAGTTCGTTGAATTTTCGTGCTGTTGACTCGATCTCACCGAGTTCGATGCGGTAGCCGTTGACCTTAACCTGACCGTCCTCGCGCCCCAGGAAGATGATGTGACCAAGGTGATTGTAGAGGGCCTTGTCGCCCTTGCGGTACATTCGTTCGCCGGTGCGGGGGTGGGTGATGAATGATGCTGCGGTCTTCTCTGGGTCCTTCCAGTACCCCATGGCCAGGCCACGTCCGGCAATGTAAAGGTCTCCCGGCACATGGGTGGGTCGGGGGTTCAGGGCCTCATCGAGGATGTACATTCGCTGATTTGCCAGCGGCGTTCCATAGGGAATGCTGGTACGCGAGGCATCATCGACGCCTACCTCGTACCAGTTTGACCATATCGATGCCTCGGTAGCACCCCCAGCAGCGAAAACTGTGCAGTCCCGGAAGAGGGTGCTGACCTGGTAAGCGATACTTACAGGTATCCAATCTCCGCTGAGTAGTGCCGACCGTACGGAGGAACCAATGAGGCTCCGTTCGCGGAGGTGTTCCACGTACATCGAAAAAAAGTGCTGGCACAGAGTTCCACAGCGTCACCGAGTGCGTAGTTACGGCATCTGCCCAGCACTGCGGATCACGTTTGTCTGCTGGAGATGGCAACACCAAGGTAGCACCCCGCGCGAACATCCCGAAGATGTCGTATACCGATAGATCGAAGTTTAGCTCTGAAATCCCCAATATCCGGTCGGTCGGAGTCACCCCGAGGCGTTCGTTGACATCGACAATCGTATTGACCGCCGACTCGTGGGTGATGGCTACTCCTTTGGGAGTACCCGTCGTACCAGACGTGTAGATGACGTACGCAAGCGAGCTGGGTGTCGGACTCGATTCGCTTAAGGCCTGGTCACCTGGCCGATGCCGGGCGACATCGGCCAGAGTGATGACTGTGCAGTGCTCGGCTAACGCAGCGAAATCATCGTCCGGATGGTCCATCGCAACAATGGATGCACCCGCATCGTTGATGATGGAAGTGTTACGCCCCACCGGTTGGTCCACGCTCAGCGGCAAGTAGGCGCATCCGGCCTTCATTGCGCCTAGTACCGCTGCGATCTGTTGTGCGGACTTTTCCATCATGATGCCAACGAGATCACCAGGCGCCGGGTCAGTTGCAGCAATAAGCTGGGCCCACTTATCCGACTGCTCATTGAGTTGCTCGTATGTCCATTGCGTGGTGGCGTCTATCACCGCGAGGTTGTCACCATGCTCGGCAAGTCCCTTCTGATACAGCCCCAGTAGGCTCTTATCCGCTCCGGGGAGTTCCCGGTCTGTGTCGTTGATTCGATCTGCGGTGGGCTCGTTGGTCGTCGGAGCTATGGTACTGGTGGGCGCGTTCCAGAGTTCAGGGGACTCTGCGAGGTGCGAGAGAGTGGCTGTAAGGCTGGTGAAAAGCTCCGCCACCATGTCGTCGGGGAAGATCGCCTCGACCGCGTCCATATTCAGCATCAGGCCACCATCGTGTTCATAGACCTGGAGGTCCATCCATACCTGTGGCGTCTGCGATAGGCCATGATCGATTACGCCCAGGTAAGGACTCTGATCTGACTCGGGGTGCTCCACGACGCCCAGGCCACACGTGAAGACCACCGGCATGGTTACCCGAGCACCGCGTTGCTTAGTAAGCATTCGCTGCACCGACACGCCGGAGACACTGCCGTGATCGAGATTGCTGAACATGCGCCTGTGTAGCGCTGCAGCGCGGTCCCGGAACGATGGTGCACACTGGGTATCCACGCTGAGAATAGATAGGCTGGTGAAGTCGCCAACTATGTGGTCAACCTCGGGGGCGAACCGAGTGCGGTGAAGCGTCCTGGGTTTAGTTCCTACCTCAGCTAAGGAAGGATTGAACTATGCCTAGAAAGTATTCCGTCGAGTTCAAG
>NZ_NOVQ01000020.1:0-7676 GCF_008042215.1 Corynebacterium sp. LK14
CTTCAACCATGGTGATTGGTTCCCCGCCCCATCGGCAGCCGATGTAGAGGCGGCGTAGTTTACCGCCCCATCGCAGGGTTGTCTTGCCGTTGGTGCTTACTTTGTCGGTGCATAGTCGGTAGTCGTGCTCTGGTTTGATGTCCGCTTATCTACATTCGCCCCCATTAAGGGTGAATCTTCAGATCAAAACTAGAAATAGTTTATATACAGCACTATCTGTATTAGGTAAGCCTTGCCTTTCCAGCCGTTCATGAATCGAGGTTTACTATGACCCAACAGTCCTCTACGCCCGCACGGAGTACAAGCTCATCCAGTGGGGCGACGGCACGTTTAAACACCAGAGATCTCATCAACGCTGGTATCTTTGCTGCACTTTACTTTGTAATCACCTTTGTAAGCGGAATGATTGGATTCGCAGGACCACAATTCATGTTTATTGGATGGTTCATCGCGGCAATCGCAAACGGAATCGTGCTAGCGCTTTATGCCGCCCGCACGCCCAAAATGGGTGCTTTCACCCTCGTCGGTGGTATTAACGGACTAGCATTCATGCTCACCGGACACTACTTCTGGACCCTGCTGGGAAGCATAATCCTAGGGTTTATCGCGGATTTGATTATTACAAAAAGCCACCTCAGTATTGCCAAATCCTTCCCTATTGCCTACAGCGTCTTCTGTGTCTGGATTTCTATGCCTTTTATCCCGCTAATTCTGGATACGGACTCCTACTACGTCGATATCGCAGACCAAATGGGTCAAGAATATGCCGATGCCATGTCGGATATCTTCCAGCCATGGACCATTGGGGTACTGGCCATTTGTGCGCTCATCGTCGGCTTTATCGGAGGAAAGGTCGGAGTTCGCGTCAGCCGCAAACACTTTGAAAGCGCTGGTCTCCTGTGAGCCTGCAAAAACAGGGCGTGCTTCGTCGATCTTCGATCGATCCACGGACCGTGCTGCTTTCTGTTCTAGTAATCAATGCGGTAGCTCTCAGCCACGGCCACCTACCGACACTGCTGATTTCTATCGCTTTCAGCTCCATCGCACTAGCTACAGTAAAGCCACACTATGGTCTTATTTGCCTGTTCGCTTTTGCATTATCCTATCTAGGGTACTGGGGCCTATTACAGCTTCCTGGCTCCACATTTTTCGCTTTTTCAGCGGCAATTTTTTCGTGGCTAAGCCGTTTTGTCATCAGCATGTCCATCGGCGCATTCGGCTTGCTCACTCTCACACCATCCACGTTGACCTCAGCACTGCGGGACCTGCGTTTACCAGGCTGGGCCACCATTCCACCGGCGGTATTCCTGCGCGTTTTGCCGATCATCGTGGCAGAAGCCAAAGCCATCCGCGATGCCATGGTCCTTCGGGGTCTCCAGCCTGGAGTAAAAAGCTGGATCACACAGCCCACACAATCGTCCGCGATGTTGATCATCCCCTTATTAGGTGCCGTCGTCCGCGCTGGTGATGAGCTCGCTGCCTCTGCTCTTGTCCGGGGATTGGGAGGACCCGCACGCCCAACCACCACCGCCGATCTTTCCTTCAAGCTTGTCGATGCAACTGCACTAGCTGGGTTGGGCCTCGTTGTTGCCTCTGTCTGGCTTCCCACGGAGGTCCACTTATGAACGAACGCAGTATCGCAACCAGTGTAGACGCCCACAACGTTTCTTTTACATATCCATTGGGAGCTCGGCCAGGCATTCAAGGTGTATCTGATGTGTCTTTTTCTGTCTCTCCAGGACAGTGTCTACTGATTACCGGTGATTCCGGATCGGGAAAGTCCACGGTACTCAAGTTGATCAACGGACTCATCCCCCATTTCAATCCAGGAGAGCTACTAGGCACCATCACTATTATAAAGGATGACCAGGCTTTTACCCCTGCGGAAGAACCGCTGTCCCGAGCCATCGAGTTCAGCGCCTCAGTATTCCAGAATCCAAGAACACAATTTTTCACTGAAAGCGTCAATGCAGAATTGGCCTTCGGGCTAGAAAACCTTGGTGTAGATCCCAAAGAAATTGAGTCGAGAATTCAATCAGCGGTCGAGCTACTAGGCATTAACGATCTTCGGGGCCGGCGATTCAAAGAATTATCCGGTGGGCAGTTACAAACCGTGGCATGCGCATGCGCGCTTGTGTCCCCGGGCAGTCTCGTGCTTCTCGATGAACCCACGTCCAATCTCTCCATGGAAAGCATCGATATTCTTGCACGCGTGCTACACCGCTTGAAGGAATTAGGCACAACGATCATTATCGCTGATCACCGTCTCTTTTTCTTAAAAGATATCGCTGACCAAGTTATTTACTTGACTCAGGGAAAAATAACGCAGAGTTTCCGCGCTCAGGAGTTTTATGCCTTAGACGAACCCGAACGCAAACAATTGGGGCTACGCAGCTTACACCATGTTCCCCTGCCCGCGAGCGTGCCGGTACCACCCACGCTCGAAAACGCCGATCCCCAGCGGAGCGGACTCGAGCTAAGCAACATCTGTTTTTCTTATGGCGCACATGAGGTATTAAACATTGACCACGCATTTTTCCCCAGCGGCGAAGTCACCGCCTTAATCGGGCCCAACGGCGCTGGAAAAACCACCCTCGCCAGGATCATTTGCGGTCTTGCTTCTCCCAAACGCGGCGGTAGTCTCCGTTTGAACAGCAAACGAGTAGGAGCGGCTGCCCGCAGACGTGCCGCGTACATGGTGATGCAAGATGTTGGCCGCCAATTATTCGCAGCCACCACCGAAGAAGAAGTCACGCTCGGACTGGCAAAGAAGAAGCGGGACCACATCGATGTCAATGAGATTCTCCATCGCCTCGATCTGGCAGGAATGGCCCAACGGCATCCGCAGTCTCTGTCCGGTGGGCAACGGCAACGCTTAGCCATAGCTTCAGCCCAAGCCGAGCAAGCAGCGATCTACATCTTCGATGAACCTACCTCTGGCGTGGGCTGGCGCCAACTGCAATCCATCTCGGCGCTACTTCGATCTCTTGCAGCAAGCGGAGCAGTGGTCATCGTCATCACCCATGACCACGAATTCATCCAAGAATCAGTCACCAGAATCATCGATATGACTGACATCAACAAGAATTGAGAAAGAGATGTCTGAACTAAAACAAAGTTCCACAGAATCAAGCGGAACCCACGCACCAGAATCACACGGTGCGTCACCGGAAGAAGAGGCTCGCGCAAAACTAAAAGCTGGCCAGGTCGCTCTAAAAAAACTACTGGCCCCAGTGCAAACAACTATCTACTTCGCACAGTTTCTCGCGCTTATATCCTCGGTACTCGCCGTAGCACCCTACGTCGCGTTGGTGGCACTGGGAAATGCTCTAATCGACGGCAAAACTGATGACGTCGCGTCCATTGTGAAATGGCTACTTGCTGCATTTTTGGGCCAGCTATTCTTCTATTTCCTTGCCCTTGCAATCACCCACTTCGCTGATGCAAAGCTGGTGGGGATTAACCGGCGCCGAATTATTACCGCTATTGCGAAAGCACCACTCTCGTGGTTTAGCCAGACTAATTCCGGCAAAGTCCGCAAAGCCGTCGAGGACGATACGTTAACTCTGCACACCCTGACAGCCCATGCTCCTGTAGAGAAGGTCGCCGCGATCTTTACGCCCCTCGCGCTTCTGGTTTATGCCTTTATCTTGGATTGGCGCCTTGGTCTACTTTCTATTGCCACTGTGCCCATTTTCCTAGCAATCCAAGCATATTCAATGAAAGATATGGGCACAAAAACTGCGGAAATGGATAATTATCTGGGTGAGGTCTCTGCGACTGCGGTGGAGTTCTCCGAAGGTATTTCCGTCGTCAAGGCTTTCGGCACCGTTGGCAAAGCCCACGCTCGATATCGCGAAGCTGCCCAAAAATTCGCGGAATTCTATTACGAGTGGGTACGTCCGCTTCTGCGTGTTTCCGCAATCTCAGAGTCTGTGGTGGCGGTTCCTGTCCTCATCCTTATCAATCTAGGAGTCGGTTCCCTGCTGATAGCTGGTGGCTATGTCACGGTCGCTGAAGTCATCGCAACAACGTTAATTGCGCTGGTGCTCCCAGGCACGATTCAAACCGTCGGCCAAATGATGTGGTCTTACCAGCTCGCTGGCAATGCGGCGTTGCGCCTTGATGAAGTCATGACAATTTCCCATGTGAAAGAAGGCCAAAAGAGACTCGATGCCAGTAGTCAAGACATGGAGGTGGAGTTCCATAAGGTCAGCTTTAGCTACGCCCCAGACACACCAGTCCTCCAAGACTTTTCTGCGCAACTAAATGCAGGCACTGTCACGGCATTGATTGGCCCCTCCGGGTCTGGCAAATCCACAGCAGCAACGATGCTGGCGCGTTTCCAGGATCCAGATTCGGGCACAATCACTATCAACAACGTGGATATCCGTGATCTCACTTTCGACAGTTTATACCGCACTGTGGCTTTCGTCTTACAAGATCCTCACTTACTGCGTATGAGTATTCGGGAAAACATTCGCCTTGCACGCCCAGAAGCCCGCGATGAAGAGATCTGGCAAGCCGCAGAGGCTGCGCACATAGCTGCTGATATTCGCGCTTTACCGGCTGGGCTCGACACCGTTGTTGGTGAGGACACCTCTTTATCCGGTGGACAACAGCAACGCATTTCTATTGCCCGGGCAATCATTACCAATGCCCCAATCTTGATCCTGGATGAAGCTACTGCGGCAACTGATCCTGACTGCGAAGCAGAAATTCAAGCAGCTCTAGCCACACTCGTCAGAGGCAAGACCGTCTTAGTCATCGCCCACAAGCCGGAGTCCATCCAAGGAGCAGACCAAATAATCTGCCTCAAGCCTATGAAGGATAATTCTCATGTCTAATGCCACTACGCCTGTTAGTTCGCGTCTTCGTGATCCGCTACTCACTCGCAGTGTCAAAAAGCTGCAAAGTCCTGTAGGCCATAAGCTCAATAAAAGGTATGCTTGTCTATCGCTTATCGTTGGCGTGCTTGATGGCCTCGCCGTTCTCACGCTCGTGCCACTTACAAAGGCACTCGATGGGGATACGACGATCGCACCATGGATGTGGACGCTTTTGGCAATTGCGCTCGTAGCTTTTGCGCTACGATTTTTCGCAACCATGGCCTCTTACCACACGGCCTTGGATTTCATCCGAGCCGCGCACACGACTGTGGGCGATAAATTAGCAACGCTACCGCTCGGCTGGTTCGTACCGGCTAATACCGGCGGCCTATCTCGCCTCGTTTCAGATCGCTTTATGGTGGCGGCCGAGACCATTGCGCATATTCAAGGAACGATATACCGCGATAGCGCGGCACTTGTCACCTTGTTAGTAGGAGCGTGTTTCTGGAACCCGAAGCTGGGCTTGGTCCTTCTTATCATCGCACCATTGGCGCTCGTGGTGATGCAGTTGGCTGCATGGATTCGTGAGAAAGCATCGAACCGCGCACTGGGGCCGAGTAAAGAGCTCTCCCAGCGCATCGTAGAATTTGCTAACCGTCAACCAGCCCTGCGCGCGGCAGGACAATCACAAGTTTTTGCGCCACTAGAGCAAGCGCTAGAAATCGACCATAAAGCACGAATACGCGAGCTATGGGTATCCACATTAGCTTTGCTACTCAACGGCATAGTAGTGCAGATCTTCATTGTGGCTCTCATTATGGTCTCCGCGGATCTTGCCGTTGAAGGCGCCCTATCGCCACTAGAAACAATTGCGATCATCGGAATCAGCTTGAGGTTTACCCGCACGCTTGAACAGCTGGGTTCTTCTTTCGTCGGTTTAGATGCCGGCCGTATCGCGCTCACAGAAACTGAGCTCATCACCGATGCCCCTTCCCTGCCAGAACCCACTACTCCGCGCCTAGGCGATGGTTCGGGAAATGTAGAGCTGCGTAATGTCACGTTTGGATACGGCGATAAACCAGTATTGGTAGATGTCACTTTCCATGCTCGACCAGGCACCGTTACCGCCATTGTCGGTCCTTCTGGCTCCGGAAAGACCACAATTGCGCGCCTTATTTCGCGATTCTGGGATGTAGATTCCGGGGCGGTGATGGTTGACGGCGTAGATATCCGCGAGCTTGGAACCGAACAGTTAATGTCCAGACTGTCCATGGTCTTTCAGGACGTTTACCTCTTCGACGACTCGTTAATCGCTAATATCCGCGTTGGTCGTCCCGACGCCTCCGATGAGGAAGTCTTCCGCGCAGCTGATCTTTCAGGCGTGACTTCTATTGCCAACCGCCTAGGGTGGCATACTCCTGTTGGTGAAGGCGGGCGGCTTCTATCCGGTGGTGAACGCCAGCGCGTATCTGTAGCTCGCGCGCTTCTCAAGCAAGCGCCGATTGTACTCTTTGATGAGGCTACCTCCGCGCTCGATGCAGAAAATGAGGCAAACATTCTTGCTGCGATGGACGAGCTACGGGAGCAATCTACTTTTATTGTCATCGCCCATAAGCTGGATACAATCAAATCTGCTGATCAAATCGTAGTCTTGGATGAACACGGGCAAGTCAGCCAGCTAGGCACGCATTCTGAGCTTTCCGATGTCCCCGGTATCTACCGTCACTTCTGGCAGCAACGCAAAGCAGCAAGCGGGTGGAAAATCAGTTCGGGACGCGATTAACGCGGGCACCGAGATCGGCATTGTTTGCGGGGGACACCCTTCTCTCCCCCTCTCCCCATTACGTTGTTAGCAGTTCCACCTCAGGGCGCCGAAGGTTCATAGCCTGTCCCCCCGATTGGGCGGGCTATGTTTATGTCCGTTCCCTCCGTTCGAAAGGACAGTGGAACTAGTCGCTGGCTTCGGTATGGCTTATTCCTGTCCCTGTCTGAAAATGATCCGGGGGGTGATGCCGCCGAAGGCAGTGACATACTCAAACTGCTAATAGGAACCTGACCCAGCCCAGGTGGTATGAGGTCTCACAGTAATGTGGATGCCAGTGCAAGTATGTCCGACCAACCCCAGCGATGAATCATAAATAGTCCAACTTCTCATTCTGAACTTGCCCCCGAAAGTTGGACTAGGGGTAATCCTACCCGGCTAACGTCTTAAGGGCCTTATCCCGGTATTTCATCGGGGTGCAACCATCAAGTCCCAGCTGGAGTCTTTCCGCGTTGTACCAGTCGATGTACGCGTCTACCGCAGCGGTAAATTCTTTGACAGACCCGAACTTCTCACCGTGATACATCTCGGCTTTCAAGTGGCCAAAGAAGTTTTCCATCACGGCATTGTCATAACAATTACCTCTCCGCCGGGGAACCATTTCGCAGACACTGCGCATATTTACGCATACGGCCGTTTCCCCAGGTAAATCTGCGCATATTTACGCATACGAAAAAAGGGCCTGCGCATATTTACGCATACGCCTGCGCATATTTACGCATACAGGGCTAGTTATCCACAGGGGTGTACCTGCGGGTTTACCTATTTTCCCAGGTGGCTTATAATTATATCCCTGTAGATCTATATCCCCACGGGGGATCCACCAACCAACAGCACCAGGATCTTGAGACCGAAAGACTCCCGCCTCGCCTTGCGGCTCGTTGGCCTGCCGCCCAAATCAATAGATTTGGTTGCCACCAAACGCCCACCCGTGATATGAAACTTCCCTACTTAAAACCTAAAAGTACTCACCCAAATAAACAGCTCTCAGTAACTGGCAACTCAACAGTGTAAAAAATCTGAAT
>NZ_NOVQ01000005.1:0-3401 GCF_008042215.1 Corynebacterium sp. LK14
TGTGTTTTGTGTAGTTCACGCCGGCACAACGGTTAAGGAACAGGCTTCTTTGTTTTGTTTCTTTCTGTTGTGTTGGTTGTGTGTTCGTTATTTAGGGCGCATGGTGGATGCCTTGGCATGCTGAGCCGATGAAGGACGTGAAAGGCTGCGTTAAGCCTCGGGGAGTTGTCAATTAAGCGTTGATCCGAGGATGTCCGAATGGGGAAACCTGGCACCTGTTATGGGGTGTTACCCTTCAGTGAATTCATAGCTGTTGTGGGGGCAACGCGGGGAAGTGAAACATCTCAGTACCCGTAGGAAGAGAAAATAATAATGATTCTGCTAGTAGTGGCGAACGAACGTGGATGAGGCTAAACCGTGTGCATGTGATACCTGGTAGGGGTTGTGTGTGCGGTGTTGTGGGCCCTGATGAGGATGGCTACTGACGTCCTGCCCGCGCATTGTTGTTAGGTGAAGTGGTGTGGAAACGCCTGCCGTAGAAGGTGATAGTCCTGTAGCTGAAGATGATGGTGTGTGGGTTGTTGGGTTGCCCGAGTAGCAGCGGGCTCGTGGAATCTGCTGTGAATCTGCCGGGACCACCCGGTAAGCCTAAATACTCAGTGTGACCGATAGTGGATAGTACCGTGAGGGAATGGTGAAAAGTACCCCGGGAGGGGAGTGAAATAGTTCCTGAAACCATGTGCTTACAATCCGTCAGAGCACTTTTTGTGTGTGATGGCGTGCCTTTTGAAGAATGAGCCTGCGAGTCAGCGGCATGTCGCGAGGTTAACCCGTGTGGGGTAGCCGTAGGGAAACCGAATCCTAATGGGGTGTTTTAGTGGCATGTCCTGGACCCGAAGCGGGGTGATCTACCCATGGCCAGTGTGAAGCAGCAGTAAGATGCTGTGGAGGCGCGAACCCACGTAGGTTGAAAACTGCGGGGATGAGCTGTGGGTAGGGGTGAAAGGCCAATCAAACTCCGTGATAGCTGGTTCTCCCCGAAATGCATTTAGGTGCAGCGTCGCATTAGCTTGGTGGAGGTAGAGCTACTGGTTGGTTGAGCGGGACTACAATCTTAGCAATGTCAGCCAAACTCCGAATGCCATTAATGTGTTGTGCGGCAGTGAGACTGTGGGGGATAAGCTTCATAGTCGAGAGGGAAACAGCCCAGATCGCCGGTTAAGGCCCCTAAGGGTGTGCTAAGTGGAAAAGGATGTGGGATCGCGAAGACAGCCAGGAGGTTGGCTTAGAAGCAGCCATCCTTGAAAGAGTGCGTAATAGCTCACTGGTCGAGTGGTTCTGCGCCGACAATGTAGTGGGGCTCAAGCACACCGCCGAAGCCGCGGCAATAATATTTTGTTATTGGGTAGGGGAGCGTCGTGCACGTGTTGAAGCGTTACCGTGAGGAGGCGTGGAGTGTGTGCGAGTGAGAATGCAGGCATGAGTAACGAATTGGAAGGTGAGAATCCTTCCCGCCGGATGACTAAGGGTTCCTGGGTCAAGTTCGTCTTCCCAGGGTGAGTCGGGACCTAAGGCGAGGCCGACAGGCGTAGTCGATGGATAACCAGTTGATATTCTGGTACCCGAGTATATGCGCCCCTGATAAAGCACTGATACTAACCACCGTAAGCTGTTGTGATTGGCCTTCGGGTTAACATGGTGGCAAGCCGTGGGGCCTGATGTGTGGTTCAAGCGATGGGGTGACACAGTGGGGTAGCCATGCCGCTTAGTGGATTGTTGGTGTAAGCGTGTAGGTGATGGTGTAGGTAAATCCGCACTTGTTAGCTGAGACGTGATGCGTAGCCTTAATTGGTGAAGTTGGTGATCCCGTGCTGTCGAGAAAAGCCTCTAGCGATGTATATACTCGGCCCGTACCCCAAACCGACACAGGTAGTCAGGTTGAAAATACTAAGGCGTTCGGGTGAACTGTGGTTAAGGAACTCGGCAAAATGCCCCCGTAACTTCGGGAGAAGGGGGACCCTATGGCGTTAACACCCATTTGCGGTGGGAAGCGTTGTGGGGTCGCAGAGAATAGAGGGAAGCGACTGTTTATCAAAAACACAGGTCCATGCGAAGACGTTAAGTTGATGTATATGGACTGACGCCTGCCCGGTGCTGGAAGGTTAAGAGGACCGGTTAATCAAGCTTTGCTTGGTGAAGCTGAGAATTTAAGCCCCAGTAAACGGCGGTGGTAACTATAACCATCCTAAGGTAGCGAAATTCCTTGTCGGGTAAGTTCCGACCTGCACGAATGGCGTAACGACTTCCCTGCTGTCTCAACCACAGGCCCGGTGAAATTGCACTACGAGTAAAGATGCTCGTTACGCGCGGCAGGACGAAAAGACCCCGGGACCTTCACTATAGCTTGGTATTGGTGTTCGGTTCGGTTTGTGTAGGATAGGTGGGAGACTATGAAACGTGTGCGCCAGCACGCGTGGAGTCGTTGTTGAAATACCACTCTGATCGGATTGGATACCTTAACCTTGGCCCATGATCTGGGTTGGGGACAGTGCCTGGTGGGTAGTTTAACTGGGGCGGTTGCCTCCCAAAATGTAACGGAGGCGCCCAAAGGTTCCCTCAGCCTGGTTGGCAATCAGGTGGTGAGTGTAAGTGCACAAGGGAGCTTGACTGTGAGAGTGACAGCTCGAACAGGGACGAAAGTCGGGACTAGTGATCCGGCACCTACTTGTGGATGTGGTGTCGCTCAACGGATAAAAGGTACCCCGGGGATAACAGGCTGATCTTCCCCAAGAGTCCATATCGACGGGATGGTTTGGCACCTCGATGTCGGCTCGTCGCATCCTGGGGCTGGAGTAGGTCCCAAGGGTTGGGCTGTTCGCCCATTAAAGCGGCACGCGAGCTGGGTTCAGAACGTCGTGAGACAGTTCGGTCTCTATCCGCCGCGCGCGTTGAAACTTGAAGAAGGCTGTCCCTAGTACGAGAGGACCGGGACGGACGTACCTCTAGTGTGCCAGTTGTTCCGCCAGGAGCATCGCTGGTTGGCTACGTACGGAAGGGATAACCGCTGAAAGCATCTAAGCGGGAAGCCTGTTTTAAGATGAGGTTTCATTTGAGGTCCCCTAAAGACTATGGGGTTGATAGGCCAGACATGGAAGCACCGCAAGGTGTGGAGTCTACTGGTACTAATAGACCAAAACAAACACACACGAACCTACCGTGCACAAACAAAAAGAAACACACACACGTGTTCGCGTCCACTATGCAGTATCTGACACAACACCGGAGTACACCAGAACACAAAAGTTCTGCTGCCCCGAAAGTTTGTCGGTGGTCAATAGCGACAGGGAAACGCCCGGACCCATTCCGAACCCGGAAGCTAAGCCTGCCCGCGCTGATGGTACTGCAACCGGGAGGTTGTGGGAGAGTAAGTTACCGCCGACATAAAACAACAAACAACAACT
>NZ_NOVQ01000021.1:0-2965 GCF_008042215.1 Corynebacterium sp. LK14
TTTTCATTATTGTTCTGACTGCTGCCTCTGTGGGAGTGCGTGTGTGGGCGGAAAACGCAGGGCGTCAGCCGGAGTAAGCGAGATACCGCAGTGGTAGTAAATGCGCCCCCTTTTTCTTCTACAACCACCACAAGAAGTGGGGCATGGGCGCGGGAGTGTGTCTGATGGTTTGTGTGGGAATCCATCCCGCATAAGGAGATAAGCTAGAGTGACTACTGTGGCACGACAAGCAAAGACGGCCGACCTGTCGGAATAATCACTGCTTTCTACCGCTAGGAGAATAGTCATCAATCAATTTGTTTCTATCGCGACTGATGAAATCAAGTTTTTGAAAAATATATCCACCCAAATGTTTCAAGACACCATACTTCCAGAGGAAACAATTTTAGCCGGAGTCGGCATCCAAGCGGGAAGAAACAGCGGCTCCCCCGAAAATCAGCTCTGGTACCACTTCGACCTCTTTAACCCTAGACTTCACGAAGGAAAAGTCGTTCGCCTTTGGGGAAGATTCCCTGATTTAAGTAGAAATGAAGAATCTATCGAGTGGGACGAAATGCTCCAAGGCTCTGGTTTTGTAGAGATGTTCCTTACCTCAACCCCCGAAAAGAATAAATTCAATTCTATGGAATATATCCAGAAAGGGTGATCGCCAATGGTATGGAAAAAGGGTCTCATTTTAATGGGCTGCACTTTACTAACTGCAGTGTCCCCCGTCACCGCCCACGCATCTGAAAATAATCAGTATTAACCTGGAGACGCCGTACCACTCTCTGTCGACCCAGACGGTTTTCTCCCCGACACAACTAGGGGTGGAATTAGTTTCTTTGAGGGGTACTCCGTACAGCTTGGTGTGCACTAAGTATGGTGCTCGTTGCGCTCATGATACTGGCGTGGATAGTCAATCTGTCGGTCGTGCTCATCGAGGTGAGCACGACCTAGAACTATTTTTCTTTGCGTGTCGGAGCTAGCCGCGTGTGACGATGGGTTTGTGCGGCAGGTACCAGTTCAATTGGCGAAGGAAAATAATCAAGAAAAACCGTCAACCTATGGTTGACTTGTTTAGTCTCCCGTCGGTAGACTACTGTTATGAAGCGAAACGCCGTCATCAAGAAATTGAAAGCGGAAGCCAAGCGGCGTGGTCTTGAATTTGAGGAAATCGCCCTATCGCGCCATGACGCTTATCGGGTAGGCAGCACAACCCGAACCTTAGGTAGGCACCGTGAGATTGACGATGTGACAGTCAAGAAGTTTTTCGACCAATACGCCCAAGAATTAGGTAAAGGCTGGTGGAGGTAATGACCACGACATACACAGTAACCGCAGAACGCGGAACCAGCGGAGTATGGGTGCTCGAATGCGCCGAACTAGGGGCAGTATCCCAAACTAAGCGGCTGGCTAATGCTGCCGACGAGATGCGCGAAGCACTGGCCTACCAGGCAGGCCTAGACCCAGACGAACTCAACATTATTGTTGATGTTGTTCTCCCACCGGGCCTTGCGGAAATGAAAGCTCGCGCCGAAAAAGAACGCGAAGAAGCGGCACGACTGGCCGCTGCGGCACAGGCAAGCACTCATGACCTCGCTGTTGCAATGAGAAACGCTGGAATGACCGTGCGAGATATGGGAACAGTCCTCGGAGTGTCTTACCAACGCGCCCAAAAGCTCGCAGCATCCTAAAAGAGGACATCACACTGAAAGCGAAAGTCGCCCAGCACGCGCATGATAGACACGCGTACTGGGCGATTTTTATCGGCCGGTGGACTCGTACGTGTTAGCCGCGTGTGACGGTGGGCTTGCAAGGTAGTCCCCAGTTGGTGGTGTGGCCGGCGCCGAAGGTGACAGCCTGGTCGAGGATTTGGCGGCCAATCGTGGCTGCTTCGCGCCCGAAAAGTTTGTTCAGCATCTGTCCGGTGGCAGTAGCGTCGGCAATGGCAGCGTGGGACTGCGGGTTGTCTAATCCAACATGGTCAAGCAGGGAAGCGAGTTTGTAGGAGCGCAGGGAGACCATTTGCTTAGCCAGGTCGATGGTATCTACGAATGGGAAGTACACGTCCTCTTCGTCTGGGGTGATGCGCTCTGTTTCAGCAAGAATCATCTTCGCATTGAACGCGGCGTTGTGTGCCATGAGCACCATCCCATCGACACGTGCGGCGAACTCGGTGTAGACCTCCGGGAAGGTGGGTGCGTGGGCGACATCAGCATTGGTGATGCCGTGGATGTGGGAGTTTTTAATCTGCTTTCCGTCAGGATTAATCAGCGTGTGCCATTGGTCGACAAGCCGGAAGGATTTATCAAAGCGGGCGACGGCGAGTTCAATGATGCGGTCGTAGCGCTTGTTCAACCCCGTGGTCTCTGTGTCAATGACGGCAAAGACTGGCCTGCCCGCCTGCGGGTGGGCAGCGTTGCCTAGAGCGTTTTCTAGGTGGGTGAGAGTCTCACGGAGTCGATTGAAAAAGCTCATGCCCACCACACTACGGAGTGTCCCGGACACGCCCTGGTGGGCGTATGCGGTTGGGTGTGGATGTGTCAGATCGTCGAAGTTGGGAAGAGGTTTATTTTTGATTGCTTTTCTTCCCCCGTGGGGCAGTGAGAATGCGTGTGAACCTTGAGTAGTGGGGTAATTGTGTGGCAACCAAATCTATTGATTTGGGCGGCAGCCCAACGAGCCGCAAGGCGAGGCGGGAGCCTTAGACAGTGACTAGCCGTCTGCCTTTAGTTTGGTTGATCGCCCTTGGTATAGATCTACAGGGATATAGTTATAAGCGACCTGGGAAAATAGGTTTAATTGCAGGTTAAACCCTGTGGATAACTGCCTCAATGAGGGTAAATCAGCGCACGCGTGAGGGTAAATCAGTGAAGTGCCCCAGGTTTTGTTCCGTTTGAGTAGATGGGAAAAGGTTGCGTCCGTTAGCGTGGTGTACGTGTTAGTTCCTGTGATGGGCCCCGATGACAAATAGGGCGACCAT
>NZ_NOVQ01000022.1:0-2092 GCF_008042215.1 Corynebacterium sp. LK14
TTGGTAGGGGTGTTGCGGAACGGTGGTAGGGCTGGATTCCGACTAGGTGGTAGGGCCGGGCCGCTGGCCCTGTTGGGGCCAGCGGCCGGGCTTCTAATCCGATCGACTACTCGTTGGCGCCATATGTGGCGCTTGCCAGGTGTTGGCGCATGTCGTAGTCGCCGAGTTCGATGCGCTGTCCGGCATTGAGTCTGCTGACCAGTGAGTCCGCGCCGATGGGGTCGGGTAGTTTCTTCACCCAGTAGGCGGCGGTTGTCTGGGAGACGATGATGGTCGGCAGTCTGCCGTCGCGGTCGAATATGATCTTGGTTAGGTCTTCTTGTCCGCGCTGGTTGATTCCTATGGTCAGGAAATCATCGAGGATGAGTACATCAATGTTTTGTAGCTTGCGCATTTTAGCTACATAGCGTTCATCTGCTGGCAGGAAGGCCCCTAATTCATCGACGAGCTGATCCAGCCGGTAGTACGCGACACTGTATTCAGCCTGGCAAGCAGCAATACCGATAGCGCAGGCGATGTAGGTTTTACCCGCACCGGTGGGCGCTAGGACGTGCACATTGGAAGGTTCGTCGCGCCAGGGTGTTGCGGCTAGTCGTTTGAGCTGGCGTAGATTCAACCCTCGTTCATCTGGGTTGATCAGCTCGGCGAGTGTTGCTCCCGGATAGCGGAATTTCGCCTGGGTGATGGCTTTTGCGATGTTGGTTTGCCGGCGCTTGGCCGCGGTTTCTTCCACGGCTTTGAGGAAGATTTCCTCCGGTAGAGCGGTGTTGGCGTCATCGGCGGCGACTAGGTCGAAAAAGATATCAGCGAAGGTGGAAAGACGCAGTTTACGCAGTGTAGCTCGGATGTCATCGTCAAGGTTGATGGTGGTCATGATGGTCTAGGCCTCCTTCTTCGGGATGTCGTAGTGGCTGGCTGGGCGCAGGAATACTGCATCAGGGATTGCGGTGATATCCACAATGCGCGACTGGGCGTGATCGGCCTGGACGGCTGGCGTTTGGTTGAGGGTGTGACCGTTGCGGGCGATGTCGGCCTGAATCCGCGCGATGACCTGCATGTTGGGTGCCAGGCTATGGTCAATGACTTGCTGGCAGGCAGGCTCAAGCGTGGTCTTGTTGTGCTTGTTGCCCAGCTTGACGAGCACGTTGCGGGCAGTGTGTAGCCCGCGGGGTACGGCTTTGGCGTTGCGTTCCAAAATTGAGGAGACGACCTTGGTCGTTGCCGGCCCAAATGATGATGCTCGAGCAAGCAGCTCGTCACGGGTAAGAGGTTTGACCCCGGCAATGTCCTTATCCGGGGTATGGGCTGGGTCAGTGCAATAGCGGTAGGGCCTGGCCCCCGGAAAGTGGACACGTCGGGGGGTTAGCTATGCTGCTTTGGTCAGTGTAGCTGATGTGAGTGCTTCGAAGTCATCGGGAGCTAGGAGGTTACACCAGGAGTGCCGCCGGCGCGTGTTGTAGCGCATGCACCACCGGAAGACTTCCTGCCGGCAGATAATGGGATTGTCAAAGACTTTCCTATCACGCAAGACTTCCCGCTTTAAGGTGGCGTTAAAAGATTCTGCTAGGGCGTTACGAAGCGTCCTGGGTTTAGTTCCGCTTCTTTTACGGCCCTGTGTTGATGGCCTGGGTGAGATAGTACTCGGTTTCTACTTCCTGTGGGGTAGCGTAGTCCAAAGCTTGGGCCTGACCCCCGGAAAGTAGACACGTCGGGGGTTAGCTATGCTGCTTTGGTCAGTGTAGCTGATGTGAGTGCTTCGAAGTCATCGGGAGCTAGGAGGTTACACCAGGAGTGCCGCCTGCGCGTGTTGTAGCGCATGCACCACCGGAAGACCTCTTGACGACAGCTAATTGGGTTGTCAAAGACTTTCCGATCACGCAGCACTTCCCGCTTTAAGGTGGCGTTAAAGGATTCTGCCAGGGCATTATCGGCACTCGTTCCAACCGCGCCCATGGACTGGCGCACACCTAACGACGAGCAGTAGTTCCTAAAGGCTTGTGAGGTGTACACGCTGCCGTGATCGGAATGGAAAATAGTCCCGTCAAGACTGCCGCGCACGCCGTGTGCGTGGGCTAGAGCATCGATAACTAGT